>CAZTZN010000053.1:0-24419 GCA_964617715.1 uncultured Armatimonadia bacterium | reverse complement strand
CCCGCGATGGTCCACCGTGAGTTCACCAACCTCATGCCCATCGACGCCGGCTACGTTCATCACATCGAGTGGATGGCGAAGAACCGCTTCAACCGCTTCATGGTCTTCGCCAACATCGAGGGCTCGATCGAGCGCTACCTCGAGCTGCTCGAGCCCGAGGTGGTCGTGCGCGGCATGACCGCCACCATGGGCCATCACAGCTTTCGCTACTTCCTCCCGCCGAGCGAGCACTTCGCCGCCCATCCCGAGTGGTACGCGCTGCTCGACGGCCGCCGCTCGCCCGACGGCCAGCTCTGCACCTCGAACCCCGAGGTCGCCGAGCGTGTCGCCGAGCGCGTTTGCGACTTCTTCGCCGCCCACGAGCACATCGAGATGATCGGCCTGTGGCCCAACGACGGCTTCGGCTGGTGTGAGTGCCCCGACTGCCTGGCGCTGGAGCCGCAGCGGGCCTCGCGCTTCCGGCCCGGGCAACTGCGCCGCACCGACACCTGCCTGAGATTCGTCAACGCCGTCGCCGAGTACGTCGCGCAGGAGCATCCCGACCGGCGCCTGAGCGCGCTGGCCTACGTCAACTACGCCGACGCCCCGCTGGCGGTAGAGCCCGCCGACAACGTCGCGGTGTGCTTCGCGCCCTTCCGGCGCTGCCTCAAGCATCCGGTGGCACCCGACGTCAACTGCGAGCGCATGAACGCAGCCTACGCGCGTGAGCTGGAGCGCTGGCGCCAGGTCACATCCAATGACCTCTACCTCTTCTGCTACCTCATGCAGATTCACACGATGTCGATCCCCTATCCCATCGCCCACATGCTGCCGGAGCAGTGGCGCTGGCTGGTCGATGTCGGCTGCGATGGCTATGTGTGCGAATTTGTGCCCGAGGAGTGGGGCACCTTCGGCGAGAACGCTCACCTGATCGGGCGGCTGTCGTGGGAGCCGGAGATGGACGTCGCGGCATGGCTGACCCGCCATCGCGAGCACATCTTCGGCCCCGCCGCGGACGAGATGGGCGCATACCTGGCGGCGCTGACGGATGACCTCGCGCTCGCCGGGCCATGCACCGGGCACTACGACCTGGAGTACGCGCAACGCGCCACCGACCGGCTGCTGCGCCCGGCGCTGGAGGCCTTCGGCCGGGCGCGCGCGCTGGCGGCCACCGGCGAGAAACGCCACTGGCAGGCGGTGCAGCGCGCGTGGGTGGGGTTGGAGCTGCTGCTGCGCATGGGCGCCTGGCGGCGACTGCTGCGCGACGCGCGGATCGAGCCGGAGGTCCGGCGGCCGTGGCTGCGCCGACGGGCGCTTGACGCCGCTCGCGATCTCCTGGACTTCGCGCAGGCGCACGCCGACAGCGGCGCGGTGGAGGTCGAGCGCTACCGGCGTATCGTCGGTGACTGGCTGGAGGATGCCGCGAAGGAGTGGTCGCAGTGAGATTGCTCGGAACTGTCGTGCTCGCGCTGGCAATTGGCACGTGGCCGCACGCATCCGCAGCAGAAGTCATCGTTCAGGCCGACTTCAACGATGGCGCGCTCGACCCGTTCGGGCCGGCGAACTACGGCGATGGCGAGGTGCAGGCCGAGGTTGTCGAGGGCCTCGGGCCCGATGGCTCGGCGTGCGTGCGCATCGCCAACATCGACCAGGCGGGCGGCGCGGCCATCAGTTACGGCATGACCTACGAGCGCGGCCTGCGGTATACCATCACCTTCCAGGCGCGCGCCGAGGAAGGCACCGCGATGGTCAGCGCCTACCTCGACCGCGGCGACTGGCGCGCGAAGTTCCCCGGCGGCTACTCGGCCAACTTCGAAGTCGGGGAACAGTGGCGGGAGATCACCTGCACCGCCGTCCACCAGCAGGGCCGCAGCTACCTCGCGAACGTACGCTGCAACTCCCCCACGCCGGTGCTCATCGACGACGTCGTCATCACCGTGAGCCCGGGGGCATTCGCGCTCAACTGGGCGCTCGCGGCCAACGGGGGCACGCCCGCGGCCGACAGCCTCTACGCACAGTACCGCCTCGAGCCGCTCAACGACGGCTTGCAGATGCTCGCGGGCACGGACTTCACGCGCCGCGCGACGGCGACCGGCGAGTCGGAGGAGCCGCACTGGGTGCAGGTGACCTTCCCCGGCGAGCGCCCGCTCTCGTGCGTGGTCATCTACTGGGCGGTTGAGGGCGACGCGGTGTTCTCCTCGCGGCGCTTCGAGGTGCAGGCGCTGCTCGGCGAGCAGTGGGTGCCGGTGGCACAGGTGGATGAGCCGGAGCCGGTCTTCGTGTCGATGGTGCGTTTCGATGAGGTATCGGCCACGGCGGTGCGCGTCGTCCAGCCGCCCGGCGGTGGCCCGGCGCAGCGCCCGAATCTGATGTGGGTCTCGGAGGTGGAGGCATATTGAAGCGCATAGTGGCGTGCGCAATCGTCGCTCTGGCGATGGCCGTGAGCGCGCCGGCACAGATGGCGTCGCCGGTTGAGGACTTCGCGCCCGGCGCGCGGGCGCAGGAGTTCGCGCCCGCGCTCGACGGCTCGGCGGTCGCACTGGCCGAGGGCGATGTCGTCGATCTGAGCGTGCCGATCGAGGCCGGCACCTGGCGCATCACCATCACCGCCATGGCGACCGGCGGGCAGTCGGCGTGGTTGCACAGCCTCGTGGGCGGTGAGTTCGCCGGCCGGCACTTCGTCCCCGCGGGTGAGTGGGGCGAGGTCGGCATCGGCGTGGAAAGCGCCACGGTCGGCGACGCGGCCGAGATCCGCCTCACCGCAGTCGGCGGCGCAATCGCGCTCGACGAGCTGACCGTGACCAAGATCGAGGAGCCGAAGCGGTCGCTGCCGCTGGTCTCGCCAGGGGTCATCCACCGCGAGACGCCCCTGATCGCGGGCGGGCGGCCGGCGGCAACCCTGCTGCTGCCGCGCGTGCCCGACTACCGGGAGGTGGCCGAGGAGTTCGCCGTACGCTTCGCCGAGCGCACCGGCGTGGTTCTGCCGACGATCGATGAGGACGCCGCCACGCCCGAGGATCTCGCGGCGGGCACCACCATCCTGGTCGGCAACCTGGCCAGCGGCCCGCTCTCGCTGCGGCTGTATGCCCGCGGCCTCATCTTCTCCGACGGCGCCTACCCCGGCGCGGGCGGCCACGAGCTGCGCACGGTGCATGACCCGTGGAGCGCAGGCACCAACGTCGTCTACCTCGGCGGCTCCGACCCCGAGGGCTGCCGCGCCGCGGCCGAATCGCTGCTCGAGCGTATCGAGCCCGCGCCTGATCTCACGCTCCCGGTCACCATCGACTGGGTCAGCGATGCCACCAACAACCCGCCGCTGACCGACGAGCAGATCGCGCAGGCCGTGCAGAAGCTGGATGACTACCTGCATTCGTTCGTGGGCGCCTATCAGTACCAGTCGGCCTCGGGCCGACCGTCGGGCTACGCGCGCGCCTACTACCTCGGCGGTGGCGAGAGCTACGCGCGCGCCTACGTGGCGCTGGTGCGGGTTTTGCGCGATTACTACGAGAACACCCCGGGCATAAACCCGCCGACCTTCACCCTGCAGTCGATCGTGACCGCGCTCGACCAGGTGGAGGAGTGCCCGGCGATGAGCGATGACGACCGGATGATGGCCGCCGAGTGGGTGCGCCAGATCGTCGATGACAGCATGGGCTTCTGGGAGATGCGCGAGCCCATCGCCCGCGAGCGCGATGGTATCCAGGGCCCGATCTGGAACCATCAGACTCACCCGGCGGTCGGCATCGCCTACGCGGTCGAGTACTTCGGCTCGCACTTCCGCATGCCCCAGGTGGACTGGTGGCGGCGCGTGGTGGACAACCTCTTCCAGGGCCAGGAGCACGTCTGCAAGCCCCTCGAGGACTCGGCCAACTATCAGTGGATCACCATCAACCACACGCAGGAGTGGGCGCTGGTGCGCGGCGACATGGAGCTGTTTACCTCCGACACGCTGCGCAAGACCTGCGAACTCGCCATCGCCTGCCACGACAACTTCGGCGACGAGGCCACCTTCGGCGACGCCTGGATGCCCTTCGGCTCCAACGCGCGCACGCTCATGCGCATCGCCTCGCTCTACTACGATGACC
The DNA here is from genome assembly GCA_964617715.1 of uncultured Armatimonadia bacterium. GTDB lineage: Bacteria > Armatimonadota > Zipacnadia > Zipacnadales > UBA5352 > JALGVA01. The sequence goes on along the minus strand of CAZTZN010000053.1, from coordinate 20,355 downwards.
CGCGCTACCGCTGGCTGGTGCAGCGCCTCGACGCCAGGGCGCGCAGCGCCACCGCGCTCGGCTACTGGAACTGGGACGGCCCGGTCGAGGAGCCACGCGATCAGATCGGGCTGACCAGCTTCATCCTCGACCCGGCCGTCTACGCCAGCTACCTCGCCGGCAACGCGGCGGTGGGCAACGTGCCGCCCGAACGCGCTCTCGACAAGGCGGTCTTCCGCTCGGGCTTCGACGAGCAGGACAGCTACCTGATGCTCGACGGCATCTCTACCGGCATCCACGACCACGATGACGCCAACGCCATCATCCGCTACACCGACAACGGGCGGCTGTGGCTGTGCGACATGGACTACATCCGCGCCACGCCCAAGTGGCACAACTCGATCATGCTCAGCCGCGACGGCGAGACCACGCCGGTCCCACCGCTCTCCGAGCTGGTGGCGGCAGCCGACTTCGATGGGACGGCGATCGTGCGGGCGCGCGTACCGGGCTACGCCGGGGCCGACTGGACGCGCACGGTCCTCTGGGCGGACGGGCCCTACGGCTTTTTCGTGGTCCTCGATGAGTTGACCGCGCGCGAGCCGGGGAACTTCCGCGCCACGTGCGTGTGGCGCACGCTCGGCGACGCGACCATCACCGCCAACCGCCTGGACGTCGAACAGCAGGGCGAGTTCTTCCACATTACCAACGCGGACGGCGCGCGGCTGTCGTTACGCGAGAGCTGGGACCGCGGCCACGGCGGCGACCGCGGCTACTACGCCAACTACCCGTTCGCCGGGCCGATGACCCAGGTCTTGCACCAGGACAAGCAGGCCACACTCGCGGCAGGCGAGAGCATCCGGTTCGCCAATGTCTTCGGGGCCGGACCCGGGGACGAACCGCGGTTCACGCTGCACACGATCGAGCCGGGCGTCTATGCCCTGATGCTCGGGGATCTCCCGCAGGGGATCATCGGCACCGGGCCGTGGCAGCGCGAGGAGGCGCGCATCGATGCCGCGGCTTTCTTCATAGCACCGGGCCTGGCAGCTTTCGCTGACCTCCGTGAACTGTCGCTGCCCGGCCTGCAGGAATCGCGTGATGGCGCGGATGTCGAGCTGGATACTCCCCCTGAGCTTGACGCTTGGCTGCAAGAGCTGGTCGCCGAGGCCACCGCGCCGCCCGCGCCCGCCGCGCTCGACCGCCCGGAGCTGCCGCGCGAGCTTGAGGTCGCGTGGCGCGCGGAGCTGGGCAGTCCGATCATCTGCACTGACCTCTGGGGCGTCACGGCGCCGGCGGTCATCGCTGCGGGCACTGAGGATGGGCGCACGGTACTGCTCGACGCCGACGGCGGCGTGGTCTGGGAGCAGCCATCCGAGGCCATGGTGCGCGCGGTGCGCTTCATCGACATCACGGGCGACGGGATGCCCGAGCTGCTCTCGGGCGCCGATGATGCGAAGCTGCGCGCCTTCGACCTGGCGGGCGAGCTGCTGTGGGAGGTCGAGATCCAGCGCTATCACGGGCGCTCGGGCTCGGTGGGGTCGGTCTGCGGCGCGCAGCTCGACGACGACCCGGCGATGGAGGTCGTCATCGGCTCCGACAACTGGCATCACTATGGCTTCGACGGAGACGGGACCGAGCTGTGGCGCACCAACACCACGCACGCGAGCACGGTCTGCGACACCGGCGACATCGACGGTGACGGCTATGACGAGGTACTCGCGGGCAGCGAGTACTACGGCTCGCCGGTGCTCGATCAGGACGGTCGCAAGATCGGCAGCGTCAGCGGTGGGCCCAACTGGCCCGCCTGCGCGGCCATCGACCTCGACGGCGACGGGCTACCCGAGGTGCTCTTCGGCGCCGACGATGCCGTCATCCGCGCGCAGGGCCCCGGGAACGAGGATCTGTGGCAGGCCAACGTGGGCGGCGCCCCGACGGCCATCGTCGGACTCTCGCCCAACGAGGCGGGCGCGGTGGTGGCGGCCTCCTCGGAGTCGGGCAGCGTTTACGCCTGGGATGGCGCGGGCGGGTTGCGCTGGCGCACCGAGCTGCCCGAGCAGGTGAGCGACCTGGCCACGCTCAACCTCGAGCTGGCGGCCGCCTGCGACGACGGCACGGTCTACCTGCTGGGCGCGGATGGCAGCATTCTCGGCGGCTACCGCACCGAGGGCCGGCCACGAGCGCTGACTGCGGGAGACCTGCGCGGCGCCGGCTCGGCGGTGGTCATCGCGGCCTATGGCGGAGAGCTGGTGGCGCTGCAGGTGGACTGAGCGAGCGGCAGCGGTGAAGAGCCGCCTCCCGAACGACATTGCAGGCATGGAGGGACGGCGATGCCGGCTCAGATCCGGGTACTCACGTTCCAGCTTGTCGTCGTGGTGGTCACGGCCTTGTCTGTCGCCGGCGGGGCCCTCGCGCAGGAGGCCCCGACGCCCGCGCACAGTCGCCTCGGCATCAACCTCGCCGGCCTGAGCGACTGGAACACCGAGCTGCCCTTCGTCGATGTCTTCCGGTTGTCACGGCGGTGGGTCAGCCAGCGCGAGGGCGAGGACTGGGGCAAGGGCCCCGAGCTGGCCCTCGACGAGCGCGGCTGGATCACGCATCTGGAGCAGGGCTGCTGGGCGGACACGCCTCTGTGCACCATCAGGGGCGGGCACTACCCCTCGGGCGAGTACGTGTGCCTCTACGAGGGCGACGGAGAGATCGAGTTCTGGGGCGCAGCCACCGTGCTCGCGCACGAGCCCGGGCGCATCGTGGTCGGCGTGGACAGCAGCCAGGGCGGCTTCTTCCTCCGCCTGCGTTCGGTAAATCCCGAGGACTACGTGCGCAACATCCGCGTCATCATGCCCGGGTTCGAGCCCACGTACCGGCAGGAGCGCTTTCACCCCGACTTTCTCGCGCGCTGGGCGAGCTTCGACACCATCCGCTTCATGGACTGGATGCGCACCAACGGCTCCCAGGTCGCGACCTGGGAGGACCGCCCGCGCGTTGATGATGCCACCTGGACTGTGCGCGGCGCACCGCTCGAGGTCATGATCGAGCTGTGCAACCGGCTGGGCGCGAACCCCTGGTTTTGCATGCCTCATCGCGCCGATGATGACTACGTGCGCAACTTCGCCGAGCAGGTTCGGCGCGGTCTCGACCCGGCGCTGCGGATCTATGTGGAGTACTCCAACGAGGTCTGGAACTCGCAGTTCGAGCAGACGCGCTGGGCCAACGAGCGCGGGATGCGGCTGGGGCTGGGAGAGAAGCCGTGGGAGGCGGGCTGGCGCTTCAGCGCGCGCCGCTCGGTGGAGATCTTCGCTATCTGGGAGGAGGTCTTCGGCGGCACTGAGCGACTGGTGCGCTGCATGGCGACGCAGTCGGCCAACCCCTACGTCTCGCGGCAGAAGCTCGAGTTCGAGGACGCGTATCAGCACTGCGACGCGCTGGCGGTCGCGCCCTACTTCGGCCTCACCCCGCGTCCCGACAGCGACCCGAGCAGCGACACCATCGCCGGCTGGACCGTCGAGCGCGTGCTGGACGAGGCCGAGCAGGTGGCGCTGCCCCGGGCCATCGCAGCGATGGCCGCGCAGAAGGCCGTGGCCGACGAGTTCGGGCTCGAGCTGGTGGCCTACGAGGCCGGACAGCATCTCGTGGGCGTCGGCGCGGCCACCAACAACGACGCTCTGACCGCCCTGTTCCTCGCCGCCAACCGCGACCCGCGCATGGGCACGATGTACACACGTTACCTCGACGCCTGGCGCGACGCCGGCGGCGGCCTCATGTGCATCTTCTCCTCGGTCGGGCGCTGGAGCAAGTGGGGCGCGTGGGGGTTGCTGGAGTACGTGGACGATGACACGCCCAAGTATCGCGCGGTCATGCGGTGGAACCGGCAGAACCGGCCGAACGCGGGCGGTTAGCCGACGCTCTCCCAGCGGTAGATGCCCGGCCTGCTGTCGGCGATGGGTTCCGCGCCGCAGACCTTCGCGTAGAAGTCCTCGGGGCCGGCGGCGCCGATGATCGCATAGCCGTAGCCCATCTCGCGCAGCGCGTGCATGCACACCAACGTCAGCGCCGCGCCGATGCCGCGCTTGCGGTAGGCCTCGTCCACGCCCATCGGCCCGAAGAAGTTGCGCGCGGTGCACTCATAGGCGGCGAAGCCGACCATGCGCTTGCCGTCCTGGGCGATGAACACGGAGATGGGCTGACGTGCGAAGCCCAGCGTGGCCTCGTCCGCCCACCCGCGCGAGAAGTGCTCCTCGATGAACCGGCGCACCGCGGTCAGCTCCCACGGCTGGGCCCGGCGCACCACGATCCCCTCAGCCGCGAGTTCATCGAGCGTACCCTGCACCTCCGGCAGGTTGTAAAGTCGCACCAGCATGTCGGCCATCGGTCATCGCTCCTCAGTCAAACAGCCGTCCCGCGCCCATGTGGTCGGTGGGCCCATGCCCGGCGCCCAGCGGCAGGCCTCGCCGGATCGCCTCGGTCACGAAGCGCTTGGCCCACGCGACCGCCGCCTCCAGGCACCACCCGCGCGCCAGGAAGGCGGCGATCGCCGACGAGAACGTGCAGCCGGTCCCGTGCGTGTTCGCCGTGTTGATGCGCGGGGCGCTCAAGCTCGTCAGGCTGTCGGTCGCCGCATCATAGAACACATCCACCGAGCGCTCCCCACCGGCGTGGCCGCCCTTCACGACCGCCGCTTTCGCGCCCAGCGCGCACAGCTCGCGGGCGGCATCGGCCATCGCGTCGGGCGCGATCGCCCGGCCCAGCAGGGCCTCCGCTTCGGGCAGGTTGGGCGTTACGATGCGCGCGACCGGCAGCAGCCGCTCGACCACCGCGGCACGCGCGTCCTCATCCAGCAGCCGATCTCCGCTCTTTGCGACCATCACCGGATCCACCACCACGTTGTGCACCCGGTGCTGCGCCAGCCGCTCGGCCACGACCACCACGACCTCGGCGGTGCCCAGCATCCCGGTCTTGGCCGCGTCGCAGCCGATGTCCTCGAGCACCGCATCGATCTGCGCCGCCACCAGCGCGGGTTCGAGTACCAGGGCATCGCGCACGCCGACGGTGTTCTGCGCCGTGATCGCGGTGATGGCGCTCATGCCGTAGACGCCCAGCGCGGCGAAGGTCTTCAGGTCGGCCTGGATGCCGGCGCCGCCGCCCGAGTCCGAGCCGGCAATGGTCAGCGCCACCGGTGGTCGCGCGCTCATGCCCGCGCCTCCAGCAGCTCGATGGCGCGCTCGGGGTAGTTGCTCACCAGCGCATCGACGCTCAGGTCGATCATCCGCCGCAGGTCGGCCGGATCGTCCATGGTCCACGCCATGACGCCCAGCCCCGCCAGCCGGCACTCGTGCACCAGCGTCGCCGTCAGCTTCGGGTGTGCGCAGGAGATGAAGTTCGCGCCCGCCGCCAGCGCCGCGGTAATCAGCTCGTGAATCGCCGCGGGTGAGTCGGCGGCGGGGCCGGAGGTGATCAGGCCGCAGGCGAGGGCGGGCGCGGCGTCCTTGGCCGCGCGCAGGTCGTCCGTGTCGAAGGAGACGATGGTCACTCGGCGCAGGGCGTCGGCCGCGCGGATGAGTTCGACCACCGGCGCCGCGATGCCCCGATCCTTGATCTCGATGTCCACCACGATGCGCGGGGCGATGACCTCAAGCACGTCCACCAGCCGGGGCACGCGCTCACCGGCGTAGCGCCGGTGCTTCCATGACCCGGCGTCGAGCGCCTGGAGCTGCGCGAGGGTCATCTCCGCGATGGCGCCCGAGCCGTCGGTGGTGCGATCGACCGTGGCGTCGTGCATGCACACGATCTCGCCATCGGCGGTGCGGTGCACATCGAGTTCGAGGAAGTCGGCGCCGATCGCGATCGCGGCCTCGAAGGCGGCCATGGTGTTCTCGGGCGCGACGCCCGAGCATCCGCGATGGGCACATACAAGGGGGTGCAGGCGCATCATCATCGACCTCCGCAGCGCCGGTCAGGCCGGCGGGAAGACGCTGGGCAGCACGTCGAGCAGCGCGGGGGCGACCAGCCCGCGTCGGCCCGGCTGCGCGGCCAGGTCGCCGGCGCGCCCGTGATAGAACACTCCGGCGACGGCGGCATCAAGCGCCGGCGCGCCTCCGGCCAGGAAGGCGCCGATCATCCCCGAAAGCACGTCGCCGCTGCCACCGCTGGCGAGGCCCTCGTTGCCGGTCGCATTGACCCACGCCTCGCCGTCGGGCGCGGCGATCACAGTGCCGGCGCCCTTGAGGACAACGACCGCGTGGCTCGCCTCCGCCACCTCACGTGCGCTCGTCAACCGGTCGGCCTGGATGTCGCCGATCGACCGTCCGGTCAGCCGCGCCATCTCCCCCGGGTGGGGAGTGATGACCGCCGGGATCTCACGCGCGCGAAGCTCCTCAACGCGACCCGTGAACGCATTGAGCCCGTCGGCGTCGATGACCATCGGCAGCTCGAGGCGCGTGGCCAGCCGCCGGGCCAGCTCCCCCGTCTCGTCGTGTTGCGACAGCCCCGGCCCGAGGACCACCGCGTCCATGCCCGCGGCCATCTCCGCGATCGGCTCCTCAGCCGCCAGTGCCAGCGAGCGCGCCTCGGTCTCGGGCATCGGTCGCGTCAGCGCCTCGGTGCACTTCACCTCGAGGATGTCGTTGAGGCTCTGCGGACAGGCCACGTATACCAGCCCCGCGCCCGAACGGGTCGCCGCCAGCCCCGCCAGCGCCGCCGCGCCGGTCATCCCCACCGAGCCGGCGACTATCAGCAGCCGCCCGGCATCGCCCTTGTGCATGTCGGGCGCACGACCGGGCAGCATCCACGCGGCGTCATCCTCGAGCGTCAGGGTAGTGCGCAGCTCGTCGGAGTCGGTCAGGGCCGCCGGGATGCCGATGGGCGCCACGACGATCTGCCCGCAGCGCTCTCGCCCGGGGTACTGGTAGAGCCCGATCTTGGGGAGCGCGAAGGTAACCGTGGTATGCGCCCAGGTCGCGTCGCCGAGGATCGCGCCGGTGTCGGAGTCCACGCCTGACGGAATGTCGATGCAGACCACGGGGGCGGACGCGGCGTTCATGGCCGCGATGGCCTCGCGCGCACTCCCACGCACCTCGCCCGAGATGCCGGTGCCCAGCACCCCGTCGAGGATCAGTGCCGCGTCGCTGAGGCGATCGTCGAGCAACGCGCGCCCGGCCTGCTCGTGGATGGGAACGCCCATGCGCGCGGCGAACTCGAAGTTGGCGGCCGCATTCCCCCTCAGCTCCTCGCCGGCGCCGAGCAGGCACGCCTCGACGTCCACTCCCGCGTGATGCAGCCAGCGCGCGGCCACGAAGCCATCGCCCCCGTTGTTGCCCTTCCCGGCGACGACGACCACCCGCCCGGCGCCCGTCTCCTCCAGCAACTCACCGGCAATCTGCGCCACGGCACGCCCGGCATTCTCCATCAGGACTCTGCCCGGCAACTCCCACTCCTCGATGGTGCGCCGATCCAGCTCACGCATCTCAGCCGCAGTAACGAGCTTCATCACACCTCACCGCCCGCGCAGCTTTATTGCTCGCCGGTCATCGGAACGGGATATGCAGCGGCCGGCCCTGAGTGGCCAGCGCCGCCTCGTGGATGCCCTCCCCCAGCGTCGGATGTGCGTGCATGACCTCAATAATCGCCTCCGCCGGCAGGCCCTGCTGCACCGCCAGGGTCAGCTCGGGGATCATCTCCGTGGTGTACGTCCCGCACACGGTGGCGCCGAGCACGCGGCCGGATTGCGGGTCGGCAACGATCTTGGCGAAGCCCTCGCGCGCACCGGTGCACACCGCGCGTCCGTTGGCGGCGAAGGGAAACATGCCGATGCTGACCTCGACGCCCAACTCCCGCGCCCGGTCCTCCGTCAGCCCGACCGAGGCAATCTCCGGGTGGCAGTAGAGCGCCGCCGGCACCGCGTTGTAATCGATGTACGTCTCAATCCCGGCGATGCTCTCAGCCGCCGCCACGCCCTCGTGCATGGCGACGTGCGCCAGGCCGATGCCGCGAATGCAGTCGCCGATGGCGTAGATGTGGTCGAGTGACGTACGCAATTGCACTCCGGGGCACATCGCCTCGGCCGGTTGCGAGGCGTCGGCGGGTCGGTCTACGCCTTCGCGCACACAGATCCCCCGGCGCTCGATCTCGAGGCCGACGTCGTCGGCGCCCAGGTCCCGGAGGTACGCGCGCCGGCCGGCCGCGATCAGCACCACCTCCGCCTCGAGATGCTCCTCCTCACCGGCGCGCTCGAACACTACGCGCTTGCCATCACCCGCGTCCTCAATACGCCTCACCCGAGCGTTGGTCTCGATGCGCCCACCCCGGCGCTCGAAGGTGCGGGCTACGACCTCGCCGGCGTCGCGATCCTCCCGCGGCAGTGCCCGGTCGTACATCTCCACAACCGTGATCTTGCAGCCGAAGTGCAGGTACGCGGCCGCCAGCTCCATGCCCGTTGCGCCCGAACCGATGACGATCATCGACTCGGGGATGCGCGGCAGAGCCAGTGCGACATCACTCGTCCACACGTCGCGGCCATCGTACCCGTCGAAGAAATCGACGGCTGGTTCAGAGCCGGTGGCGACGATGATGTGCGCGGCCTCGATCCCCCGGCGCTCCTCGCCCACGCTCACCTCGACTTCGTACGGCGTCACGAACCGGCCGTGCCCATGATGCACGTCTACGCCCGCCCGGTCGAGCAGCATCCTGACGCCCGAGACGAGTTGCTTCACCGAACGGTCCTTGTGCCGGCGCACCTTGTCCACGTCGAGGCTGAAGTTCCCGACCGTGACCCCGAAGCGTCCGGCCCGCTCGCAGGTCTCGAGCACGTGCGCGGTGTACAGCAGCGCCTTGGAAGGGATGCAGCCGCGGTTCAGGCACGTGCCGCCCAGCTCGCGCTCCTCGACCAGCCCGACCGACAGATCGAGCTGGGCCGCGCGCAGGGCGGCGACATATCCCCCGGGGCCGCCGCCGATGACGACCAGGTCGTACGACTTCTTCGAACTCATGACCGACTCCCTGTCTGCTCCACCGATGCGCCTATCCCGCTGCGGCTTCGCGCCGGCGCTGGCGCGGCCGCCACAGGATGCGCGGCCAGCTCTCCTCCGGCAGGCCCGCCCGCTGGAGGATCTCGACGTGGTAACTGAAATCGCCGAACTCCGACCAGCGGTGGGTATCGGTGCCGATGGCCAGCGGCACGTCCGCCTCGAGCGCCGCCCGAATCATCGCCAGGTCGGTCTCGACGTAGCGCTTGTGCGAGTTGATCTCCAGCGCGAAGCCCCGCTCGGCGGCGCAGCGCACCGTCCACTCGATCAGCTCCGCACCCACCGGAACGTCGGCCCCGAGCAGCAGACGGTAGGGGTGCACCAGCACGTCCATGCCGTAGCCCGCCAGGGCCTTCACCTGGAAGCGGAACTCAGCGTAGACCTCGTCGAGCGGGCGCTCGTGGCGCAGCGTGGGCATCGAGTGCACCGCCCCCAGCACTACGTCCAGCGACCCCAGCACGCCCTCGGGGAAGACCATGCGGCCGTCGGGGAGCACGTCCAGCTCGGTGCCCACCAGCATGTTGCCGCGCTGGACGGCGCGTACCGCGGCTACGTACTCGATGATGCGCCGGCGGCCCTGGGCCCGGCAGCCCTCGAACAGCTCGACGGCATCGTCGCTCCAGAACCCCCAGCGATGCTCAGGCGGATAGAAGATCTGGGCGCTGTGATCGGTGATGGCGAAGTGCAGCGAGCCATCGCCTGCGCGCGCCGCGTAGCCCTCGAGGGTCACGTCCTCGGCGCATGCCGAGAACTCACTGTGGGTGTGACAGTCGCAGAACTGGTAGGCCATCGTCGTCTCCGGTGTGCATATGCGCGACCGCGCTACGGCGCTTGACCCCATCACGGGCCGCGCCTGTCAATCAAGCTGACGGGGCGCCGAGTGCGTTCGGCGCCCCTTGGGGCTTGCGCGGCAGACAGGTCGGTTCAGTCAATGCCCGGGCCGTCGTCCACATAGGACAGCGGCAGCTCGACCGTCGTGCCGCCTTCGCGGCTGGACTTGTAGATCGCCTTGATCAGCTCCACCGCGCGGCGCGCCTCACGGCCGGGGATCGCCGGCTCGCGGTCCTCGAGGATCGCCTCGCACAGGTCCTGGACGTGTGCCACGTGGCCGGTGGCGGCCAGTGCGGTCGGGTCGGACGCCGTGCCCTCGGTCGCGGCCTCGGCAGTCTCTTCTTCGGCACCGGGGATCTTCCACGTGGTGATCGTGTCACCGGACAGCCCGATGGTGCCGTTGTCGCCGGAGATCTCGACCTCGCAGCCCGAGCCCGGGGTGACGCTGGTGGTGCCCTCGATCACGCCCACCGCCCCGTTCTCGTACTCCACGATGGCGACCGCGGTGTCCTCGACCGGGATGTTGCGCACCAGCCGCCGCGCGTACGCGCTGACCCGCCGCACCGGGCCCATCAGGTGCATGATCAGGTCGATGCCGTGCACGCCCTGGTTCATCAGCGCGCCGCCGCCATCCAGCTCCCAGGTCGCCCGCCAGTCGCCGCTGGCGTAGTACTCGTGAGAGCGGAAGTACTTCTGGTAGCAGTCCCCCACCACCAGCTTGCCCAGCTTGCCGGTGCGCACCGCCTCGCGAACCCGCTTGGTGGACTCGTAGGTGCGGCGCTGGAAGACGCCGGCGAGCTTAACCTTGTTGCGCTCCGCGGCCGCGATCATGTCATCGATCTTGCGCAGCGTCACGTCCAGTGGCTTCTCGCACAGGATGTGCTTGCCGGCCTGCGCCGCCATGATGGCGTGCTCGGAGTGCATGCCGCTGGGCGTGCACACGCACACCGCCTGGATGTCGTCGCGAGCAAGCATGTCCTCAAGGTTGCGGTAGTAGTTCCCGCCCAGCCCCGCCTCCTCGGCCCACGCCCTCGCCTTCTCCTCGACGATGTCGCAGCAGGCGACCAGCTCGGCCAGCTCTACGGCCTCAATGGCCTTGCGGTGCGTGCCGGATATGACTCCGCACCCGATGATCCCGAACCCGATCTTGTCCATCGCGATGTTCCCTCCGTCCTTTTGTCTGACAGCTTCGCCGCCGTCGGCCGCCGGGAGCGGCGGCCCCGTCCGGGGTCTACCCGGTGATCGCCTCGAGGTTGTCCAGCATCTCCAGCGCCAGGATCAGCCCCTCGGCGGTCGCGTCCGTCTGCGCCGAGGGCAGGTCGCTGGGCAGCATCGGCTCCAGCCAGCTCCCATCCGGGTTCTGGCGCGCCACCAGCGCTTCGAGCACCGCCTCGGTTATGCGCGCGTAGTTGACGTTGCCCGTCTGGACATAAAGCAGCGACGCCGCCCATCCGAAGAAGCCGCTGCGCGCACTGCTGTAGCGGTCGTCGGTGCCCGCGTCGCAGAAACTCACATATTCCTGGGCGGTGCGCAGGTATGCCCGATTGTCCGTGGCCTCGGCCAGCTTGACCAGGAAGCCGGCCGCCAGCCCGGGCACGAAGTACCACTGTCCGGGCTCGCCGAGTCTCAGAATGTACTCCTCGTCCAGGCCCTCGCCGAAGACGCGCACCGGCTCCTCCCCGCGGCGCACCATCAGGTACATACGGTCCCCGGTGTGCGGCATGGCTTCCCAGCGGCGCACCAGGAAGTCGCCTGCCGCCACCGCCACACGCTCATCTCCCATGTACAGCGCCGCCAGCCCTGCCGCCGCCGTGCCCAGCATGTCCTGCTCGTCGTCGAGGCCCGCCTCGGGCCCGTCACGCAGGAAGCCACCGGTGTCGGGGTGCTGCAGGCTGGCCAGGAAGGCCCAGGCGCGCACAGACAGCGCGAACTGCCCCAGCTTCTGGGCGCCCGCCACCACCCAGGCGGGCGCGTAGCCGTAATAGCGCTCCAGCGGGCCCAGCCGCCCGAAGGTTGCGCCCAGGTCTCCGTCCTCGTCGAGGCTGTTGTCCACAATCCAGGTGCACAGGCGCACGCCCCGCCCGCTCTGCCCGCTCAGGGCCAGCGCGTAGGGAGCCTTGTTGAACCCCGCCATGCCCTCCGCCAGCGGCTGCAGGGACCCGTCCTCATTCTGTTGTCGGATCAGCCACTTCACGGCATCAATGGCCGCCCGTTTCACCGTCGCTCTGTCCGTCGCTATCACTCCCGCTACCCCAAGGCGCGCCGCGCGGAAGCCGCCGGCGCGCCCGAGTGTCGGCTGGTTATGCTGATGCGATTCAGGTCACCACTGTCCCCTGCGCCACCGCCTCCTCGCCCCGATCGGCGTAGGCGACCTTCTCGCCCTGCGGCACGGTCCGCCAGATCAGGAACTGCTTGCGAATCGACGACAGGAACAGCGAGTTGGTCTTCTTCCACGACGTGATGTCGCCGGCAAGCCGCTGCAGCCGGATCTCGATGGCGAAGATCTCCTCATCCTCAGTCGGCAGGCAGGCCAGCTCGAAGTCCTGGCTTACGCCCAGGTCATACGGCGCCAGCCACATCCGCAGCCTCACCGCAAGGCCGTCGGCGGGCGTCTCCCCCAAGGGGTCCAGACGCACGTTTTCCGCCAGGAACTCGCCGCCGGCGTATCCCACGTACTCGGAGAAGAACTCCTGCAGGAAGGCCGCCACCCCCAGCGCGTCGCGCCCCGTCACCGTGAACGGCAGACGCACAACGAGCCGATCGCCCTCCGGCTCAGGCAGCTCCCACTTGCGCGCGATCCCCGGCGACGCGATCTCCGAGGCCTTGCGACTCGGGTAGATCGTGGAGAGCAGCACGATGATGACCACCAGGATGGTCACGCCCACCGCGGACATCGACGAGTAGTTCAGCTCGATGCCCAGGTTGAGGTCAAAGGCGTGGATGGCCTTGGCCAGCACCTGCCCGATCAGATAGCCCACGATGGCGCCCAGGTTGGCAAACACCGACGCCTCAGCCAGGAACAGCGTGCCGATGTGCACCGGCGCCAGGCCCAGCGAGCTGTAGATGCCGATCTCCTTGGTGCGCTCGTAGACCGCGCCCAGCATGGTGTTGAGCACGATCAGCGCCGCGATCAGGATGGGGATGGCCATGGTCTCCAGGCCGCTGGCGCTGGTCATGCCTACCGAGCTGAACAGATACGAGCCGTCGCCGATGCCCGCGTACAGGCTCAGCGCAAAGCGCTTCATCATGGCGGTCACGGCGTCGGCCACCTGCTGGGGCTCATCGAAGCGCACGCCGATCGAGCGCAACGTGCCGCCCAGCTCCAGCGCGGTGCTGTAGGGGATGATCGCCAGCTTCTCCGGCCCGTAGTGCTTGTACTCCTGCAGCAGCGACTGCGCTCCCGATGAGCCCAACTGCGAACGCCGCTGCGCCTGGCGCTTGAGTTCCTCGATGACCTCGGGCCGCAGCATCGCGTAGTTCACCGGCGTCATCGGCTCACCGTCAAGGTCAGTCATGTCGCGCATCCGGTCCTCGCTGAGGATACCGATGACGGTGAAGTCGGTGCCGAACATCTTCACCAGGGTGCGGCCCACGTCGTCGGCCCCGATCCCCAGCGTACCGGCGACCGACTCCGGCAGCAGGATGACGCCCTTCTCGCCGGGGCGGAACCACCGTCCCGCCAGCAGCAGCCGCTCGGTGTCCATCACCTGCGTCTCCTGCGGGGACAGCCCCAGGATGGCGTTGACCGTGTAGGTGTTCGACAGGTCATCCACCGGCGCGATGTCAACCATCAGTTCCTTCTCGAGGTCCGCGCTGGTGTACCACGCACGCGGGGACACCACGGCCTTGCCCCGCAGCTCGTTGGCGATGATCTCCGCCGTAGGCGCCTCCAGCGACAGCCACGAGCGATCGCGCAGCATGATGCCCTGGTAGGTGGGCTTGTGCGACAGCCCGATCTTGTTCTCGCGCAGGAACGATTTCACCGAGGTGAACGACAGCACGGTGAAGGTGAGCAGAATCAACGTGGCCGCGGTCAGACCGGTGCGCGCCTTGCGCCGACGCATGTTGGCGATGCCCAGGCCGAAGGCGGCGCCGGCTACCGACAGTCGTCCCACGTCCGCCTCATGCACGCCCCCACGCGACTGCTTCATCGACTTGAGTTCCTGGTTGAACTTCATGACCACAATACTGATGACCATGACCGCCAGAGCCATGACGATGAAGGCCAGCAGGATGATCGGCGGACTGGTGGTCAGAGCGAAGGCCGGGTGCACCAGCGCCAGCGCCAGGAACACGATGATGAAAGTCACTACCGTGCCGATGATCTGGAGGATAATGGTGCGCGCATGGATGAACAGGCGCTCGCCGAAGTAGGCGAAGGGCAACAGGATAGCCAGGTAGAACAGCACGCCCTTCACCACGTCCTCGGCGGTCCGCTGCACATCCGGATAGGCGCGCGACTCATAGCCCCAGGCGTGGCGCGCAGTGGCCACCGCCGCGTCGTAGCGCTGCTCCTTGAGCGCCGCGCGGGTCGCCTCCAGCGCCTCGCGCGCAGTCTCATGCAGCTCCAGCACACGCTGGTTGGCGATGCCGTGGCGTTCCAGCCGCCTGATGCGGAACTCGTCGATCTGCCACATGTCGTTGGCGATCTGCAGCGGAGTCAGCACGATGTTCGGTGTCTCCGCCGCCGGGAAGCCGATCCCGGTGGGCTTCTGCGAAGTGGCGTTGATGCAGATCATGCGGATGCCGACCAGGCCCATCGACATGGTCACCTGCATGTTCTGGTCGGGCATCGAGTAGATGACGGCGCATGGCTCCACGTATGACGGGAACTCCGCCGCCACCTTGATCTCGTTGATCGAGTAGCCGTAGGAGATGGGCTCGGAGTAGTCGCGGGCGTCGTAGACGAAGACCTTCTCCAGCGTCTGGAAGTAGCGCTCGTCCGTCAGGTCGAACAGGCCGGTGGGAACGCACCGGAAGACGATTACCGGGCGCTTGAGGCCCTGACGGCCGTAGACGTCGCGTGGATACTTCTTGTCGCCGTCGGTGCCACGGTCGGGCGCGTAGATGATGTCGCCGCTGTCCGGGTCGAAACCATAGGCTTCCAGCCGCCCGCCACGGCTGTCCATCTCACCGCGCACCAGGAACTCGCTGGTCTCGTTGGCCATCGCCAGCACCGTGGTGTGCACGCCCATCATGATGCGGTACTGGCCCTGGATGAGCACCAGCGCATCTCGCACCGGCGTGTTGGGCACGAAGCTCTCGCGCCGCCGGAACTCCAGCACGGTGCCCTGGACGTCAACCAGGTCGTCCATCTTCTTGAGCGCCTCGACGCGCTTGAGCGCCCGCTCGCTGAGCGTGCGGTCGCTCAGGAACCGGTAGAGCAGGTTGGCGAGGATGCGGTTCTGAGTGACCAGGTTGTCCAGGTTCACTCGCTCGGGAGTGTCCAGCGGCGTATTGACGAAGTTGCGGGCGTCGTTGACCGTCGTGAAGGTGATGCCGGGCCGCCCGCCGCGGATGATCATCTCATGGTCGAAGGCGATCTTGCCGGGGAAGAAGGTGTGCCACTCCCGCCCCTTGATCGGGTTGATCCCGTCAACGAAGGTCTCCTCGGGCTTGAGCCCGAGGCGGTCGGCGACCTGCGTCGCCTCATCCGCGAGCTGTTTGCCCAGCGGCGAGTAGAAGCGCAGCAGATGAGCCTGGGCGAAGTACCAGCCAACCTGGAAGGCGCCCAGGGTGGGCGTCGCGGTGCTCAGGTCGAGGCCGATGAACAGGTGGATCTTGTCGAACTGATCGAGAGCCTCCCAGATGCCCATGTACTGCTGCTTGCGCGCGATGTCGTCCTGCAGCCGCTCCACGCGCTCGAGCGCCACATCGCCCGCCAGCTCGAGCTGACCGACATTGATACGCGTGGCCATCGACTCCTGGCGTTCGCGCTGGGCCTCCGACAGGCTGTCTTTGATGCGCTCGAACTCCTGCCGGCGCCGTTCCATCTTCTGGATTTCTCTCTGCGTGTCCTCGAGCGCGCGCTGCAACTGCGCCAACTCGCGCTGCATCTCGTCGTAGCGCTGGCGGCGCAGGCGGGTCTTGCGCGGCTCCTTGCCCCACAGCGCGACGAACTCGCGCGCCCCGCTGAGCGCCTCGAAATGCCCGCTGCAGGCCAGGAAGATCACACTGCGCTCGGGCGGGTTCGCGGCGAACATCTCGGCCAGCTCCAGGAGCGTGGCAATGGACACCGCGTTCTCCGCCCCGGGCGCCACCGCCGGCACGATTGAGATCGAGTCGTAGTAGGCCTCGAGAATGATGGCCTCGTTGCGCAGCGTCGGGTCGCTGCCCGGCAGGATGCCGATGATGTTGCGGTTGAGCGTGTTCTCCCAGGTCACCTTGCTGTGCAGCGTGCCCGGGGTGTAGCTCTCGGCAGCCGCGATCACCGCCGGCGCGTCCGCACGTGACAACCAGAAGCGGGGCACATCCACCGGCACGCGCAGCCACTTCATCGCGGCTTCGCCGCGCGTGGTGGTTTCCGGCTCGATCAGCACCACCGCGGCGGCGCCCAGCAGCGGCACGTTCAGCCAGTTCTGGCTGTTGTTGAAGTCCATCACCACGATGGCGTTCTCTACCGGTTTGCCGTTGAACTCCGACAGGTCGCCGTCCTTGACGTAGATGACCGGCCCGGACAGGCCTTCCGCAGGCACACACGTGGTGCGGCACAGGTTGGGCCACAACCCGTTGAGTTTGAAGGTCGTGCCCCCAACCTCCAGCGACGCCGACTCCTCCACCGGGGAGGGCAGGTTGAACTCCTGCACATAGGTCTGCATGCCCAACCGGTCGAAGGTATCGAGAATCATCTCCGCCGCCTGCTCGTTGCCCGGATAGCCCGATACCCGGGAGCCGAGGGCGGCGAACTGCTCGATCCGCGACTGCAGCCGGTTGGGAGAGACCTGGTCCGCGATCTCGCGCACGTTCAGCGCGCAGTAGCCCGCGTCCGTGGCCACCAGCCACAGCATCACACCCAGTGCCAGGGTCGCACACAGGTCACGGAGCAAAGTGCGGCTTCCGGAGAGTGTCATTGTCGCAGGTCCTCCTCGCCGGTCACTACGGCGCGCCGCGCCCGGAGGCGCGAGGCGGGACTCGATGGCCCGCGCTCAGCCGAAGTGCACTACGTAGCGACGATACATTTCATTGATGATGCTCAGCCAGCCCCACACCAGGCCGGCGGTGAAGAAGTGGCCGACCACGATCCCCAGAAAGAACGGAATGAGACGCCGATACATCCCCATGCCGCCCAGACGCAGCACCAGCGTCTTGACCACCCAGACGATGAAGAACGGCCCCCACAGCGGGTAACCGTAGGCGGTGACCATGGCGTAGCCGAGGGGGTGCAACGGGAAGCGCAGGAACACGGTGCGCAACCCGACCAACGCGGTGGTGACCAGCACTCCGACCACGGCCGCACCGGTGCGGCTGCGGTCGGGCTCCTTGTGCCCGCGCATGAAGCTCGCGAGTTCCTCGTACTCCGTGACCGCCAGCCGTGTGCGGTAGCCGCCCTGGGTGGTCCCGCCCTCCAGGATGTTCGCTCCGTGCGTGTAGTACGCCTGCAAGTGTATCACATACGCGCCGGCCAGTCCAAGAATAAGCGCCGCCACCAGCCACCAGGTCATCACCCGCTGGCGGATGTGCGCCACCTCGGCAATGCGCGTGGACTCGATCTGGTAGGCCATCATCGACTGGAAGTAGCCGCGCGAGAGGAACATCAGCAGCGAGAAGATAGTCAGGTTGCCCCAGCCGCCGTGCCGGTAGAAGAACTCCGATCCGGCGACGGCGATCATCATCTTCTTGTGCTGATAGAACGGGAACAGCCACACCATGGCCGCCCCCGCCTCCGCGCGCGCTCGAGCGTACACCAGCGCGAACAGCAGGAACAGGAAGAAGTAGATGGCCGCGGTCCACAGCGCCATGCCCGCCGCGCTCGCCCACAGCAGCATCCCGCCCACCCCGACTATCAGCCCGATAATGGCCCCCCGATAGCTCATCGGCTCATCCGAGTCATCCACCGACCGATCGCCCAGAACGGCCCGGCGCCACACATGCCGCAGGTGCTCGCGGGCCACGAAGATCAGGAACACCCCCAGGGCCAGATACGCCCCGAACGACTGCTCCTGCACGAACGGGAAGCCCGCCGGCTCATAGCCGATGGCGGCGGCCATGACATTGGCGAGGCGCAGCAGCAGATAGAACACCCACACCGACAGCGTGATCTCGGTCGGCACCAGATAGCCCAGCCCGATGTTCTCAGGCCGCCAGGCAATGGCCAGCGGCCGGATCGCCGACCACGGCCGCTCCGTGAACAGCGCGCCCAGGTCGTACTGGCGCCCCATCGCCGGTACCGCCGGGTTCCAGGCGTTGAGGATGTTCATGACGTTGTAAAGCGCCGCGATACCAAACCCGGCCCACATCGCCGAGTTCTTGAAGAAGCTCAGCGCCGCCGCCGGGCGCTCCCCCCCGGACATCTCCATGACCAGGTGCACGATCGGGAAGGTCAGCCGCTCACGTTCCACCCACTGTCGGCGGAACAGGGTCATCAGCGACATCATGGCGATGAACGCCGCCAGCAGCAGCAGCGTCCACGCGGTCAGCGGCACCAGCCACGCCCCCCACGGCACCACCAGCCACGACGCCACCCACGCGGGCACATCGGTGGGCTCGTTGTCCGTGGCCTCGTACATCTGCCGGATGACCTCGGGGTCCTGCCCCGGAATCAGCCACTTCGGGATGTACCGCTGGAACTCCGCGAAGTTGTTCTCGGTGGTCTCGAAGTAGAACAGCGCCGTGGAGTTGGGGAAGAGCATGCGCGCCACGCCCACCGAGGACATGGAGACCGCGACCGCCAGGAAGGCGTAGACCAGGAGCACGCCCGGACGGGTGAGCCGCAGCGATCGGGGCAGCACGCGCGTCACGGGCAGCAGCAGCGTCAGCACCAGCAGGGCGCCCACCGCGGGCACCACCGGCACGCTCTCCCCAAGCTGCGCGCCGTGGCCCACCAGACCGGCGGTCTTTATCCACACTAACGACAGAACCAGGAACAGGCCCGCCAGAATAACCGACCGCCACGAGAGCCCGTACAGCTCCTCTGCCTGCTCTGTGGATTGCCCCAAGCCTGCGGTTGTCTCGCGATCTGCCGCCACAATCGATGCCCTTCCCTACCGGTGTGGAGCTTGACTTCCCCGAAGGATGTTTGCTATTCTCCTCCCGCCCGAACAGCACCTCCGCCTGGCCAGAAATTCCGCACGGCGGCGCCCGTCCGGGCTGCCGGGCGGCTTGCCTGCACCTCGCCGGAGCCCTCGTTCATCACATGGCCCGCGGAGCAGCGCACAGACAGCGAGTGATGCCACCATGGGCATGTCCATCTGCCCCAAGTGCGGTGCCATGGTGCGTCCCACCGACACGCACTGCATGGACTGCGGCGCCGACCTCGCCGAGGCCGAACGCGAAATCGCGCGCCGCGAGAAGGAGACACGCGGCGGCGGCCCGCTCGTCGGCGATCCTCAGACCGTCCAGGGCGCCGCGGCGGGCATGGCCGCTCCGGGCGAGACCTCCGAGAAGGTCCGCCTCAAGGAGTTCGACCGGCACCTGGCCGAGAAGCTCGAACGCGAGCGGGCGGCGGTCATCGTCACCGCCGTGATCGCGCTGATCGCCGGCGGGGCCATTCTGCTGCTGGGCCTCAGTGAACTGGGCAAGGCGGGCGGCATGGAGGCACTTCGGGCGCTCAGCTACGGCGACCTGCGCACACGCGGGCTGGGCGCCTTCGCCGACCGCGGCTTCCTGTCGGCACTGATGATCCTGCTGGGACTGTCGGGGCTGCTGTGTGCGGCCGGGCAGGTGCACCGCTTCGTGGTCGGTCAGCGGGCGATCGCGCAGGTCAAGCGCGCCGAGCGTCCGGACCTGGTGGGTATCAGCGTCCTGACCTGGTACGGCCTGCTGATCGCCTCCTTCGTGTGTGCGCCGCTGGGGTTGATCCTGGGGATCATCTTCAAGTTCGGCCAGGACCAGGACACAAGGACTCTCGGCGGCTCCATGATCAAGAGTTCGCTGATCGCGATCGCGGTGGTGGGAGCGCACCTGATCTGGAACGCCGTGGCGAGCTTCGCCGCCGAGCACGGCGCCGCCCCCGTCAACACCGCCACCAACACCACGGCGCACTGAGCCCGCGAACTCCCTCACCGACCCAACTCACGAGCCGCCGGCGACGAACGCCGGCGGCTCGTTGCGCTCCTGGCCGGCCAGCCAACGGACCGCCGGCCCGCCGTTGCTGCTCACACCCGCGGGCCCCGGCGACGCCTCGGCCGAAGTTCCTCGGAGCGACCGCCTGAGCCCCGCGACGCATCTGCGTCGGGGGGCAAAGGGTGCGAGGGCGCGCAGCGACCGAGCAGTCGCCTGACCGGCCCGCCGTTGTCGCCCCACGCCGCCCCCGACGACGCCTCGGCCGAAGTTCCTCGGATGGGCCACCCTGAGCGCCCGACGCGTCTCTGTC
>CAZTZN010000052.1:0-24580 GCA_964617715.1 uncultured Armatimonadia bacterium | reverse complement strand
CGGGCGGGACCGGATGGCCGTTGGGGCATCTTCCCGGCTCCTCGGGCATGCGCGCCCCGCACTCCGGGCAGAACTTGGCGCCTCGAGCGACCACGTGGCCGTTCGGGCAGGTCGTGGCGCCCTGGACCGGGGTGGCCACGCCCGGCTGCGTCGCCTGGGCGGGGTTCAGCGCCTGTGCGAAGAGCTGCGCCATGGTGACGCCCAGGCCCAGGCCGGCGCCGGTGGCCGCCGCGCTGCCGCCGTCGCCGCCGCCCCTGGCGAGGTCGCCAATGGCCTGCGCGGTGCGGTAGCGGGTGAACTTGCCCATGTCGCCCACCGCCGCCATGCGCGAGCGCTCGTCGATCATCTCATTGACCTCATCGGGCGGGGTCACCGCGTCGATGAGGAAGTCCTCGAGCTGCATCCCGTAGTTGCGGAAGTCGTCGGTCAGTCGCGCCTTGGCCGCCGCGCCCAGCTCGTCGTAGCTCGACGCCAGGTCGAAGATCGAGTCGAGCGTGGTGCCCAGCAGGTCGGTGAAGCGCGCGACGATAAAGTCGCGCAGCCAGGCCGCCACACTCTCGGTGTCGTAGCGATGCTCGGTGCCGACCACCTTGTTGACGAACAGTTGGGGGTCGTCCACGCGCATGGTGAACATGCCGTAGGCGCGCAGGCGCACCGCGCCCAGCTCGGAGTCGCGGTAGATGACCGGCGAGGCGGTGCCCCACTTGAGGTTGGTGAAGGTCCGCATGTTGACGAAGTAGACCTCCGCCTGGAAGGGCGTGCGTCCACCGAAGGGGATGTTGATGATGCGTTCGAGCAGCGGCAGGTTGTTGGTGGTCAGCGTGTGTCGGCCCGGGCCGAAGACGTCGAGCGCCCTGCCGTCCCGGAAGAACACCGCCGCCTGACTCTCGCGCACGGTGAGCTGTGCGCCCAGCGAGATGTCCGCCTGCCCGTACTGCGGCCAGCGGTGCACGATCTCCTCACCGGTTACGTCCGTCCACTCAATGACATCGATAGCCATCGGCCACGACCTCCTCAGCGCAGGCCTTCGGTGAAGCTCAGATCGATGCGGCCGGGCGCCAGCGGCACCCCGAGCAGTGCGTCACGGTCATGCCTCTCGTCGATGAGCACAGCCACCGAGCCGTCCTCGGCTTCGAACCAGCGACAGCGCCCGCGCCGGAAGCTGGTACGCGCCTCCAGCGCGGCGCGTTCGGTACGCACCTCGCCCTCCCAGCGCAGCGCGAACCGACGATCGCCTATCAGTGCACTCTCTCCCTCCAACTCCGCGGGCGCGACCTCCCGGGCCTGCAGCACCGCGTCCTCAAGCTGCAGGAGCGCGCGGTCCTCCCCCCCCAGCTCCGGCTCGGCGGTCACGCGCTGGAAGGTCAGCCGGTCGGTGCGGCCGATCAGCACCGCCACCACGCGGCAGTCGTCGCCGTCGAGCACGAATCGGTCCCCAGGCTCCAGCCAGGGCATCGGCGCCACGGGCGGGACCCCCTAGGGAACCAGGTCGGTCGCGACGTTCTCGCGCTCGTCGATCATGTCCTGCAGCGCGGCGATGGCCTCGTCGAGGCCCGCCAGGGCGTCCTCGATGTCGTCGCCCGAAGCCCCGGCCAGCTTGTCGATGGCGTCGGCGATGTCGGCGATGAAGCTGCGCAGCGACAGGTCGTATTCGTAGAAGCGGTGCAGGTCCTCCTCCTCGATCTTCACCAGGTCAAAGAAGCCCGAGTAGCCGTAGTCGGCATAGCGCAGGTTGTCGCCCGCGCGCCGCAGTCGCCCGGCGATCTGGTCGAGAGTGTCGAGCGCGTCGATCTCGCCGGCTTTCGACCACGCAGTGGCGACCTTCTCCAGTCGCTGCACCGCGCCGTCGATCTCCCCGGACAGGTACTCGCGCAGGAGCTTGTCGGCTCCGCGTCGCTGCTCGCGATCCAGGTAACCGGCGAACCCGGGGATCGCTCGAACCAGCTTCTCGAGCGGGTTGGGGTCGCGCTCAATCCGATCCCGGAAATCCATCGATGGCACCTCCACCAGTGACGGCCGGCTGCACGCGTGATAGGGTATTCCCTCCGCGGGCGGACTTCTCCTGCCCCGCGGTTGCCGGTGTTGCTTGAGGGAGGGAGGTGTGTACGGGGCGGGCGACGAAGGGTAGGTACCGACGTGTTTGACAGTGTGCCGGATGGCTGAGTATACTTCAGCCACTGCCCGGGGAAATGCGCGTTGAAAGGGTGTACGCGCCGGGCACACCGGGGGATTGCATATAGATGTCGGGGTGCTCACGGGCGGGCACACCGAGGATGGGAACCAACCAACTTGAAAGCTGAGCTAGTTTCCGTCGGTACGGAGCTACTGCTCGGGGAGATAGTTGACACAAATGCCGCGTACATGTCCCAGAGGTTGGCTGAGATCGGTGTCGATGTGCACTATCGACACACCGTGGGTGACAACCTCGGACGCATAGTATCGGTCCTCGAGCTGGCTCAATCGCGAAGCGACGTCGTCCTCATGTGCGGCGGACTGGGTCCGACGCAGGATGACCTGACGCGCGAGGCCATCGCCGCGGTCACGGGCCGCCCCCTGCAGTCCGACGCCGAGGCAGAGCAGCATCTGCGCCGGTTCTTCGCGCGGCGCGGCCTCACGCCCACGTCCAACAACCTCAAGCAAGCCACCGTCCCTGAGGGCGGGCGGCTGCTCGAGAACATCTGCGGCACCGCCCCCGGTCTGCTCGTCGAGCACGCCGATACGGTCTTCATCGCCGTCCCCGGTCCGCCCCCCGAGATGCGTGAGATGATGCAGCGCGAGGTCATCCCCTACCTCACGCAGCGCCAGGGCGGGCGGCCGCTGGCCGTGCACACGCGCATTCTGCGCTTCGCCGATATCGGCGAGTCCACGCTGGTGGCGAAGATCGACGACATCATCGCCGCGCAGACCGACCCCACCGTCGCCCCCTACGCCAGGCCCGGCGAGGTCACATTGCGCCTGGCGACCAAGGCCGAGAGCGCGGAGGAGGCCGCGGGGCGCCTTGACGTCATGGAGGCCCGGTTGCGCGAGCGCGTGGGGCGCTACGTCTACGGCGTGGATGACGAGACCATGGAGGTCGCGGTCGGCCGGGCGCTGCGCGCACGCGGCGCCACTGTGGCCGTCGCGGAGAGCTGCACGGGTGGATTGATCGCCTCGCGCCTCACCGACGTCCCCGGCGCATCCGACTACTTCCTCGGCGGCGTGGTCGCCTACGCCAACGAGATCAAGCAGCGCGTGCTGGGCGTGCCTGAAGAGACGCTTGCCGACCACGGCGCGGTCAGCGAACCGACTGCGGTGGCGATGGCAGGCGGCGCGCGCGCGCTCTACGGCGCCGACTACGCGCTCGCCACCACCGGCATCGCCGGCCCCGGCGGCGGCAGCGAAGAGAAACCGGTCGGGCTGGTCTACCTGGCGGTGGCCGATGCCGAGGGTACCATCTGCCTGCGCCAGAACTGGCCGGGGACGCGTGAGCAGTTCAAGCATCGGGTCTCGCAGTACGCGCTTAACCTGCTGCGCAAGCGCGTGCTGGGGATCGAGGTGGAGCGCTGACCATGACCGGCGGCGAGCGCCTGCGTCTGTTCTTCGCGCTGCCGCTCGATGAGGCCCTGCGCGACGCAGCCTGCGCGTTGCAGGATGAGCTGAGCAGGGCCTGTGACCGCCACACGCGGGTGAAGTGGGTCGAGCGGCCCAACCTGCACCTCACGCTGAAGTTCCTGGGCGATACGCCGGCGGGCGCGATGGATGAGATCGCGCGGGTGGTCGAGCCGGTCGCGGTGAGGGCGCGGCCGATGACGCTTGAGGTCGCAGGCGTGGGCTGCTTTCCGCCGTGTGGCGCGCCGCGCACCATCTGGTTGGGGTTCGCGCAGGAGTGCCCGGAGCTGACCGGGCTGGCGCGGTCGCTGGATGCCGCGCTGGCCGAAGCCGGGTTGGCGGAGCCCGAGCGGCGACCGTTCGTCGCGCACTTCACCCTCGGGCGCGTGAAGGGCGGTGGCGGGCGCGGGCTGCGCCGGGGCATCGAGGCGCTGGCGCAGGCGCCGGTGGGGGAGATGACCGCCGATCACTTCGTGCTGCTGTCGAGCGACCTGACACGGCGGGGACCGGTGTACACGCAGCGGCGGAGCTTCCGGTTGGGGGGATAGAAGCCGGGCGACGAGGACTCGCGGGTGCCCTGTGGGCCTTCTTCCCGCCCTGCGCAGAGGCTTCCGACCGGACGCGGAGCCAGACATTGCGGGCATCACCACTGCCACATGAGAGGGGCCGAAGCATGGCGACTTCGGAGGAGAAGAAGAAGAATCTCGAGCGGGCGATCTCACAGGTGACGAAGCAATTCGGTGAGGGCTCGGTCATGCGCCTGGGGGCCGAAGAGTCGCGCCTGGACGTCTCGGCCATCCCCACCGGCGCGTTGACGCTGGACATCGCGCTGGGGGTGGGCGGGCTACCGCGCGGCCGCATGATCGAGATCTACGGCCAGGAGGGCTCGGGCAAGACCACCATCGCCATGCACTGCCTGGCCGCCGCGCAGCAGGCGGGCGGCGTGGCGGCGCTCATCGATGCCGAGCACGCGTTCTCACCCGAGTACGCGCGCGCGCTGGGCCTGGACCTCGACGAGCTGCTCATCTCGCAGCCCGACACCGCCGAGGAGGCGCTGGAGATCGTGGATGCGCTCATCGGCTCCGGCGCGCTGGACGTGATCGCCATCGACTCGGTGGCGGCGCTGGTGCCCTCGGCCGAGCTGGAGGGCGCGGTGGGCGACGCCCACGTGGGGCTGCAGGCGCGGCTGATGAGCCAGGCGCTGCGCAAGCTCTCCGGCCATGCTGCGGACGCGGGCACCATCATCATCTTCATCAACCAGATCCGCGAGAAGATCGGCGTGATGTTCGGCAACCCCGAGACCACGCCGGGCGGGCGTGCGCTCAAGTTCTGGGCCTCGGTGCGGCTCGAGGTGCGCCGCCGCGACAGCATCAAGGACGGCACCGACATCATCGGCAGCCGCACCAGCGTGCGCGTGGTGAAGAACAAGGTGGCGCCGCCCTTCCGCACCTGCGAGTTCGACATCATCTTCGGCAAGGGCATCTCGCGGCTTGGCTGTGTCCTCGATGAGGCGGTGGAGCTGGACATCATCGAGAAGGCCGGGAGCTGGTACAGCCATGGTGAGGAGCGCCTGGGGCAGGGGCGAGAGAGCGCCATCGAGTACCTGGAGGCGAACCCGGAGCTGACGCTGGAGATCGAGAACCGGATCCGCGATCACTACGGCCTGCCGCTGGTCGAGGCGGCGACCTCGGATGAGACCGCGGCGCCGGAGATCGGTGAAGATGAAGGCGAGCAGGACGATGGCGGGCAGTGAGCCGGTGGACGCGAGCACTGATACCTTGACAACACAGAGCGTGACGCGGAAGGAGTGGGAGGATGTCTGACGCACAAGCGCGCCACGCGCAGTATGCGCGGGCCAAGTCGGCGGCGGTGAGGCTGCTGGCGGGCCGGGCGCGCACGCGCGCTGATCTCGCGACGCGGCTGCGCAGCAAGGGGCTGGCGCCGGAGGCCATCGACCAGGCTCTGGGCGACCTGGAGCGGGCCGGGTACATCGATGATGAGCAGTATGCCCGTGACCGCATCGAGATGCTGCTGCGCAACTCCAGACGCGGGGCCGTCGCCCTGGTTCATGCGCTCATGGGCGACGGTCTGCCGGAGGATCTGGCCAGGCGTATCGTGGCCGAGCGGCTGGAGGGCGAAGACTCCGGGCAATGGGCCCTTGAGGTCGCCAGAGAGCGAGCCGGGAGCCTGCGGGGGCTGGACGGCGAGACGGCGCGCAGACGGCTGTACGGCTACCTGAGGCGGCGGGGCTTCGAACATGGAGAGGCGCTCAGGGCCGTCGATGAGGCATTGTCCGAACCCGACGATGACCGGTGACGCAGACGTGACACCACAGCGGAGGTGAGAATCCGATCATGTATACATGGCTGATGCCGGCGATCGTGAGCGTTGCCGCCGTCCTGATCGCCTGGCTGGCTTACCGCTCCAAACTCGCGGCCGCGCGCGAGATGATCGAGCGGGACCGTGCGGAGGCCGCCCAGATCCGCGAGAGCGCCCAGGAGCAGCTCGAGGCCGAACGCAGGGAACTCAGGCTCGCGGCCAAGGAGGAGGCGCTCAAGCTCCGCGAGCAGGTTGAAGAGGAGATCAAGAGCCAGCGTGAGGAGCTGGAGAAGGCCAAGCGCCGCCTGGAGGAGCGCGAAGACCGCATCGAGCGCGCCACCGTGGAGATGGACAACCGCGCGCGGAACTTGCGCAACCGTGAGCAGGAGATCGAGAACCAGGAGCAGCGGGTGCAGGAGCTGCTCGATGAGCAGCAGCGTGAGCTGCAGCGCGTGTCGGGCATGACCCGGCAGGAGGCGCGCGAGATGCTGCTCGCGCAGGTCGAGGACGAGATCGAGCAGGACGCCAACCAGATCGTGCGCCAGGCCGTGGCCAAGGCGCAGGAGGAGGGGGATCGCAGGGCCAACGAGATCATCGCGTGGGCCATCCAGCGCTGTGCGGTGGATCACACCGCCGAGAGCACCGTCTCGGTGGTGCCGCTGCCCAGCGACGACATGAAGGGGCGCATCATCGGCCGCGAGGGCCGCAATATCCGCGCCTTCGAGCAGGCCACCGGGGTGGACCTGATCGTAGATGACACCCCGGAGGCCGTGGTGCTCTCGGGCTTCGACCCGGTGCGCCGCGAGGTGGCGCGCATCGCCCTGACCACGCTCATCTCCGACGGGCGCATCCACCCCGGGCGCATTGAGGAGACCGTGGCGCGCGCCCGTGAGGAGATCGAGGAGAAGATGAAGGTTGCAGGCGAGCAGGCGACCTTCGAGACCGGGGTCTCCGGGCTGCACCCGGAGCTGGTGCGGCTGCTGGGCAAGCTGCACTTCCGCACCAGCTACGGCCAGAACGTGCTCAAACACTCCATCGAGGTCGCACACCTGGCGGGCGCCATGGCCGGGGAGTGCGGCGCGCGCGTGGCCATCGCCCGCCGCGCCGGACTGCTGCACGACATAGGCAAGGCCGTGGACTACGAGCGCGACGGGTCGCACGCGCTCATCGGCATGGAGATCGCGCGCAGCCGCCAGGAGCCCGAGGCGGTGGTGCACGCCATCGCCGCGCACCACGAGGAGATCCCGATGGAGAGCGTCGAGGCCTTCCTGGTGCAGGCCGCCGATGCCATCTCGGCGGCGCGCCCGGGCGCGCGGCGCGAGACTCTGGAGTCCTACCTCAAGCGTCTGGAGGGCCTGGAGACCATCGCCCGCAGCTTTCAGGGCGTGGATAAGTGCTACGCCATCCAGGCCGGGCGCGAGCTGCGCGTGATGGTCAAGCCCGACCGGGTCGATGACCTGACCGCGCATCGGCTGGCCAAGCAGATGGCCGAGCGCATCCAGAGTGAGATGGAGTACCCCGGGCAGATCCGGGTGACCGTGATCCGCGAGACGCGTGCCATCGAGTACGCGCAGTAACGCACGCGCATGATCGGGATGTGAGGTCGCTCGCCCCGCCCGCGGGGCGAGCGGCGCCGTCCCGGCTGCAGAGAGCCTGAGCGATCGATGGTTGTGCTGCATATCGGAGATGTGGTGGGCAGGATTGGGCGGCGGGCGCTGGCCCGGGTGCTGCCCGATCTTATCGAGCAGTACGATCCGGGATTCGTGGTGGTCAACGGCGAAAACGCCGCGGGGGGCACCGGCATCACCGGCTCAACCGCCGACGAGCTGTTCGCCCAGGGCGCCGACTGCATCACCACCGGCAACCACGTGTGGGCGCAGCGCGAGGCCCTCGAGCTGCTCGACAGGGACTCGCGTATCCTGCGCCCGGCCAACTACCCGCCCGGCGTTCCCGGGCGGGGGGCGGTGGTCATGCCCGCACGGCAGCCGGGCCTGCAGGTGGGTGTGATCAACCTGTGCGGGCGCGTGTTCATGCGCGAGCTGGACTGCCCGTTCCGCGGCGCCGACGTGCTGATCGAGTGGATGCGCGAGCAGACGGCGCTGGTGTTCGTTGACTTCCACGCCGAGGCCACCTCCGAGAAGGGGGCGCTGGGCCGCTATCTTGACGGGCGTGTGACGGCGGTCGTGGGCACGCACACCCACGTGCAGACCGCCGACGAACGTGTGCTGCCCGGCGGTACGGCGTACATCACCGATGTGGGCATGACCGGCGCCACCGACTCGATCATCGGAGTTGAACTGGAGCCGGTATTGCGCCGCTTCACCACCCAGATGCCCGCGCGTTTCGACCCGCCCAGGTCCGGTCCGGCCATGCTGTGCGGCGTGGCGATGGAGGTTGACCCGGCCACCGGGCGAGCGTGGAGTATCGAGCGCATCCGCAGGGAGGTGTGCTGAAGCTCCCGGCAGGCCCGGCAATCTTTGCGAAGATTCGAACAAGGGCTTGCCTAACGCGCCGGATATTGGTACCATAGAGCGGCGCGGCACCGTCCGTGGCGGCAGTGCACTCATACCAGGAGCCTGAGTAGAGTTGACGACGACATCGCACCAGGACGGAAGCAAGGGGGCTATCCCACTGTGGATATCCTGCGGGTGAGTTCGAGTTCGGATCCGAACAAGGTGGCCGGCGCGCTGGCGGGGACCATCCGAGAGCATCGGCAAGCGGAGCTGCAGACGGTGGGGGCGGGAGCGCTCAACCAGGCCATCAAGGCCATTGCCATCTCCCGCGGCTTTCTCGCGCCGTCCGGTATTGAGCTGGTGTGCTGGCCCAGCTTCGTGGACATCGAGATCAACGGTAACGAGCGTACGGCGATCCGGCTGTCGGTGCGCATTCGCTGATCGTGGCCGACGGGCCCGCCGTCACCTCGCGAGGTCAGACCTGAACCGCACCCGACGCCATCAGCATCCGGGTGCGGCTTGCATGTACGCACACTGCAGCGCGTGACCGGAGGAGATGAGCGGCCATGACCACCGTGACCGCCGGAGTCCTGGGGCTGGGCAGCATGGGCGTGGGCTGGCACTGCGAGCAGCTCGCGCGCGTCGAGGGATTCGACCTGATCTGCGGCTGCGACCCCTCGCCCGAACGGCGCGCGGTCGTTGCCGAGAAGTTCGGCATCGACACTCACGCCGACTATGAGGAGATGCTGGCGCGCGCGGACCTCGACCTGGTCGTCGTCGCCACGCCCTCCGCCATGCACCGCGAGCATGTGGTCGCCGCCCTGGAGGCGGGCAAGCACTGTGTGTGCGAGAAGCCCCTGTGCATGAACCTGGCCGAGTGCGACGCGATCATCGCCGCCGCCGAACGCTGCGACAGGATGGTGTCGGCGTACCAGAATCGCCGTTGGGACGCCGACCATCTGTCGGCGCTGGCGACGGTGCGCAGCGGGGTGCTGGGCGAGCTGCTGCTCACCAAGCAGATCTCGATGAGCTACTCGGCGATCATGCGCACCTACGGCGTGCCTGAGTTCCGGCCCCAGTGGCGGGCGGAGAAGCGCTACGGCGGCGGGCTGCTGTATGACTTCGGCCCCCACCGCATCGACCAGCTCCTGCAACTGCTCGACTATCCGGCCGTGCGCGATGTCTACGCCGACCTGCAGGGGCGGGTGTGGTCCGATGAGGTGGACGACTGCTGCCTGCTGGTCATCCGCTTCGAGAACGGCGTGACCTCGCAGGTCGAGACCACCACAGTCGCCCGCCTGGGCATCGGTGGCACATTGTTGGTGGGCCGAGACGGGGCGTACCGCGACGGCACCGTCGCCACCGGCGAGGGCGACAACATGACCGAGCGCCCCGCCGAGAGCTTCGAGCGCGACTGGGATGCGTTCTACCGCAACATCCACGCTCATCTCACCGCTGGAGCGGAGCTGGCGGTGCCGCTGTGGCAGACCCGACGCATGATCGCCATCATCGACGCCGCCCTGCACAGCGCCGCCTCGGGCGAAGTGGTCACGACCGACGAGGCATGAGGCAGGTATCCGCTTAAGACTCGGTGAAGTATTCCGAGTGTACAGGGATGAGGCGCAACGGCCCGACAGTTCGATTCGCGTGGAAGAGATTCATCGCGCGGCGTGCGGGTGTGAACCGGGATTGGGGGCCGATGATACGCGTCGGCGCCCATCATGGGCGATCTGCAGGCACACTGGAGTCAGAGAATCCCTGTCCCCTGGTGGACCGACGATTTGCCCAAGGTCGCTTAATCTGATAGAATCATGGGGGTTAACATATCATGTCGGAGGTAGCGGTCGTGGGCGGCAACGGCAACGAACTGCTGGAGACCTTCGAGCGCGAGTTGGAGGATCTGGTCAGTTCCTGCAGGCATCCGGCCGAGAAGCGTATCCGCTACGGCAATCTCCGCAGCGAGATCTCGTCAAGTTCCGATAACGGCGGTATTACCAACGCGGCTGTGGTGTACGAGACCCCCGGTGGATCGACCACGCAGGTCAACATCACCTATGACGAGAGCACCGGCAAGTTCAGCTACCTGAGTGAGGACCTGGGCGAGACCGTCACCTCCGAGGACCCGCACGAAGTCATCGCCATGGTACGTCGGCACGCGCACTCGATCCCGGAGAAGCGCCTGCGCGCGCTGTTCGACACCATCGACATCTGGCTGTCCGAGGGCAAGACGCGACGCGAGATGTTCAGCGAGATGAACAAGCTGCTGCAGAATGAATTCCTCGGCGGCCGCATCACCAACGATGAACTGAAGGCGGGTATCCAGCACATCGTCAAGCGCTACAAGAACCAGCAGCCGGGCTGACACGCCCGCCGGCGCCTGAGGGCCCGTCCGGAGTTCACCGGACGGGCTGTGTTGTGTACGGGCGGGCCGATACGCGGCCGATAGCGCGCGAAGGCGCCCTCTGCAGTCCGCTGAGGGAGGAACCGCGCTCGATGCGGCGAAGACGTCCAATACCGGTGCAGTCAACGCGCGCCCGGGTTGCGCACGCCGGGGCGCGTGCCGAAACTCGACGGAGAGAGGGTACACGATGAGTGATCTATTCGAGCTGGTGACTCCCACGACTGAGGCGCCGTTGGACCCGGGCTTCCGTCCGGCGGTGCTGGCGAACCGGGCCTTCGTGGCCGCGGTGGAGGAATCCGGCGAGGGCGTAGATGTGAAGATCGCACTCGAGCGCGGTGATGGCTCCGTGTCCGTCTACGACACGGTCGCCTTCGCCCCGAACTCGCCCCGGGCCGGCGCCAACCTGAAGTACGCCGAGCGGCTGGTCAAGTTCCTGCTGTGGCAGCGCGGTGGCTACAAGGTCATCGTGGGCGGCCATGACCAGATCGCGCAGCACCTCGCAGCGACCTACGCACCCGATGGCGCACGCGCCTTCGACTACGACTTCATGAGCGGCGTCTACGAGAAGCCGTTCGAGGTGCAGAGCGTCGCGCTCGAGGAGGTGCCCGCCGAGCAGGACACCACGATGGCGCTGGGCCGGCACCTCGACGGCAACCGTGTGGGCTTCGACCTGGGCGCCAGCGACCGCAAGACCTCCGCGGTCATCAACGGCGAATCGGTCTTCGAGGAAGAGGTGCCCTGGGACCCCCGGAACCAGAGCGACTGGCACTACCACTACGAGGGCATCAAGCACTCGATCGACCGCGCCATCGAGCACCTGCCGAGCGTTGATGCCATCGGCGGCTCGGCCGCGGGCGTGTGGATCAACTCGCGCGTGCTGGTCGCCTCGCTGTTCCGCGGCATTCCCGAAGAAGACTTCAACGCGCACGTCAAGGACATCATGATCAACCTGGGCAAGGAGTACGGGGTGCCTCTGGTGGTCGCCAATGACGGCGAGGTCACCGCGCTGGCGGGTTCGATGTCACTGGAGGAGAACGGGGTGCTGGGAGTGGCCATGGGCTCGTCCGAGGCCGCCGGCTATGTGACGCTGGACGGCAACATCACCGGCTGGCTCAATGAGCTGGCCTTCGCCCCGGTGGACTACCAGCCCGACGGCCCGGTGGACGAGTGGTCGGGCGACATGGGCGTGGGGGCGCTCTACTTCTCCCAGCAGGCGGTCGGCCGCCTCGCGCCGGTGGCGGGCATCGAGTTCGATGACGAACCCGATCTGCCCACGCTGCTCGAGCGGGTGCAGGAGCTGCACCTCAAGGATGACGAGCGTGCGCACAAGATCTTCGTGACCATGGGCGTGTACCTGGGCTACACCATCGCCCACTATGCGGACTTCTATGATATCCGCAACCTGCTTATCCTCGGCCGCTGCACCTCGGGCAATGGAGGCCCGACCATGCTCGAAACCGCCCAGGACATCCTCGACCGGGAGTTCCCGGAGCTGGCCGCGCAAATCAACCTGATGCTGCCCAGCGAGCGGCTGCGCCGCGTGGGCCAGGCGATCGCCGCCGCGAGCCTGCCGGAGATCAAGTAAAATGGCGCGGTAGCACCGCACCGATACGGAGGGTATGTGATGAACCTGCGCAAGGAAGGCGCTGAGATCTTCGTTCCCGACGGGACACCCGTCGCCGAGGCGCTGGCGCGCACCACCCACATGGGCATAGGCGCACACCAGGATGACCTCGAGATCATGGCCTACGACGGCATCCTCAAGTGCTTCGGCCGCGATGACGCCTGGTTCCTCGGCGTCACCTGCACCAACGGTTCGGGCAGTCCGCGTGATGGCCTGTATGCCGACTACACCGACGAGATGATGATGGACGTGCGTCGCGCCGAGCAGAAGAAGGCCGCGGTCATCGGCGAGTACGCCGCTCAGGCGCTGCTCAACTGGTCGTCTAAGGAACTGCGCGATCCGGAGAATCCTGGCCCGCGGGCCGACCTGGTGGACCTGCTGCGCGCCGCGAAACCGCAGGTGGTCTACACCCACAACTTCGCCGACAAGCACACGACGCACATCGGCGCGGTCAGCCGCGCGCTGGAGGCCATCCGCGAACTCGACGCGAGCGAGCGGCCCGAGAAGCTCTACGGGTGCGAGGTCTGGCGCGATCTCGACTGGATTCTCGACGACGAAAAGGTGCAGTTCGACGTCGAGGGGCACGAGAACCTGGAGATGGCGCTGCTGGGCGTGTTCGACTCGCAGGACCTGGGCGGGAAGCGCTACGACCTGGCGACGTTGGGGCGGCGACGTGCACACGCCACCTACGCCGAGTCGCACGAGACCGACGTGACCACGTCGATGATCTTCGCGATGGATCTGACGCCGTTGATCCAGGACGATGACCTCGACCCGCGCGAATACGTCAGGGGGCATATCGACCGCTTCGCCGGGAACGTCGTCGAGGTCATGGACGGGATCCTGCGCTAGTGGGCCGGACGCAAACCTGATTACGGCGACGGGGCGCGGGAGGCCATCCCGCGCCCCGCGCGCGGACGGAGGCCGCACGCGTGACCGACGCGCCGGTGCGTCGCGCTCTGGAGCTGCTCGCCAGCCGCCCGGCAACGCCGCCGGTATGCCTGCAGACCTACCTGTCGCTCTTCCTCGAGCCGCATCGCCGCGCGGGGCTGGCTGCGGTCTACCGGGGGTTGCTCGGCGGCGAAGCCGAGCGCACGCTGGACTTCGACGAGCGCATCGAAGCCGAACTCGACGCGTGGGAGCGTGCGTGGTCGATCCTCGAGCGGCCGCCGGCATGGATGCCGGCCCGCTGGAGTCCGGTATCGCGCGGCCAGCTTACGCGCATCGCATTGCGCGACGGGCGCATGGTCGCGGGCATCGGCGACGGCGACCTGGTGGATGTGATCGACGCGCCGAAGGGATCCACGACCGACGTCTGGGACCGGCGCGAGGACGGCAGGCCGCTCGACCCCGAGGCCCTGGCGCCGGCGTGGGATGCGCAGACCTTCATCGACTCGGGCGCCGCCGAGTACGGCCGACGGGCGCTGAGGCGCTGGGGAGACCGCTACCTGGTCTATGGCGCGCTGGGGTCGCCGTTCTGGTCGGCGTACGCCTGTCTGGGGTTCGCCGGACTGATGGAGAGTCTGCGCACCGAGCCGGAGCTGCTCGCCGAGATCGTCGCCCGGCGCGTGCAGATGCTGTGTGCGACCGTTGATGTGTGGGCCGCGGCGGGGCTGAAGTGCGTGTTCATGGAGGAGACGCTGAGCAGCTCGGACCTGATCTCGGAGGCCGACTACCTGCGCTTCTCACTGCCCGGGGCGCGCGATGTGCTGCAACATGCGCGGGACCTGGGAATGCGCACCGTGTACTACTACTGCGGCGGCATCGAGCGGCGCGTTGAGCACATCGCCACCCTGCCTGCCGACGCGCTGGCTTTCGAGGAGAGCAAGAAGGGCTTCGCCATCGACCTGCGCGAGGTGCGACGTATCGTCGGGCCCGACCGGCCGCTGCTGGGGAACATCGACGCGGTGGCGGTGCGCGACGGCGAGAAGGCGGCGATCCGGCGGCTGGTGCGCGAGCAGTTCGAACAGGCGGGACCGCTGCTGGCGGCAAGCTGCGGCAGCCCGCTGACCCTCGACACTGAGCCGTGGAAGCTGGACGTGATGGTCGAGGCCGCCGCGGGCTGCGCGCAGATGTGAGGGCTCCGTGGCGGACGAGGGCGCCCGCCGCCACAAGGTGTGCGCGGAAGGTCGCGGCGCGGTCGAGGCGGAATGAGCGGTGGATGCGCGGCGCTAGTCAAGGCCCGGGAGGTACCACGGTGCAGGCGACGGCGTGGGGGGAGCAGCGCGAGTTCGATGTGCTCGTAATCGGCGACCTGAACATCGACCTGATCCTCTCAGGTCTCCCTCGCCTGCCCGCCTACGGCGAAGAGGTGCTGGCGACCGACATCACCCGGCGGCTGGGTGGCTCGGCGGCGAACTTCGCGGTGTGTTGCGCGCGCCTGGGCATGTCTGTGGCCTTCGTCGCCAACGTAGGCCGCGACGACTTCGGCGCGTTCCTGCTGGGCGAGCTGGCGCGCTGGGGGATCGCGACCGACCACGTGCGGGCCCACCCCGAGCTGACCACCGGCATCACCGTCTCGCTCTCGGGCGCGCACGACCGGGCGTTCGTGACCTACGTGGGCACCATCGACTCGTTGCGCGGTGAGGACGTGCCCCGCGAGTTGCTGCCCCGCTGCCGGCACATGCACATCGCCAGCTACTTCCTGCAGACCATCCTCCAGCCCGACTGTCCGGCGCTGGTGCGCGCGGCGCACGCGGCGGGGCTGAGCGTCTCCCTCGATACCGGCTACGACCCCGCCGAGCGGTGGGACGGAGGGCTGGTGGAGGCAATCCCGGAGGTAGATGTCTTCCTGCCCAACGAGGTGGAGGCGCAGGCCATCACCGGGACGACGAGCGCCGAGGAGGCGCTGGCGGCGCTGTGCGCCATGGTGCCGGTCACGGTGGTGAAGCTCGGCCCTGACGGCGCCATCGCCTGCGAGGACTCACGCAGCATCCGCGCCCCCGCTTTCGCGGTGCCCACCGCCGACACCACCTGCTGCGGCGACGCCTTCAATGCCGGTTTCATCCATGCCATGCTCGCGGGGCGGCCGCTGTCGGAGGCCCTGGCCCGCGGCAACGCCTGTGGCGCGCTGATGGCGTCGGTGGTCGGTAACGACGCCGAGGTGCTGAGCCCCGAGGCGGTGCAGGGCTTGATCGCGGGCACCGGGACGGGAGGCGGGACGCAGTCGTGATCGCCGAGGCCCACACTCGCCGCCCCTCGCCCTCCGCGCGCGCCGGGACCGTGCTGACCATCGCGCTGACCTTCGCGGCCACCGCGCTGGTGCTGGCATGGATCGCGTGGCACTCGCTCTTCGTGGGGCGCCACGCGGGCTCGCCCCGGCGCACGGTTTTCGCGATCATCGCGCTGGTGCTCGCGTGCGTGGCGGTGGCGGTGCTGCTGGGCGTGGCCCTGCGGGCGCATATCCGACGGCGCCGGCTGGCGGCGTACCTGCGTCCCGGAGAATTGATTGTCGGGGTCTTCGGCGCTGAGCTGATCGAGGACGCGGGCATGGCCGCCTCCGTCCCCGGGTGCCCGGTCTCACTCACGGTGACCAACCAGCGCCTGCTGCTGCACACACGTGAGTCGGGCGACGATCCGTGGCGGGCGTTCGAGCAGGAGGAGGTGGTGGCCGCGCGCGAGCAGACGCCCGTGGTGCACGGCGCGATGCGGCGCTGCCTGGTGCAGCACCTGCGAATCGCTGATGACGGCGAGCTGGTCTTGCGCATGAACGCCGGCACCGCGCTCGACTTCGCCGGCGTGTGCAGCCGGTACCTGCAACCCACGCCGCGCGAGGTGCGCGCGCTGGTAGTCGGCGCCGACGGGCCTACGCCATCGCGTCCATCCCAGGCGCTGAGCACCATCACTGCTGACGGGCAACCGACGGTGTGCCTGCTCGAGCTGGACGAGAACTACCTGCGCATCATCGGTGAGCACTCCCCGCCGCTGGCCGATCTCTTCTACTACTTCCACTGGGAGCACATGGGCGTGGGGGAGATCAAGCCGGCGGAGGTGCCGGGCGTCCCCGAGAACTGGCGGTGCCTGCGGCTGGTCTTCCACGAACAATCCTCACTCACTCTGTGCGGCACCCGCCGGGCTATCCGACGGCTGCGCGAGCATGCCCTGGGCGCCGGCGCCACGCCCATCGCCGACGGCTGAGCGCATGGTCACCCCCGCCGGCGCATCACCATGGTGGCCTCGTGGGCGTTGTGAGGCATCGTGGCGGTGCGGATGTCCTCGTAGGCCGTCACCAGCACGGTTTCCGCCTCGCGCACATGCTGACTGCGCCGCCGGGTGGGGAACTTCACGGTCATGATCGCCGGCGCCCCCGACGCCAGTAGCGACGCCACCTGCACCGTCAGCTCCGCCGAGGTTGCGGGCGCCAGGTTCATGTCGTTGGTCAACAGGTCGAACTGCCCCAGCGCATCCACCGACAGATCCTCGATGCGCGCACGCACATGCACCACGTTGGGCAGCGCCCGCACGCGCTCATCCAGCTTCCCCGGATCGACCGCCACCACCTCGGCCATGCGCTGGGCCAGGACGCGGGTCCACCCGCCGGGTGCCGCCCCCAGGTCCAGCGCGCGCCCCGCCGCGGGCGGTTCGAGGCCGAATTCGGCCAGCGCCTCGCGCAGTTTCAGCTCGGCGCGGCTGATGGGCCGCGCGCCCGGGGCCCAACACCGCATGCGCCGCAGCGGCTTGATCACCAGCTCCCCGGCTTGGTTCATGCCCATGAACGCCAGGTCCTGGAAGATCTCCACCGACAGTACCTGGCGCGCGTGGTCGAGGTCCACCGGCGGTCGCCCTTCGCGGATCACCGCACCCGCCACGGCGCGCTCCACCTCGCGCGAGTCGAAGTCATGGTGGCCCCGACGCTCGCACGCCACGCGGAAGCGCAGTTCCGGGTCGGGCGCGGGCAGCAATCCGGCCGCCGCGCGCAGCGTCTGCAGCGACGCGCGATCGCGGCTGATCTGCACCCGGACCTGCACCGGAGTGATATGCGCGAGCGTGTACGTCTCGGCCGCGCGCAGCGCCGCCAGCGCCGCAGCGACGTCGCCCTCGCACATGGCGATGATGTTGCCGCCGATGTGCAGCGACGCCACCTGTGCCCCGGGCAGCACCCGGCGCAGCTCGCGCCGCGCCTCGCGCTCCCAGCCGCGCGGGCAGGTCACCAGCAGGGTCGGTCGGTCCAGGCGGCTCGCCTTGAGTCCGGTCATCGGTGCATGACCTTTCGCCCGCAGGCCGGTGCGCACCTGTCGCGGCGAGGAACCGGCGCCCCGTGTGGCGAAGACGAGGGTGCGTGGACTCGGCCGCCGGGAGGCGATGGGCATGACCGCTGGCGTACCACCGACCGTGCAGTGGACCGACGACAAGGGCGGGGCCGTGCGCATGATCGACCAGACGCGCCTGCCCGGCGAGATGGTCATGCTCGACTGCACCGACGTTGAGTGCGTCGCGCGGGCCATCGAGCGCCTGAGCGTGCGGGGGGCGCCGGCGATCGGCTGTGCGGCCGCGCTCGGCATGGCGCTGGCGGCGCAGCGCTCCGAGGCGACCGAGGCCGAGGCGATGCTCGCCGACCTGCAGGCCGCGCGCGATCGCCTCGCCGCCACGCGGCCCACGGCCGTCAACCTCTTCTGGGCGCTGAGCGAGATGGATCGGGTTGTCGCCGAGCGCGCAGACGGGGACGTGGACGCCGTGCGCGCGGCGATGCTGGCGCGCGCCCGGGAGATCGTCGAGGACGACCTGCAGCGGTGCATGCGCATCGGCCGCAACGCGCTCGAGCTGATCCCCGGGGGCGCGAACATCCTCACGCATTGCAACGCCGGGGCGCTGGCGACCGCGGGCTACGGCACCGCGCTGGGCGTCATTCGCGCCGCTCACGAGGCGGGCCGCGATGTGCATGTGTGGGTGGATGAGACCCGGCCGCTGCTGCAGGGCGCACGCCTGACCGCGTGGGAGTTGGTCACCGAGGGCATCCCGGCCACCCTCATCTGCGACAACATGGCCGGCCGCGTCATGAGCCAGGGCCGCGTGGACTGCGTGGTCGTGGGCTCCGACCGCATCGCCGCCAACGGTGACGTGGCCAACAAGATCGGCACCTACACTGTGGCGGTGCTCGCCGCCCATCACGGTGTGCCCTTCTACGTCGCCGCGCCCGTCTCCACCATCGACTACGACCTCGCCCACGGCAACCTCATACCCATCGAAGAGCGCGCCCCCGAGGAGGTAGCCATGCTGGGTCACCGCGCCTGTGAGCCGGTGTGTCCGGACATCGCCATTCACAACCCGGCCTTCGACGTGACCCCCGCCGAACTGGTCGCCGCGATCATCACCGAGAAGGGCATCGCCCGACCGCCCTACGCTCAATCACTGGCGGCGATGCGCGACTGAAGCAGATTCCTCGACATGAAGGAGGAATCACGGTGCTGATCCGTCAAGAGTCGCAGTGGGTTTATTGGCGACGGCCTGCCCGCCTTGGCCAGGGCGTGCGCTGACGCACTCGGCTGAGATGGACGCTGATCCTGAGGAACGGGCGACGGATGAGTCACGGGAGGGGTACCGATGGCTGAGGAGCATGAGTCCGCACAGCGCAAGTTGGCCCGTATGAAGATGCGAGAGGCGATGGAGCTGTTTGAGGGGCGCCACCCCGAACGCGGTGTCGAGATGATGGAGGAGGTGCTGGAGATCGATCCGGACTTCCTGGAGCCGCGCATGTGGCTGGCGAAACACTATGCCGCGATCGGGGAGCACCGGCTGGCTGTCTCGCAATACGAGACCATGCTACGCGTCGAACCGGATAACGAGGAGCTGTGGGAGGGACTGCGGGCGATCGATGCCGCCGCCGCCGATCGACTGCACCGCCTGCACCATGTGGCTCCCGACCCGTTCGTGTCAACGCGTGGCAGCGAGGATCTCGACGACTTTGATGACTTCGAGGATGAGGACGAGGACCTGGTCGGTGAGCAACCCGCGGGGGGCGTGCCCTTCCAGGGCGGCTCCACGGGGGACGATATCCTGGTCGAAGACGACACCATTGACGCCGCCGAGTCGGCGGTAGCGTCGCTGCCGTGGGACTACGAGCAGGACGCAGAGCTGCGCGAACGCCTCGATCAGAACGCGCCCTTCGTGGACGTGCTCGACGGCTTCGAGCTGTTCTGGCAGGACGCAGCCACCTGGCGGCGTCTGCTGGTCACCGCCATCCCGCTGCACGACAGCGGCTGGACCGAGCTGGACAAACTGGTGGGGCAGGCATCGGCGTTTCTCGATGCGCCGGTGCCGATCGTCCTCACCATCGACGAACACACCTGTTGTCCCTTGGCACTTCCGCTGCATGAACCGACGCTGGTCGTCGGCGAGCCCTACCGCACCGCGCTGAGTCCGCACGAGATGCTGTTCGTGCTCGGCGCGTCCCTGCACATGTTCCTCAATGAGAACACGCAGTATGCCTGGGCCGCCGACCACATCATCGAGCGCGAGGCCAACCGATCAGGGCTGCACGGGAAGATCGTCGAGGCCGCGCACGACTTCACCGTCGGCTGGGACCAGAACGTACCGCGCGAGGAGGTCGTCCGACTCGCCAAGATCGCGCACGCCTGGGAGCAGCGCGCGGTGTTGTCGGCCGATCGCGCCGGGCTGGTATGCTGTCAGGACCCGGAGGGCGCCTGCCGGGCGATCGCCGTCTCGGTCGGCGACCCGTACCGCGACGCATCGCTGTCGGTCGAGAGGTATCTCGAGCAGTTCAAGGACATCCCGGCCGGGCAGCTCGCGGCGATCGGTCTGAGCCACAACCCGTGGACCGACCGGCAGTACGCCGCCTACCGCATTCAGATGCTGCGCTGGTGGGCGACCACCGATGACTACAAGCGGCTGACCAGTTGAGGCTGGCGGCCCCCGAACGGAGGCGACGACGAATTGCCCGATGCCACTGTGACCATCAGCCAGGAACTGATGGAGCGGCTCAATGAATATGCGGCGGCCGCAGGCTACGCCAGCGGCGCCGAGTTCGCGGTGATGATCCTGCAGCGCGAGATCGAGAAGCTTGAGGACGCGGAGGATAACCAGCAGATCGAGGACCGCCTGCGCGGCCTGGGCTACATCTCCTAGCCCGACGCATCATCGGGAGCAAAGCGGTCCCCCGGGCACCCGGGGGACCGCGGCGCTTGAGTGGTCGTGGCCCCCGGCAAGCCTGCGCATCTTCC
The DNA here is from genome assembly GCA_964617715.1 of uncultured Armatimonadia bacterium. Taxonomy (GTDB): domain Bacteria; phylum Armatimonadota; class Zipacnadia; order Zipacnadales; family UBA5352; genus JALGVA01. The sequence continues at coordinate 4,018 of CAZTZN010000052.1, read as the reverse complement.
CGAGCCCAAGACGGGACAGGCGAAGGCGCCTGTGGTGCAGAGCCGCTCTGCGAGATCACCACGACAGTCTGTGACGCAGTCCCCCTGCCCTGACAGGCTCCTGGGAGGCGCCGAAGGTACGCGGGACCGCGCAGGTCGGGGCTAGCGCAGCAGGCTCCGGCCCTCCATGTACTGCGGCACCTCGACGTCCAGCAGTTCCAGCACCGTCGGCGCGACGTCCATGAGGTGCGCGCCTTCGATGTCCAACTCGGCGCCCGGCACGCGCCCGGCGATCATGCCGAAGTAGTCGTGCACCGAGTCATCCGGGCCGATCTCGGTGTCGAAGCCGTAGAGTGAGGGCCGGCCGATGTCCTGCCCCAGTCGCCAGCAAAGGTCGTCGAGGTAGATCATCAGGTCGGGCGCCTCGTCCACGTAGGGGCCGGTGTAGATCTCCTGCGGGCGCAGTACGCGGTTGGCCATGGGCCGGCCTTCGTGGTCGGTGATCGCCCCGATGCGGGCGATGAGGTCGTCGCGCACGCTCTCGTAGTCCTCAGGGGCCACGATGCCCTGTGGCTCGCGGCCCTTCACGTTCATGAACAATCGCCCGTAGTAGCCGCCCCATGCCCACGCGGTGGTGCGCTCCCAGTCAACCAGGTCCTCGCTGAAGCGTGTCGGCTCGGTGACGGGCTGTTTCAGGCACAGCAGGCCCTGCTCGATCAGCCAGTCGTTGATGCCGAATGAGCCCCTCATCGCCTTACCGCCGTGGTCGCTGACCACGAAGACGGCCGCGTCGTCGCCCGCCAGCGCCACCAGCTCGCCGAGCTGGTGATCGAGGTGTTGATAGTAGTCGAACAGTGCGCTCTCGAAGGGATTGCCCGGCTCGTACTTGGGATGCTCGGGGTCGCAGTACTTCCAGAAGCCGTGCTCGATGCGGTCGGGGCCCATCTCCACCATCATGAAGAAGTCCCACTCATCCACCTGCATGAGCGCCTTGGCCACCCGGAAGCGCTTGTCGGTCATGAGGTAGATCTGGTCGAGCAGCCACTGCTTGTCGTCGGTGCGGAAGCCGTCCACATCGATCATGTAGCCGTCGGCGATGGCGTCGAGCTGCTTCGCCAGACCGGCGGGATAGGTGTACTCGCAGGTGGTGTCGGGGGTCAGGAATGAGGACACCAGGATGCCGTTGACGGGCGAGACGGGGTAGGTCTGGGGCACGTTCACCACACACACGCGCTTGCCGGCGTCGCCGAGGATGTCCCATGCCCGGCCGAACTTGACCGCCGAGGCGTTGGCGATCCACTTCCCGCCGTACTCGCCCGGGCGGCGGTTGCGGAAGCCGTAGAAGCCCAGCTTCCCCGGGTTGACCGAGGCCATCATGCAGGTCCACGCGGGCACGGTGATGGGCGGGTGGGTGCTCTGCAGCCGTCCGGCGGCGCCGCCATCCACGATGGCGCTGAGGTTGGGCAGGTCGTCGAGCCACTGGTCGAGCACGAGCTGGGGCGGTGCGCAGTCCCAGCCGATGATGACAACGCGACTGGCCTGTGACATGGCGTCTCCTCGCGTCCTTTCACGTCACCTGTGGAGTGCTATTTGAGTGTGAGTATACACCGCTCCCAGGCGCAGGGCAACCCCGACGGCAGGTCGCGAGCGTCCGCACCTGCCGGAGACTGCACGGCACGGTGCCCCGCCCACGGATGCGACACACCCGGGGCGCCCATACCCCCGCCTTCGTGAGAAAGGCAGGCGGTGCGGGCGTTCAACTGTTGTCCTGCACTGCGGCCAGAATCGGTTGCGCGCCGGTGGCCGATGTGGTATCCTGACACGAAGGACCAAACGAGCCCCTCTGAGGTGTGACTTGATGGCTCGCGACCACACGCCTGCTGTCCTCGCCCTGGCGGATGGCACGGTTTTTCACGGCCGGAGCTTCGGGGCGCAGGGCGAGGCCTTCGGCGAGATCTGCTTCAACACCGGCATGGTCGGCTACCAGGAGGTTCTCACCGACCCGTCGTACCGCGGCCAGATCGTCACGATGACCTACCCCGAGATCGGCAACTACGGCATCAACCCGGTGGACATGGAGTCGTGGCGGCCGTGGGTTGAGGGCTTCGTGGTGCGCGAGTTCAACGAGTTCGCCAGCAACTGGCGCGCCGACCGCACCCTCGGGGAGTATCTGCTGGCCTACGGCATCGTCGGCATCAGCGACATAGACACCCGCAGGCTCGCCTCGCACCTGCGCGACCACGGCTGGCAGATGGGCATTATCTCCACCGAGGACCTCGACCCCGACTCACTGGTGGCGCGCGCCCGGGAGCTGCCGCCACTCACCGGCCGCGACCTCGTCCAGGAGGTCATCCACGACGCCCCGCGGCGCTGGGGCCTCGAAGGCTACCTCGACGAGCCGGGCGACGACTACCCGCGCGCCTTCCCGCCTTTCGGGGGCGCCCCGGCCATCTCGCCGGTGGGCTACCTCCACGCCGAGGAGTTGTGGTCGGGCTTCCGCGTGGTGGTCATCGACTGTGGCGTCAAGCAGAACATTCTACGCCATCTCGTTCAGCGCCGCTGCGAGGTCATCGTCACGCCCTGCACCACCTCGGCCGAGCGCATCCTGCGCTGGGAGCCCGACGGAGTCGTGGTCTCCAACGGCCCCGGCGACCCGGCGGCGCTCGGCTACGTGATCGATGTGGTCAGGGCGCTGGTCGATACCGGCATGCCCATCTTCGGCATCTGCCTGGGCCAGCAGCTTCTCGGGCATGCGCTGGGCGCCACCACCTACAAGCTCAAGTACGGGCACCGCGGCTGCAACCACCCGGTCAAACGGCTGGAAACCGGCACGGTCGAGATCACCACGCAGAACCACGGCTACAATGTCGATCCCGACACATTGCCGGACGACGTCGAGCCGACGCACATCAACCTCAATGACAACTCGCTCGAGGGGATGCGGCACACGAAACTGCCCATCTTCTCGGTCCAGTACCATCCCGAGGCGGGGCCGGGGCCGCACGACTCGCATTATCTGTTCGACATCTTTATTGATCATATGAAAACAGCCAGCGCGGCGCGCTGACCACCGACCCGCCTCCGGGCGGGTCTTTCTCTGGCCGCGAGCTGCGAGCGCGGACCTCCGGGCCGTTCGCCGTCGCCATGAGCCGTTTGCCGTCTGCCGGCAGCCGGCCGCCGGCAGTTGCCGCAGGCTTGTCCTGTCGCCCGCAGCTCGTAGCTACAAAGGAGTCCTCATGCCCAGACGCGACGATCTGCACAGGATATTGATCATCGGCTCGGGGCCCATTGTCATCGGACAGGCCTGCGAGTTCGACTACTCCGGCACCCAGGCGTGCAAGGCCCTGCTCGAGGAAGGCTACGAGGTGACGCTGGTCAACTCCAACCCGGCCACGATCATGACCGATCCGGAGATGGCCACGCGCACCTACATCGAGCCGATCACGGTCGAGACCGTGGCCGCGATCATCGAACGCGAGCGGCCCGATGCGCTGCTGCCCACGCTGGGCGGCCAGACCGGCCTGAACGTAGCGCTGGCGCTGGCCGAGTCCGGGGTGCTCTCGCGCCACAATGTGGAGCTTATCGGGGCGACCCGCAAGGCCATCAAGAAGGCCGAGGACCGCGAGCTGTTCAAGGATGTGATGGCTGCGGCGGGCCTGCCCATGCCCGAGTCGGCCACCGCCACCGACCTGCGCGAGGCGCGAGGCATCATCGAGCGCATCGGCCTGCCCGTGGTCATTCGCCCTTCGGCGACCCTCGGTGGCATCGGCGGCGGCGCCATCACCTCGCCCGACGAGATCGATGAGGTGGTGCAGCGCGGCATCGAGGCCTCGCCCATGAACGAGGTGCTCGTCGAGCAGTCCGTGGTCGGCTGGAAAGAGATCGAGTACGAGGTGATGCGCGACACCGCCGACAATGTCGTGGTCATCTGCGCCATCGAGAACTTCGACCCGATGGGCGTGCACACCGGTGACTCCATCACCGTGGCGCCCACTCAGACGCTCTCGCAGCCCGAGTACCAACTCCTGCGCGACATGTC
>CAZTZN010000051.1:0-24699 GCA_964617715.1 uncultured Armatimonadia bacterium | reverse complement strand
TTCGAGGTCATCGAGTTCCCCGGCTACATCGAGGAGGAGAAGCTGCAGATCGCGCGTGACTTCCTGGTGCCCAAGCAGCGCGCGGCGCACGGCCTGAGCGGGCGGTCGATCCGCTTCCACACGGGCGGCCTGCAGGCGCTGATACGCCGCTACACGCGCGAAGCAGGAGTGCGCAACCTCGAACGCGAGATTGCGTCGCTGTGCCGGAAGGTCGCGCGCAAGGTGGCGGCCGGTGAAACGGGTCGCACGCAGATCACCGCGGAGACGGTCGAGGAGATGCTGGGGGCTCCGCGCTTCTCCTGGGGAAGCGGGCGCGCCGAACCGGCCGTCGGCGTCGCGACCGGCCTGTCATACACCGAGGCCGGCGGCGACATCATCGCGATCGAGGTCAGTGTGGTCAAGGGCGACGGCGACCTGCTCCTGACCGGACGGCTGGGCGACGTGATGAAGGAGTCGGCACAGGCGGCGCTCAGCCATGTGCGCGGCATCGGCGCGGCCCTCAAGCTGCCCGATGGGCACTTCTCGCGGCACGACATCCACGTGCATGTGCCCTCGGGCGCGGTGCCCAAGGAGGGCCCGTCGGCGGGTGTTGCGATCTGCGCCGCGCTGGTGTCGGCGCTGACCGGGCGTCCGGTGCGCGCGGATGTGGCCATGACCGGCGAGATCTCGCTGCACGGGCGGGTGCTGCCCATCGGCGGCGTGCGCGAGAAGGTGCTGGCGGCGCACCGCGCGGGTATGACGATGGTGGTGCTGCCCGAGGAGAACCGCAAGGACATGGCCGATCGCGAGCAGTTCCCCGCCGAGGTCTTCCAGGACTTGGAGTTCCTCTACGTCAGCACCATGTCCGAGGTGCTCGACGTGGCGCTGGCGGTTGGGGAGTAGGCAGGAGCGGAGCCACTGCCATCAACCGGAGAACAGCCATCCTGCCGGTCAATACTGCTGGTGGGGGCGTTCGGGTGCGCGCGGCCAATGCTTCGGGGGAGACCGGCCGAAGTCTGTCCTGCGGACGGCGGAGGCGCGCGCCCTTGACGCCCCCGCGCGCGCTCAGTTATACTCGCGCAACAACCGGACGCGCATGACAGGCCATGATGGGGAGGAGTAGGCGGGTAGCGCGACCCACAGAGAGCCGGTGGCGAGCTGAGAGCCGGCGGCCGCGCCCCGGGAGACCGGAAGAAACACCGCCGCCCGCACGGCGAGGCCGGTCTCCATCCGAACGTCGCCCCTGAGCCGCAGCGCCGAAGTGGCAGTAGGCGCCGCCGACTGACGGTCGTTACCCCGTCCTCAAGAGCCGGAGCTTGTGCGCCGGAGCGTGGGGTCTGCCGCAGGCAAACTCCGAGACCTCCGGAGCCGCAGGCGGCCGGAGGTCGGGTGGTACCGCGGGAGATCTCAGCCTCTCGTCCCGATGCGAACCCACGGTTCGCGGGGCGAGGGGCGTTTTGCGTTAATCAGCACCGAAAAAGAGGAGCAGGCTCATGTCCGACACCATGCCCACCGCCTACGATCCGAAGCTCGTCGAGGACCGCTGGTATCAGTACTGGCTCGACGAGGATATCATGGGCGCGTGCATCGACCATGAGCGCGAGCCGTTCTGTATCGTCATCCCCCCGCCCAACGTCACCGGGTCGCTGCACATGGGGCACGCGCTCGACAACACCATTCAGGACCTGCTCATCCGCTGGCGGCGGATGCAGGGGCGGGCGGCATTGTGGGTGCCCGGGACCGACCACGCAGGCATCGCCACGCAGAACGTGGTCGAGAAGATACTCGCCGAGGAGGGCACCTCGCGTCATGAAATCGGCCGCGAGGCCTTCGTCGAGCGCACCTGGCAGGTCGCCAACGAGCACCATGATGTGATTGTCGGCCAGCTCCAGCGGCTCGGCTGCAGCCCCGACTGGTCGCGCGAGCGCTTCACTCTCGACGAGGGCCTGTCGCGGGCGGTGCGCGAGGCCTTCGTGACCCTCTACGAGCAGGGGCTCATCTACCGTGGCGCGCGTATGATTAACTGGTGCCCGCGCTGCTCGACCGGCCTCTCCGACCTTGAGGTGGAGCATGTCGATGAGCGGGGCCATCTGTGGCACATCCGCTACCCCGAGCCCGACGGCGGGCCCGGCGTGGTGGTGGCGACCACGCGCCCGGAGACCATGCTGGGCGACACCGCAGTGGCCGTGCACCCCGAGGATGAGCGCTACGCCGACCTGGTTGGGAAGACCGTACTGCTGCCACTGATGGATCGTGAGATTGTGGTGGTGGCCGACGAGGCAGTGGACCCGGAATTCGGCACCGGTGCGGTGAAAGTAACACCATCGCACGATCCGAATGACCTCGAGATCGCAGTGCGGCATAACCTGCCGCACGTGGTGGTGATCAACGAGGATGGCGTGATGACCGAGAACGCAGGCGACTATGCCGGTCTGTCGCGCTTCGATGCCCGGACGCAGATCGTGGCGGCGCTGGAAGAACTGGGCCTGCTCGAGGGCGTCGAGGAGCATGAGCACGCGGTGGGGCATTGCACGCGCTGCCACACCGTGGTCGAGCCGCTGGTGAGTGAGCAGTGGTTCGTGGCGATGGAGCAGCTCGCCCAGGAGGGCCTGCGCGCGGTGGATGAGGGGCTGGTGCGCTTCGTGCCCGAACGTTGGACGAGAGTCTACCGCGAGTGGCTGGAGAACATCGAGGACTGGTGCATCTCCCGGCAGCTCTGGTGGGGGCATCCGGTGCCTGCGTGGTGGTGCGAGTCGTGCGGCCGGTGGATCGTCGCGCGCGAGGATCCGACACAGTGCCCCTCCTGCGGAGCGACCGGACTCGTGCCGTCGCCCGACGTGCTGGACACCTGGTTCAGCTCCGGCCTGTGGCCGTTCTCGACGCTGGGCTGGCCCGACGCGACCGACGACCTGGCCTTCTGGTACCCCACCAGTGTGCTCGTGACCGCCTACGACATCATCTTCTTCTGGGTCGCGCGCATGATCATGGACGCCATGCACTTCACCGGCAGGCAGCCCTTCGACACCGTCTTCATCCACGGGCTGGTGCGGACCGCCACCGGACAGAAGATGTCCAAGTCGCTGGGCACCGGCGTTGATCCTCTGGAGTTGATTGACAGCTACGGCGCCGACGCGCTGCGCTTCGCGCTCATGCAGATGATCACCCACGGGCAGGATCTACGCTACTCCGAGGACCGCGTGGTGGGCGCGCGCAACTTCTGCAACAAGCTGTGGAATGTCACGCGCTTCGTGGTCATGAACCTGGACGACGCGCCCGCCGAGCCCGTGGACCTCGAAGCGGCTGACCTGAGTCTGGCCGACCGCTGGATTCTGTCGCGCCATCATCACATGCTGGCGCTGGTGAACCGGGAGTTGGAAGCGTACAACATCGCGCAGGCGGCCGACGCGCTCTACGAGCACATCTGGAGCGAGTTCTGCGACTGGTACGTTGAGCTGGCCAAGTCCGACCTGTACGAGCCGGAGAGCCCCGTGCGCAAGGCGGTAACGCAGGAGGTGCTGCGCACGGTGCTGAGTGGCTTTCTGCGCGCGCTGCACCCGATCATGCCCTTCATCACCGAGGAGCTGTGGCACCGGCTCGATGAGGACGCGGGCCCCATCGCGGTGGCGGACTACCCGACCGCGGACGAGCGTTGGATCGACTCCGAGGCCGAGGAACTCATGGGCGAGCTGCAGGCCACCGTGACTGCGATCCGCACGCTGCGCGCGGTGCTTACGCTGCCGCCCGCCCAGCGCGCGCCCGTAACCATCATCGCCGATGACGCCGATGCCCTGGCGTTGCTCGATGCACAGCGCCCGGGTCTGCGCGGGCTGGCGATGATCGGCGAGCTGGCGCTGTTCGGGCCCGGCTCTGCGGCGCCGGACAACTGCCTGGCTGCGACCGTGCCGGGTGCGCAGGTCTTCCTGCACGTGCCGGGAAGCGTAGACGTGGGCGGCGAGATCGAGCGCATCGACCGGCAGATCGCCGATGTCGAGGGCGACATCGCCCGGAGCGAGCGCAAGCTGGGCAACCCACAGTTCGTCGAGAACGCCCCGGCCGAGGTCGTCGAGCGCGAGCGTGAGCGCCTGGCCGAGTCGCAGGAGAAGATCGCCCGACTGCGCGAGCGACGGGAGACGCTCCAGGACCTGGTATGACCTCATCGGGGCGTAGCGGCGAGGGCGCACGGGCGGGAGAGACTCATGGCAACGATCAGGGTGTCGGGCTCCGTCATAGCCATCGAAACCGATCTGCTCTCGGCGCAGGTGCACACTGAGGGCTACGTCTCGGGCGTGTTCCGCGACACCTTTGTGGACAAGGCGACCGGCGCGCGCGACAACAGCTTCGGCCTTGACATCGCCGACTTCCTGCTCGAGCCGATCTGGGATGACCCGGACGCGGATCCGGAGCACCCCTACCACGGCCACGACGCGCTGCATGGCGACCTGCCCAAGCGTTACGTCGAGGGGCCACAGATCTGCACCCAGGCCGGGAGACTGGAGTTCGAGGTCACTGAGGGCGGGGACTTCGTGGCGGTGCGGCAGTGGTACGACTGGCGGTGGGCCACCTGCGGCCGCACCCCCGGCTCCCACTGGGAGCAGACGCTGGTGTTCGCCGACGGCCTGCGCTACTTCCTGGGCGCCGACCGCATCACCAGCGCCAACGACGTCGAGGCGCTGATCTTCCGCCTCGACATGCCCGGACATCTGCGCCACAACGCGGGTGACACCTTCCGGCAGATCTACCTCAGCTACCACGGGTGCATCCCGCCGACCGAGTTTATTGAGGACTTCCCGCCCGACGCCAGGTTCCTCTACCAGCGCGACGATGCGGCCATTCCGGAGAGCATGATCCGCGCGCGCCAGGTGACGCTGCCCGACGGTTCGGCCGGACCGTGGCTGGCGGGCATCACCCTCGCCCCGGAGACGGTCTTTCAGGCCTGGTGCCATCAGCGCGACTACGTGTGCTTCATCGAAGAGATCGGCGGGTGGCCGGTGAAGGCGGGGGAGAGCTTCGGGGCGGCCTACGCGGTTGGCTGGTTCGACGACATCGAGGAGATGCGGGCGGTCGCCGCGATGCGCGATGGAGCAACCGGCATTGAGGTCAACGCTCGTGGCTGGCGTCTGCTGGAGGGCTGACAGGCGATGGCGTCATCGCGGCGCGGCATGACCGTGTTCAGCTACCTGACTTCGCTGGCGGCGTTGTGCATTGCCCTGGGCTACGTTGATGCGGTGGCGACCTTCTACATGCGCGGCACGCTCGATGTGGCGCAGGAGGGCGCAGACTTCGCGCGTGCGGCAGTGGAGGCCATGCCCGCGCGCACGGTGGCGCTGGAGCAGACACGCCTGGCGGCGACTCTACTGCTGCTGATCACGGTGGCGGTGATAGCCGGGCGCAACGCGCTGCAGCAGTGGGGCACCTTCGTGTGTGCGCTCGGGAGCTGGACGGTACTGCGATACGCGGCCATGCGCACGATTACTGACTGGCCGCAGTCGCTGTGGAGCACGGATGCCTTCGTGCTCGGGCCCCACCCGGTCTATGTGCCGGTGTGGATGGCGCTGCTCGTGGGGCTGGCCCTGGCGGGGGTGGGCGTCGCCCTGATCCGCGCCGGGGCGCTGGCGCGGCGCCGCCGGGCCTCCGGGCAACGTGCTACTGCATCCGGGCGATGATGGCGTCGGCCATCTCGCTGGTGCCGACCGCGGTCGGGTCGTCGCGGGTGGGCTTGAGGTCGTAGGTGACCTGGTCGCCCTCGGCGATGACCGCCGCGGTGGCGCGCTCCAGCCGATTCGCCGCGTCGTGCTCGCCCAGGTGATGCAGCATCATCACCGCCGACAGGATGGTGGCCGTCGGGTTGACCTTGTTCTGCCCGGCATACTTCGGCGCGCTGCCGTGCGTCGGCTCGAACACCGCGATCTCCTCGCCGATGTTGGCCCCGGGGGCCACGCCCAGGCCGCCGACCAGCCCGCAGCACAGGTCGCTGACGATGTCGCCGTAGAGGTTGGGGAGCACCAGTACGTCGTAGAGTTCGGGTTTCTGGACAAGCTGCATGCACATGTTGTCCACGATGCGGTCCTCGAACTCGATGCCACTACCCGCGTACTCCTCGGCCACCTCCCGGGCGACCTGCAGGAACAGCCCGTCCGAGAACTTCTGGATATTGGCCTTGTGCACCGCGGTGACCTTGCTGCGCCCGTTGGCGATGGCGTACTCGAAGGCGAAGCGCACGATGCGCTCAGAGGCGCTCACCGAGATGGGCTTGATGGAGATGCCCGAGTCAGGGCGAATGCTCTCGCCGCTGAGCCGCTCGATCTGTCCGATGATCTCGGCGCACTCGTGGGTGCCGCGCTCGAACTCGATGCCTGCGTAGACGTCCTCAGTGTTCTCGCGCACCACCACCAGGTCGGCTTCGGGGTAGCGCGACTTGACGCCCGGGTAGAACTTGCTGGGGCGCAGGCAGACGTAGAGATCGAGGATCTTACGCAGTGCCACGTTGACGCTGCGAAAGCCCGTGCCCACCGGCGTGGTGATGGGGCCCTTGATGGCGACCTTGTTCTCGCGGATTGAGTCGAGGACGCTCTCAGGCAGCGGCGTGCCGGCCTCCTCGAGCACGTCCGTGCCCGCGTGCTGCACGTCCCACTCGATGGCTACGCCGGTTGCCTCCACGCAGCGGCGCATGGCCTCGACCAGCTCCGGGCCGGTGCCGTCGCCGGGAATGAGTGTGATGGTGTACACGAGCGTCCCTCCTGATTCACGACCGGGAGCGGGGGAATTGCCCCCGCCCCGGTGATGTCTGGGGTCGGTGTCGGAGCTAGGCAAACGCCGCCGCGAAGCGGTTCATGCCCTCCTCGAGCTGCTCCATGCTGGCGGCGAAGCTCAGGCGAATGTGCTCGTCGTTGCCGAAGGAAGAGCCGCACACCAGGCTGATGAGGTTCTCCGCCAGCAGCTTCAGCGCCAGCGCGTCCGACCGAGCGCCCTCGGGGGCGTCGGGCACCAGTCGGTCGTAGTGCGCGGAGACGTTCGGGAAGGCGTAGAACGCTCCGCGTGGGGTGACGCAGGTAACGCCTTCGATCTGCGCCATGCGCTCGATGACGAAGTCGCGGCGCTGCTCGAACTGCGCCCTCATCTCCGCCACGCTGTCCTGCGGGCCGGTCAGCGCCTCCACGGTCGCCCACTGCGCGATGGTGTTCGGGTTGGAGGTCATCTGGCCCTGCAGTGAGCCCATGGCCTTGACGATGCCCTCGGGCCCCAGCACCCAGCCGATGCGCCAGCCGGGCATCGAGTAGCTCTTGGCGACGCCATCGACGATGAGCGTGCGTGCGCGCACTTCATCGCCGAGCTGCGCCGGGCTCAGGTGTGTGCGCCCGTCGAACAGGATGTGCTTGTAGATCTCGTCGGATATGATGGTCAGGTCGTGCTCGATGGCGATCTCCGCAATGCCCTCCATGACCTCGCGCTCATACACCGCGCCGCTGGGATTGCAGGGGCTGTTGAGCATGATGGCCACAGTGTAGTCGCTGATCGCCGCGCGCACCGCGTCGAGGTCGGGCTGGAAGTCGTCCTCGCCGCGCGTCTCGATGACCACGGGCCGGCCCTCGCAGAACGCAATCTGGTCGGGGTAGGTAACCCAGTAGGGCGAGAACATGATGACCTCGTCACCGGGCTGCACCAGCGTCTGCGCGATGTTGAACAACGAGTGCTTGGCACCGTTGGAGACGATGACCTGAGCGGGCGTGTACTCGAGCCGGAGGTCGCGCCACGTGGCCTCGCAGATGGCCTGCTTGAGTTCGGGGAGGCCCGAGGCCGCGGTGTACTTCGTGTGGCCCTCATCCATGGCGCGTTTGGCGGCTTCGATGATGTTGGCCGGCGTGGGGAAGTCCGGCTCGCCCACGGCGAAGGACAGCACATCCTTGCCCTGGGCCTTCAGCTCGTCGCCCTTGATCTTCATGCCGATCGTCGCGGACGGACTGATGGCCTCGAGTCTCCTGGCGATCTTCATGGCGCTGTGCTCCCGTCGAGTAGGGTAAGCCGGGGTGTGGCCGGTGGCTTTACCGCGGTCAGGCGGCGGGTCGCTGCGACGTCATCGCAAGGTTGGGCGGGGGCAGTATTCGCCCCAGGCGGCGCAGTTCCCTCTGTGCCGGCTCGAAGTTCGGGTCGAGTTCCGCCGCCCGCTTGAGCACCCGGCGCGCGTCACTGATGCGCTCGAGCCGCGAGTAAACCACCCCCAGGTGATAGAGCATCTCGGGGTCCTCACGCGCCTGGTGACGCTGAGCGCGCTCCAGGTAGAAGGCGGCCTCGGTCAACTCGCCGCGGTGCACCAGCGCCCAGCCCCAACTGTCGGCGATGGGCGCTTCGAGCGGGAAGGCCTCGACCGCTCGCCGCAGCGCGTCATGGGCGGCGTCAAGGTTGGCGCCGCCGTCGATGAGCAGGTACCCCGCGTCATTGAGCAGCAGCGCCCACTCCGACCGCGTGATCGCGCCCGATCGGTACAGGTCATCGGCCTCCACGATGACGCGCAGGCCCATCCGCGTCCCCGCCTCCCGGCGGCCGGTCTGCAGGAGGCAGTACGCCAGCAGGGTGCGGTCGTGACGCCCGAGGTCGGGCAGCGCCTCGAACAACTCCGCGGCCGTGTGGTAGTTGCGGGCCAGGACGTAAAGGCGCGCGAGGCGCAGACTGGTCTCGCGGTTTTCGGGCAGCAGAGCCGCCGCTCGGTCGAGTTCACGCTGCGCGCGCGCGGTGTCGCGGGGGAGTTGCTGCAGGTGCTTTTCGGCCTGCTGCAGGTACCGCGCGCCCACGAAGTCACGGCGCATCTCGTCGGTGCGACAGCCCGCCAGCAGCAGCGCGGCCAGGCATGGCACCAGGGCGAGCGCAGGGCGCATCATGTCAGCGCCCCCGGCTTGAACTCGGTGCCCACAAAGGCCACCACGTCGTAGTACTGCATGCCCAGCACCACCATCTGCTCGGCCGTCGCCGGCGAGGAGAAGACCGCGTAGGAGGTCGAGTAGCGCCACAGCTCGGCTCCGTCCTCGAGGGCCAGCGCGTAGAGCGCGCCATCCTTGGAGGCAACATAGACGATGTCCCCGGCGATGGCGGGGGAGGCGAGGATCTCGTCCTCGGTCGCGTGCTGCCAGACCAGCGCGCCGTCCTCGCGATTCACGGCATAGGCCTTCCCATCCATCGAGCCGACTACCACCACACTGTCGGACAGCGTGGGACAGGTGCGGATGTGCCCCGCCAACTCGGTGCGCCAGCGGACCGCGCCGGAGGCGGCATCGACGGCCATCAAGGTCGCATCGTCGGAGCCGAAGTACACGACGCCGTCGGCGCTGCAGGCGGCGGCCGCGATCGGCTCGCCCGCCTCGACGCTCCACGCCTGCTCGCCGCTGTCGAGTGAGAGCGCGTAGAGGTCTCCGTCCCAGGAGCCGACGATGGCGAGATCGTTCACCACCATCGGCGCCGCCGAGACCTCGTCGCCCACCTCCTGCTGCCAGCGCAGGCGTCCGCTCGCGGCGTCCACCGCGACCACGCGACCATCCTGGTTGCCGGCGAGTACCACGTCATCCACCATCGCCGGGGAGGAACGGCTGGGCGCCCCGGTGTCATGTTGCCAGCGCGTGGAACCATCATGAAGCGAGAGGCAGTAGAGCCGGCCGTCGCGCGAGGTCACGTACACCGCGTCGGCGGCGATGGCGGGTGTCGACTCCACGCGGTCGCCGGTCTGTGCCTCCCACCGCATCTGTCCTGAGGCGCTGTCGAGGCCGTAGACGTAGCCGTCTCGCGAACCCACGCACACCATGCCACCCGCCAGTGCGGGACCGCCGACCACCGGACCTCGCGCCTGGAAACGCCAGCGCACCTTGAGCGGCGGCGTGACCTGCTGGCGGCTGCGGCCGGTGCGCTGCGTATTGCAGTGGAAGGTGGGCCACTCCTCGAACTGCTGTGCCCGCTGGCGCTGCACCAGCACCTCCTCGCGCATCTCCGCCACCGCCTCGCGGCCGACGGGGGTGGAGGTCAGGCTCTCGGCCTCATCCAACAGCGCCAGCGCGCGGTCGAACTCGCGCCGCTGCGCGTGCGCCATGGCCAGCGCGAAGGCGATCTGCGCCGAGCGCGGCTGGCTGCGGCGCGCAGCCTCGATCTCGGCCACCGCCCGCGGGTCCTGGGCCACGCGGCCCAGCGCGTAGGCGACCGCCCAGGGCGCGTCGGGGCTCTCGCGCAGTCGCCGCAGCAGGATGCGCACGGTGGACGCAGCGTCCATCTCCATCAACGCTTCCGCCACCTCGTTGCGCATCTGCTCGTCGTCATCGCGCAGGGCCTGGGCCAGTGGCCGCAGCGCCCGTCGGCTCTCTATGCGGCCGAGGGCGTAGGCGGCCAGGTGGCGCTCCTCACCGGTGCCGCGACCGAGCAGGTGAACCAGCTCGCGGTCCAGCCCGCGCAGGTAATCCTCCGCCAGTTGGCGGACGCTCTGATCGGCGTCGTCGAGCAATTCGACGAGTTCCCGGATGTACGCCCGTGAGACATGCGGGCCCAGCGCGCGCAGTGCCGACAGCCGGACGTGCGGATCGGGGTCCTGCAGCATGTCCTTGATGGTCGGCTCGAGCAGGTCGCCCAGCTCTTCGATACGCCCCAGCCAGTAACCCACGTCGATCTGGCGCGCCACGGCGCTGCGGATGATCAGCGCCATCTCCTCGGGTGAGATGGTGAGTTCGTTACGATGCGCGCTGATGACCCGCAATGCCCCCTCGTTCATGAGCAGGCCGAACTTCTGGTAGTTGCCCAGCTCACGCGTGAGCAGGTCCTGGACGTCCTTGACCTCGATCTGCCGTTCGGTCATCCATTCGTCGATCTTGCGCGCCAGATACTCGTGGACCACCTCGTAGCGGTGGTGTTCGGGCTTGCCGACGCGGCGCACCAGCCGCAGGTCCTCGAGGCGCGCGAGAATGCGCTCCACCGTCTCTTCGCTCTGGCCGACCTCCGCGGCCAGACGCTGCACCGAGCGCGTCGCCTTCAGCTCTGAGGACTGCACGAGTTGCTTGAGGATGCTGCGCACCAACCGCCGCTCCCACGGCGGAAGCTGGTGCAGGGCGTGTTCGAGGTAGTCGCGGAGGATGCGGTCGGCGCCGTCGAGCTGTTCGTAGACGCTCGCGCCCATGGTGCGGCGGCCGGGGGTGAGCTGCTGGTAGAGCCGATCCATGACGATCTGCAGCTCGGTCGGCTCGCACCCCCCGTCGTGGCACAGATCCTCCAGCACCCGGTCCACCAGGTCCTCCTCGATGTTGAGGTGGAAGCTCGAGCCGGGCTTGATGGCCGCGATCTTGGCCTGGCGTGGACTGAGCTTGCGCAGGCGGTAGACGTTGTGGAGGATCTCGGGGAACCACTCGCGCAGCTCGAAGAGCTGGCCCAGAAAGTCCTCGCGGATGCTGATGAGCACACGCAGCTCATCACCGGAGTGCTCGAGCGCCTCCGAGAGCTGCCGGGCGAACTCCTCCTGCAGACGGTCACCGGTCTTGACGAAGTACTCCTCGAACTGATCGATCAGCAACACGATATGTCGTCCGGTGCGTTCGGCGGCGCGAGCGAGGATCTCGTGCAGGCTGCCCGAGTTGTCGAAGTCCTCGATCTCCAGCTCCCGCACGGCGTCCGCGAGCGCTTCACGGGTGCTCTCGAGGGGATCTTCGCCGCAGCGCACGTAGACAGGCAGCCAGCGGATGCCGTGGGCGTCATCGGCTTCCTCGGCCTCACGCAGCATGCGCGCCATGACCCCGGCGCACAGCAGCGAGGTCTTGCCCCGCCCCAGCGCCCCGAAGAGCACGCTCAGGCGGTGCGCGCGCACCATCTCAAGGACGTCATCGGTCTCCTGTTCGCGCCCGTAGAACACCTCGGCGTCCTCGACGCGGTAGTGATCGAGGAAGCGGAAGGGGCCGCCGCTGAGGACGCTGAGCGTCGGGCCGGACTTGCGCGCCCGGCCGCTGCTGCGGCGGTGGCGTATGAGGCGGTCCTCGAGACCGCTGAAGAACGCGTTGGGCTCGCCCGGCTCACGGCACAGCAGGTGTCGGGCCGAGCCGCGCGCCGCCAGCATCGCGGTGACCTCGGGCTGGAGCCGATGATAGTCAACGCTGGCGGGGCTCTCCAGCTTGAGTTCCTGGAACAGCTCCTCGTCATCCATCGGGATGATGCGGTTGATCCAGAACACGCGGTCGCCCTCGAGCGGGACGTGCGCGATGAGCGCGCGATCGCGCTCGGTATACCCGACGAACAGCGCGAGAGTCCTGAAGGCGGTGGCGATCACCGGGCCGACGGAATTGATGGTTGCGTCCACTTCGTCCTGGGTCAGCGGCAGGTACTCGCTCGTCATCGAGCCCGCGCACTTCACCACCACCACGCGGGTCGAGCCACTGATGGCCAGCTCAAGCTCCTCAAGCGAATCGACCCCCGCGACCAGCAGGTGGTAGTCGGTGTCGGGTTCCATGTGCTGATTGTGCAGCGCCCGCTGCAGCAGATCGGTCGGGTCGGTGGTGAAGATCGCGGGGAAGTAGCCCTCGGCGATCATGCGCCCCAGCCGCGTGTGCGCCTCGCTGGGTCGGCGCTCTTCCACCAACGGCCGCAGCCTGCGACAGCGCTCGAGGTGCGAGGGCACCCGCTCGGACATCGCCTGCAGCGCCGCCGGCCCCGGATCGACCTCCGGCAGCTCGATGCCGGCCTCGGCCGCCCAGTCGATGGCCATCTTGCGGATCAACTGCTCGATGGTCAGTTCGTCAGGCGAGGTACGAACTGCGCCGCCCAGGAACAACACATGGCGTCCCAGTTCGTTGCGTCGGCTCCTGACGTAGTCTGCTATCGCAGTGAGCATCAGGTCTCTACCCCCGTGGGTATCGTGGGACATCGCCGGCGCCTGGCTGGGGCGGTCAGATCAGTGGCGGCAAAGATATGCGGGGCGGCTGAGGGCCGCCCCGGGCATCGTGCACTCGGGTTTGTGGCAGGGCAACTCATTTCTATCCGCCGCCCTGCGGCGGCGCGCATGTCTCTGTCAGTGGTGGGCCCGGCTGGACTCGAACCAGCGACCAGTCGGTTATGAGCCGACTGCTCTAACCTCTGAGCTACGGGCCCGCTACGGGCAATTATAGCATCGCGCGGCGACGCCCGTCAATCTGCCGCCGCTGGCGTGCAGGCGGCCTTCATCCGCCGCATATGCGTCCGCCACACAGTTCGCCCGGGCGCGTTCTCAGGTTACCCCGCAGCTACTCCAGGTAGTCGCGCAGGATCTTGTTGCGGCTCGGATGGCGCAGCTTTTTGAGCGCCTTGGCCTCGATCTGGCGGATGCGCTCGCGCGTCACCTCGAAGATGTGCCCGACCTCTTCGAGCGTGCGCGAGTAGCCGTCCTCGAGCCCGAAGCGCAGCTTGAGCACCTCGCGTTCGCGCTCGGTGAGCGTGTCGAGCACCTTCTCGAGCTGCTCGCGCAGCACCGAGTTGGAGGCCACGTCCACCGGCGTGCCCACCTCGTCATCGGGGACGAAGTCGCCCAGGTGGCTATCCTCCTCCTCGCCCACCGGCGCCTCCAGCGACAACGGATCGGGCGCGATGCGCTTGATCTCGGCCACGCGCTCGACCGGCAGGTCCATCTCGGCGGCTACCTCCTCGAGCGTAGGCTCACGCCCGAGCTGCTGCAGCAGTGCCCGGGAAGTGCGCACCACCCGGTTGATGGTCTCCACCATGTGGACGGGGATGCGGATGATGCGCCCCTGGTCGGCGATGGCGCGCGTGATCGCCTGACGGATCCACCAGGTCGCGTAGGTGCTGAACTTGTAGCCCTTGCGGTAGTCGAACTTCTCGACCGCGCGCATCAGGCCCATGTTGCCCTCCTGGATCAGGTCCAGGAAGCTCAGTGTCGAGCGCCCCGCGTACTTGCGCGCGATGCTCACCACCAGGCGCAGGTTCGCATCCGCGAGGGCCTGCACCGCCTCCTCGTCGCGCAGTCTGAGGCTGCCGTCGTGCACACTGTGCGGATCGAGCTGGCACTTGAAGCAGGCGACTACGGTGCAACGTGGGGAGATATCACGCGCTTCGTGCTCCGGCCAGCGCCAGGCGATGCCCGGCTCCTCAGTCTGCTGGCCGGCCACGAACTCGAAGGCCACATCCTCTTGCAGAGGGAAGCCCGCGACCCCCTGAACACCGGCCTCGCCGGAGTGCAGTTGCACGTGATAGGTCATGCGCGGCGTCCACGGTTCGTGAGGCGCGATGCGGATGCAGCGGATCTCGGGGCTGTAGTAGACCGAGCACGGCACCTCCTGGTCCATCGAGTCGGTCACCGTCACCGCGCTGCGCCTGACGCTGCGGGGCACCAGGTCGCGATCGAAGGTGACAACTATCGCGGCGGCGGGATCCACCCCGGTGGCCCCGGGCTCGGGGCTGATGGAGACCGCCCGCGGCGCCGCCTTCTGGTTGGTGGTGCTGAAGCGGAAGGTGAAGTCCCGGCGCAGGTGCTTGCCGCCCTCGCTGAGCACCCCGCCCTGCCCGCCGACCACCATCACCACGAAGTCGTTGCGGTGCAGCAGGTTCTCGGCGGGCCGAAAGACGATGACATCCGGATCCGGGCCCGGTGCGACGCTGCCCTTGACCACGCGGCCGCGGGTGTCCTCGACCCGGATGACGTCGCCTTTCGCGGACGCGCTCTCGATCCCGTCGTTGAAGCGCACGGTGATCTCGCGGTGCACCTCGACGTCGGCCTCGCCGTTGGCCGGGTGCGTCTCGACCACCTTGAGTGGCGCGCTGGCCGGGGCGGTGGTAAACGACCAGGTGATGTTGTTACCGAGGTGCCGCCCGCCGGTGTCGAACATTCCATCCTCGGAGCCGTCGATGGTCACCGTGTAGGTGGTGCCCGGCCGCAGCCGGCTGTGTGGCCGAAACAGGATGCAGTTGCTCGCCGCGTCGAAGCGCGCCACTCCCTCTCCCAGGTGGATGCGCTTGGCCAGCTCTACCTCCTGCTCCGCGCTCAGCAGTGGCACCTTGCCGATGTTGCGCAGGTACATGCGCACGGAGTCATCGACCGGGACCGCATCGGCCTCGATCACAGTGCTATCGAGGTCCTCGTCGTCCGACGTCTCCTCTTCCTCGTCGAACGCCTCGTCCTGCGAGGCGGCAATGCGCACGTCCGCCTCTCCCAGCAGGGCGTAGATGTCCTCGATATCCTCCGCGTTGAGGTCCTCGACATCGCCGAGGCTATCCTGGATCTCCTCGTAGGTCAGATAGCCCTGCTCCTGGCCCTTGCGTATCAGGGCCTTGACTTCGGCGAGGTCCTTAACCTCTTCGTCCTTCGACTTCGGCAACCACTTCAGCTCCTTTCGGCAGACGATGCGCCGGCACCGTCGTACGACAAACGCAACCGCCACCCGGCGGGACGCGCGCCACCGCGTCCGGGGGCATCAGTCATCTTCGGAGAACGGATCGCCTTCCTCGTCCAGCGCCCACGGGTCGTCCGGCTCGTGCGGGTCGGGATCCTCTGCGGGCCCTTCCTCGCCCACCGGCGTGGGGTGCCTGGTAGGGGCCGCCGCGTCGCCGGCCGGGCCCTCACCGCCCGGCTGGGGCGCGTGGCCCGGCAGCCCGCCCCCTCCCCCCGGCTCGCCGACGAAGCCGCCGCGGCCGCGACCATGCATGCGGCGCCCGAAATCCAGGTATCGCTGCACCAGGGGGTCATCGTGCGTCAACCGGCCGGTGTTGAGCCCCTCGTGGACCATGCGCTCCAGTTCGGCCAGCTCCTCGCTGGAGAACTCGACGTCGCGCAGCGCCTCGGTCGTGCGCTGGCTCAACGGCGGCCTGCCCGCGGATGCCCGGTGAGTGCGCAGCCGCAGGATGGTCTCCTCGGTCTGCGCCAGCCGATCGGCGTCGCTCTCGACCTCCATCCGTCGCACCTGGGTGACCGTCAGTTCCACGCCTCGCTGCCGCACCCCTTCCTCCTCCGGAAGCGAGTCCACCAGCGCGCGCACATCGAGCTTCCCGTCGCGGGCGTGCTGTTCCTTCATTGCCGCGAGGATCGCCGCGTCCGCCTCGGTGAGCATGTCCTCAGGCTTCAACTCCGCCAGCACCCGCGCGGCTATCTGTTCGTCATCCAGAGCTTCGGCCAGCAGCTCGGTCTCAGCCTTGAGCAGCCCGCTGCAGCCGCGCGTGAGCGTCTGTGAGATGAAGCTCGGGTCGCTGGAAAGGCGTCGGCGCTGCCGTCCGGGCTCGCGCAGTCGCCGCGTCAGTTCGAGTTTGAGGACCCGCTCCATCGACTCGGTGCGCCCCGGGTTGCGCCGGCCCCACAGGTCCGCGGCGCGGCTGACGAACTCGTCGCGCCGCGTCCAGTCGCTCACCTTGATCAGCACGTCTACCGCCGCCTGCGCCGCGCGCGCCTGGCCATCGGGGCTCTGCGCCGAGTGCTCGGCGAAGATCATGCGCAGCTCGTACTCGATGGGGGAGACGCGGCCCTCGAGCAGCTCCATGAAAGCCTCGGGCCCGTGCGTGCGCACGAATTCATCGGGGTCGAGGCCCTCGGGCAGGGCGATCAGGCTCACCGCGACGTCGGCGTCCTCGACCACCTCGATGTTGCGCAGCGCGGCGCGCTGCCCGGCCGCGTCGGCGTCGTAGATCAGCACGACCTCTTCGGCGTAACGCCCCAGCAGGTCGAGCTGCTCCTTCGTCAGTGCGGTGCCCAGGCCCGCCACGACGTTGCGGATGCCCGCCTGGTGCAGCGAGATCACATCGGTGTAGCCCTCGACGACGATGGCGCACTTCTCCTGAGTGATCGCCGGGCGCGCGAGGTCGAGGGCGTAGAGTTCGCGACGCTTGTGAAAGAGCGGTGTCTCGGGCGAGTTCATGTACTTCGCGGGGTTGTCGGGATCCATGGCGCGTCCGCCAAAGGCGATGGTGCGCCCGGTGATATCGCTGATGGGGAACATGATGCGGTTGCGGAAGGTGTCGTAACTGCCGCCGCGCTCGCCGGGCTTGACCAACCCCGCCTCCTGCGCGACCGTCGCGTTGATACCCTCCGCCGCCAGCTTGTTGAGCAGATCGTCCCACGAATCGAGGGCGAAGCCGATCTCGAAGGTCTCCACCGCCCACTTGTTGAACCCGCGCCGGCGCACATAGGCGCGCGCGGCTGCGGCGGCGGGATGGTGGTGCAGGTTGGCTACGAAGTGCTCACGGGCGATGCGGTTGGCCCGCTCCAGCAGCTCGCGATGGCGCCGCCGTCCGTCGGCCTGAGGGTCGGTGTCGAGCTGTACCCCGGCGCGCCGGGCGAGCATGCGCAGGGCCTCGACGAAGTCCACTCCCTCCTGGCGCATCACGAAGGCGTAGAGGTCACCGCCGGCGCCGCATCCGAAACAGTGCCAGAAGCCGCGCTCAGGATCCACACTGAACGATGGGGCCGAGTCCTGGTGGAAGGGACACAGGCCGGTATAACGCCGCCCGACTCGGCGCAGGCGCACGTACTGGCCGATCACCTCAACCAGGTCGAGGCGTTCGCGGATCTCCTCCTTGGCGTCAGCGAAGTCCATGGTGGTCCGAGCCGTCCAGTAGGTGGGCTGCTGCAGTCTATGAGTTCGCGGTCGGCCATCGCGCCCCTCCTTCAAGGGCGACGAACAGCGGCGCCCTTCGAGGAGGCGCCGCTTGGGCGTTACCGCGCGTGCTGTCACACTCTGATTCGCCACAGGCGGGCCGATTCCTGCAGACGGCGCCAATGGCCGGGGTGTGCCCACGATTCCGCACCGCAACCGCCTGCGGCGCCATCCGTGCGCGGCAGGAGATTCGCCGCCTCCGGTGAAGTCTCTCATAACATCCACGAGCCGCCGCAGATCGCCGAGGAGGAAGACTACGATGCGGGCCATGACACCGACAGGCACCGGGCGGGTATTCCTGACGCTCGTGCTCATCCTGGCGCTTGCCCTGACCACCACCTTCGCGGTCGTCGCCGAACGCATCACCATCGTGCACTTCAACGACTACCACGGGAACGCTCTCGTCCCCGAGGAGGCCGACGGTCTGGGCGGCATGGCCCGCATCGCCGCCACGATCGATCAGATCCGCGCTGAGAATGCCGCCGCCGGCGGGACCACGCTCGTGCTCATCGCCGGCGATGTGCTGCAGGGGACGCCGCTGGCCACCGTCTTCCGTGGCGAGGTGGACTTTCAGGCGCTCAACGCCATCGGTATTGACGCCATGGTTCTGGGCAATCATGAGTTCGATTTCGGCATGCCCAACCTGCATCGGCTCATCGACATGGCCGAGTTTCCGCTGCTTTCGGCCAACATTCGTCATCGAGTCGATGGCACCGCCGCCTTCCCGGGGACGCTGCGCATTCGCGTCGGCGACGAGGAGGTCGTGGTGGTCGGCTTGACGACGCCCGAGACCAGCATCACGACCAAGCCCTCGAACGTCGCCAACCTCATCTTCGAGGACCCGGTCGAGGTCGCCACCATGCTGGGCCGGCGCATCACGCACTCGCGCGACCGGTTGATGGTCGCGCTCACCCACTTGGGCTACGATGAGGACCTGAGGCTGGCGAGGGCGGTGCCCGACATTGATGTCGTGGTCGGCGGGCACAGTCACACCCGGCTTGAGGAAGCCACGCGCGCGGGCAACGCCATCG
This sequence comes from uncultured Armatimonadia bacterium, assembly GCA_964617715.1. GTDB lineage: Bacteria > Armatimonadota > Zipacnadia > Zipacnadales > UBA5352 > JALGVA01. The sequence goes on along the minus strand of CAZTZN010000051.1, from coordinate 6,113 downwards.
TGGTACAGGCAGGCTCCGGGGGTCAGTGGGTCGGCCGGCTGGACCTCGACGTTGATGATGGTCAGGTGCGCAGTTACGACTACCGGCTGATCCCGATGGACGCGAGCGTGCCCGAGGAGCCCGGGGTCGCGGCGATCGTCTCGCGATATGCGGCGCAGCTCGATGCGGCCATGCAGAAGGTGGTCGGACACACCACGGTCTTTCTCGATGGCGAACGCGAGCACGTGCGCTCGATGGAGACGAACCTGGGCAACGCCATCACCGACGCCATGCGGCTGGTCTCGGGCGCGCCCATCGCCCTGCACAACGGTGGCGGCATCCGCGCCTCCATCGACGCCGGTGACATCACCCTCGCCGACATCCTGCAGGTGCTGCCCTTCGGCAACGAGGTCGCCACCGTCGAGCTGACCGGGGCGCAGCTTCGCGAGATTCTCCAGCGCAGTATCTCGCAGCCGCGCCCGCACGGCGGCTTCCTGCAGGTCTCGGGCATCAAGCTCGTGGCCGAAGGCGACCGCCTGGTCGAGGTGACCGTGGATGGCGCGCCGCTCGATGACGCCCGGGCCTACCTGGTCACGACCAACGCCTTCCTGATGGAGGGCGGCGACGGCTACGAGACCTTCACGCGTGGCTCGAGCCAGTACTACGTGGGAACAAAACTGGACACCGCCTTCGTCCAGTACCTGACGGAGATGGGTACCATCGCGTCTGAGGTGGAAGGGAGAATTGTTCTCAGATGACTCCGACACGAGTACCGGTCGCAGTGGCGCTTGTGGCCGCGCTGGTTATGCCGGTGTGCGCACAGGACAACCTGCCACAGCCCGTCCGGGCGGCCGTCGCCGACCTGGCGCAACGCCTGGGTGTGGCGGCAGAGCAGATCACGGTCGCGAGCATGGAGCGCGTCACCTGGCCCGACACGTCGCTGGGTAATCCGCAGCCGGGGATGATGTACCCGCAGGTGCTTACCGATGGCTATCGCGTGATCCTGCAGCACGCGGGCGAGGCCTTCGAGTATCACACCGATATGGGCACGACTGTCACGCTGGTGGAAGCCGATGCGGAGACCGCCGCTCCGGCCTCCGACCCCGAGCCGGGCGAGACCGACATGCGCCTGAGCATGATCGCGACCGCGAAGCAGCATCTGGCCCGGCGTCTGGGTATCGACCCCGGTGGCGTGTTCCTCGCCAGCCTCGAGAACGTGATCTGGCCGGACGCGGCGCTGGGCATGCCACGCCCCGGAGAGGCCTACGCGCAGGTGGAGACGCCCGGCTACCGGATGCTGCTGGAGACGGCCCGGGGCCTCACCGCGTACAACACCGACCTGACCGGCACCATCGTCACCGACACCGGCCCGGTGACCGGGGCGATGGCGGCGGTAGCCGGCGGTGATGACGGCGAAGCCGGCAGTCCGGTCGATGCGGCCATCGCCGACCTGGCCGACCGGCTGGGCATCTCCCCCGAGGCAATCACGACTGTGAGCGTCGAGGAAGTCGAATGGCCCGACGGCTCCCTCGGCCTGCCCGAGCCCGGGATGATGTACACGCAGGCAGTTGTGCCCGGCTACCTCATCGTGCTGACGGCGCAGGGGCGCGAGTTCGAGTATCATGCCGCCCGCCGCGGCGGGGGCAGGTTCGCCGGGGTGCGCTACCCCGAGGATGCCGGGGTAGCCGTGCTTCACCTGATCCGGACCGAGCCCACTGATGGCAACAACTTCTTCCATCTGGTGCGCACCGCCCCCGGTGGTGGCGAGACCGAGACGGTATGCGAGTTCGTCAGTGATTTCGCGGCCACGCCCGACGGCCTCGATATCGCAATCGTGCGCCGCATTTCGCGCTCCGGTTTCGAGCTGGCGTATGTCAACGAGGACGGCAGCACCGAGACGCTGGCCGGCGCCTTTGACTTCGGACAAGTGGCCTGGGATTGCTCAGGCGCGCGCCTGGCGTACTGGTGGCGGGAGGTGTTCGGCGCCAGGCAGGTCCGCCTGAGCGTACTGGCACGGCCCTCAACCGAGCCCACGGAGATCACGCTGCCCGACCTGTCGCCCGGGACGTTCACGCCCGGCAACCTGGTCTGGACCAACGACGGCCTCGCGATCACCGTCCACCCCACCGACGGCGCACCGCAGAGCTTCTTCTGGGACGGGGAGAGCGTGCGACCCATCGGCGGCTATGACGTGATGGCATGGATCCCGCGCACGAGTTGCATCGTAGCCCGCGCATCCGACGGCGGCGTGGTCACGCTCATGCCCGGTCACAGCGAACCACAGACCACGCTCGGTGGCGCGGACATTACGTCGGTGGCAGTGCCCGCCGAGGGCCCGCAGGTCATTGCGACCGCCGGCGCGGGCGATGGCCTGCGGCTGTTGCGGGTGAGCTGGGATGGCGCGAGTACGCAGCTCGCAGCCATGAGCGGTGCAGCCGAGGCGACTGTGCGCGTCTCGCCGGTGGGCGGGGTCGCGACCGTAAGCTACATGATGGGCGACGCGGCGGTCTCCGATGTGCTCCGCCTGAACGAGCGCACCGCCGAGTTGCTTACGACTATCCACGAGCCGGGCCCGGCGGTGCCCGTGGCGCACTGATGGGCGTCCGTCACGTCGTGCCGACGCAGGCCGCGCAAAGGTGTCGTTCGGAGCGCGGCTCTTCAAGGCCGCGACTGTTGCCGGCGGCAGATTGCGGACGGCGGCGCGTCTGAAAACGCACCCTTCGTACGGCAGGCGACGCGCAACCGGCGCAGAGAGTCAGCGCGAGCCGCGCAGTTCCAGCACCAGTGCGTACATCTCATTCCGTCCGCGGCCGGTCAGCTCGGAGAGCAGGCCGGCCGCGTCCTTCGTGCCGATGCCCAGCTCGAGCATTCGCGTCGCCGCCGTGCGGATGGTGGCGGCATCCGGGCCGGGGGCCTGCTGTGCCTGCTCGCCCGCCGGCAGGACGATCGTGATTTCGCCGCGCGGCTCGTCGCGGGTGAAACGCGCGATCGCCTCGGCGATCGTTCCGCGCAGGACCTCCTCGTGCAGCTTGGTCAGCTCGCGGCAGATCACCAGCGGCCGGCCGTCACCGGCGACCGAACGCAGGTCATGGAGGCACTCGCGCAGGCGGTGGGGCGTCTCGAAGAACACAGAGGTCGTCGGTGAGGCGACCAGGGCACGCAGAAACTCGCGACGCTCATCGGCGCGACGGGGGGCGTAGCCCGCGAACTCGAAGCGGTCGGCAGCAAAGCCGCAGACGCTGAGCGCGGCGGTGATGGCACTCGGCCCGGGGATGGGGGAGATGGTGACGCCCGCGGCGGCCGCCTCGGCGACCAGCAGCGCGCCCGGGTCGGAGAGCACCGGAGTGCCCGCGTCCGAGGTCAGCGCCATAGTCGCGCCCTCAGCGAGCCGCGCCACCAGCCGCGCGCGCTTGTCGGGGTGCGTGTCGCCGTGGAAGCTCTCGACCGGCGCGGCTATGCCCAGCGCGGACAGCAGCGTGCGCACGCGCCGGGTGTCCTCGGCCAGTATCAGCTCGACCTCGCCCAACACGCGCCGGGCGCGCTCGGTGATGTCCTCGAGGTTGCCGATGGGAGTGGCGACCACGTAGAGGGCACCGCGCTTGCGGCCGCTGTCTGCGCTCACGCCGGGCATCCCTCCGGGCGACGGTCGCCGATCGTCGGTGATCGAGCGGAGTTGACTACGCCCCGTGCGCCTCGCGCAGTGCCGGCGCGGGCGGCATGCGGCGCTTGAAGGCGCTGGCCTCCATGCGTTGCACCACCGCCGCCACCACCTGCGCGTCAAGCCCCGCGGCGGCGACCTCTTCGGGCGACATACCGTCATCGACCAGCCGGGTCAGCACCTGGTCGGCCATCTCGTAGGTGAAGCCCAGTTCACCTTCGTCGGTCTGACCGTGCCACAGATCGGCGGTCGGCGGCTTGGCGATGATCGGTTCGGGCACTCCCAGGTGCGCCGCCATCCGCCGCACCTGCGTCTTGTAGAGATCGCCGATGGGGTTGAAGGCGCAGGCCATGTCGCCCCACAGGGTCGTATACCCGAGCAGTGCCTCGGTCAGGTTCCCCGTGCCCACCACCAGGGCGTGCAGGCGTTCCGACTGATCGTAGAGCACCGCCATGCGCTGGCGGGCCATGAAGTTGGCGCGACGCAGGCGCCCGGCGTCGGGATAGCGCTCGAAGTACGGGTCCACTATCGGCGTGATCTCGATGACCTCATGGGGCAGGTCGAGGTCGCGCACCACCGCCATCGCGTCCGTCAGTGATTGCGCGCTGGAGGTGGCGTAGGGCAGCATGAACGCGTGCAGCCGACCGGGCCCGAGGGCCCGCGCGGCCAGGTAGGCCGACACCGACGAGTCGATGCCGCCCGACAGGCCGATCACGCCGCGCTCGCGCCCCGCCTCCGCCATCCGCTCCTGGATGAACCCGGCGACGGCACGTGCGGCGTCCTCCCAATCAAGCTCGAACCGGTCCATCAGCTACGCTCTCTCCCACTACTCACCGTCTTCGGCGGGCGCTGCGATGGGTGCCTGTGGCGTCTGCTGCGCCTGCGCCGCCTGGTACTCGTCCAGCCACTGCTGCTCCCTGTCGGCGAGTTCGGTCTTCCCCATGTCGGTGAACATCTGCTGAAGCTGCATGTGCAGGAACATGTTCTGCCAGTTGAAGCCCTGCGCCCACTCCGACGCCGACTGGAACTGCTCCAGCGCCTTCTCCTCGCGCCCGGCCTCCTTGAGCAGCATTCCCAGTTGCATATGCGCTTCGGCTGAGCGTGCGCCCGCCTCGCTCTCGACCAGATCGGTCATCACGCTGATCGCCTGCTCGGTCTGCCCGCCCCGCGAGAGCAGCGATGCCAATTCGAAACGCGCGCTCGCGTTGAACGGGTCGCCCTCCATCGCGGCGGTGAGCAGCTCCGCCGCCTGCGCCGCGTTCGCCGTTGGATCCTCCTCCAGCAACTTGTAGGCCTTCAGCTCCGGATCGACGATCTCGATCTGCGCGCTATCATGCAATTGCTGCTGGTAGCGCATCCACGCCTGCTCCCGCCGCTCATTGAGCTTCTCTTCGCGGTACTTCTCCTTGTTCTCCTCGAAGTCTTCGGGCAGCTCCAGTCGCCTGTCCTCGACCTTCAGCACGTGCAGCCCGAAATCCGTCTGAATGATATCGCTCACCTGGCCCGGCTGGAGGGCGAACGCCGCCTGCTCGAACTCCGGGACCATCCGTCCCCGGACGAACCAGCCGAGGTCCTCATGTCGCGCTGCGGCGCCGATCTTTGCCGCATATTCCTCAGCGACCGTGGCGAAATCCTCGCCCCCCTCAACGCGCTTTTTGAACTCGGTCAACGTCTGGCGGGCCTGCGCCTCGGCCTGCTCGATGGTCATCTGCGACCTGGCTTCGGTGCCCTCCTGCGCCGGCTGCTCCTCCTCGGCCGTGTTGCCGGGGGCCTGCTCATCGGTCGCCGACTCCTCGCCCGAATCGTCGGCGGCATCCTCCGCGTTCGCCTCGGCCATGAGCTGCTTGGGGTCAATGAGGAAGTGCTGGGCCTTCACCTCTTCGTAAGCCTGCCGGAGCTGCTCGTCATTGAGGGTGACCGCCCCCTTAACCTGCTGCTCGAGCTTGTCGAAGAGCAGGTTGATGCGGATGGTATCATCGTCGGGGGTGCGCTCCCGGCGCAACTCATCGCGGAAGGTTTCCAGCGACATGTTCTTGCTCTCGAGGATACGGCGCAGGGCGCGGCGGTCGGAGTACTGAGTCGCGAGGATCTGATCCACCATGCGGTCGCGCTCGGCCTCGATCTCCGCCTTGCTGACCGTGATCCCTTCGGCGCGCGCCGCCTCCAGCATGAGCTGCTGGTTGATGAGCGCATCGAGGATCTGAGTCTTCACCTGCCGCATCTGCATCAGTTGCGGTTGCTGCATGCGCTCGGCGTAGTAGAGATGCATTTCGTACTCGTTGCGCGAAATCTCCTTGCCGTCCACCTTGGCGACTACCGCCGACAGCTTGCGCTCGCTGCCCCCCCTGCCCTGCCCGCGACCTCCGCCTCCGGGTCCGTACATGTAGTAGGTGCCGACTACGAAGATGATCACGAAGATCCAGAAGGTGATGGCCATGGGCGAGCCCAGCTCAAGCGTGCGCCCAAATATCTGCAG
>CAZTZN010000050.1:7655-25287 GCA_964617715.1 uncultured Armatimonadia bacterium | reverse complement strand
CGCCAACTTCGCGGAGGCGGTCGAGGGCTGCAAGATCACCTTCATCGGCCCTCCGCCGGAGGCGATTGCGCGGGTGGGCAACAAGTCGCAGGCGCGCAAGACCATGCGCGAGGCGGGGGTGCCGGTGGTCCCGGGCAGCCTCGATGGGGTGGGCGGCGCCGACGAGGCGCGCGAGATCGCCAATGAGCTGGGCTACCCGGTAATGATCAAGGCCTCGGGGGGCGGGGGGGGCCGCGGCATCCGCATCATCCACAACGATGACCAGATGCGGGAGGCGGTGGAGCAGGCCGCGCAGGAGGCGCGCGCGGCCTTCGGCGACGGCGCGCTGTATATCGAGAAGTATCTGGAGGACCTGCGTCACGTTGAGGTGCAGATCCTGGCGGACGCGCACGGCAACGTGGTGCACCTGGGCGAGCGCGACTGCTCGGTGCAGCATCGGCATCAGAAGCTGCTGGAGGAGGCGCCCTGCCCGGCGGTGGGCACGCAGTTGCGCCGACGCATGGGTGAGGCGGCGGTGCGCGCCGCGCAGGCGGCGGGGTATGTCAACGCCGGCACCGTCGAGTTCCTGCTCGACGAGCGCGGGCGGTTCTACTTCATCGAGATGAATGCGCGCATCCAGGTGGAGCATCCGGTCACGGAGATGCTCACCGGGATCGACATCGTGCGCGAGCAGATTCGCATTGCCGCGGGCCAGAAGCTGCGTCACGAGCAGGGTGGCATCTGGTTCAACGGCCACGCCATCGAGTGCCGCATCCTCGCCGCCGACGGGGAGCGGGGCTTCATCCCCTCACCGGGCACCATCACCCGCTGGGAGATCCCCGGGGGCCCGGGCGTGCGCGTGGACAGCGGGGTGGCGGTGGGTTCGGAGGTGTCCACGCACTACGACCCGATGATCGCCAAGGTCATCTGCTGGGATCAGGATCGGGCGAGCTGCATCGAGCGCATGCGCGCGGTGCTGCGCGGCACGCGTATCGAGGGCATCAAGACCACGATTCCCTATCATCTCAAGCTCCTCGGCAACGCCTACTTCCGCCGGGGCGAGGTGACTACGCAGTTCATACAGCGACGCCTGCCGATTCCGCAGGGAGGTGGCTTGTGATGGGAGAGATGAGCAACAACGACTTCTGGCGCTGCACGGCTGGCAGTGCGTTCGGGCTCGCCCTGGCGCTGGTGTGGATCAAGATGGGGTTCGGGGCGTTTCTGGGGGCGGCGGCACTGGTGATTCTGGGCGGCGTCAGCGCCTGGTTCTTCGGGCGCATCCTGGGATGACGAGGTGCCGATGTGCCTGAAGGCGCACGCAGGCGGGGGCGCGAGTTAGCGCTCTCGGTTCTGTTTCAGTCCGATCTTTGCGAGCTGAGGGCCGGTGAGGCGGTGGGCCGCCTGGGCGCCACCATGGATGTGCTCGCTGAGATCTGGGAGATGCCGGCGGACGAGCGCCGCAAGCTGCGTCCGGAGATCGAGCAGTTTGCGGTGCGCCTGATCGAGGCCTACTTCGTGCGTGCGGAGCAGATCGACGCGCACATCGAGCGGCTGGCGCACGACTGGACGCTGGAGCGTATGCCCGCCACCGACCGCAATGTGCTGCGCGTGGCCGCGGCCGAGCTGCTGGGCATGCCGGAGACGCCGGTGAGCGTGGTGTTCAACGAGGCGGTGGAGCTGGCGAAAACCTACGGCACTCCCGCTTCGGGCAAGTTCGTGAACGGCGTGCTGGCGACGCTGGCCCGCGAACAGGGCCTGATCTCGGAGAAGGCGTGAGCGAGTTGGCCGAACCCACCGCGCAGGGGCGGGTGGCGCTGTCCGTCTCCGAATTGACGGCCTATGTGAAACGGCTGATCGACCGCGACGAGGTGCTCAACCAGGTCTCGGTGCGGGGCGAGATCTCCAACTTCACCCGCCACCGCTCCGGGCACCTGTACTTCTCGCTCAAGGACGACGCGAGTCAGCTCTCATGCGTGTGCTTCCGTGGCGACGCCGCGCGGTTGAGCTTCGATCCCGCGCACGGCCAGCAGGTGATCGCGCACGGGAATGTGAGCGTGTACGAGCCGCGGGGGCAGTACCAGCTCATCGTGCGCGCCATGGTGCCTGATGGCGAGGGCGCGCTGGCGGCGCAGATCGCGAAGCTGCGCGCCCGGCTCGAGGCCGAGGGGTTGTTCGAGGCGACGCGCAAGCGGCCATTGCCGCGCTTTCCGCGACGCATCGCGCTGGTGACCTCCCCTACGGGGGCGGCGGTGCGCGACCTGGTGAGCGTGATCTCGCGGCGCTTCCCGCCGGCGGAGCTGATCGTGGTGCCGACGGTGGTGCAGGGCGCGGAAGCGCCCGAGAGCATCGTGCGTTCGCTGCACCTGGCCGCGAGTGTGGTGGGGGCGGAGCTGATCATCGTCGGCCGCGGCGGCGGGTCGCTCGAGGATCTGTGGGCGTTCTACGACGAGCGCGTGGTGCGGGCGGTGTTCGCCTCGCCGGTGCCGGTGATCAGTGCGGTCGGCCACGAGACCGACGTGTCTTTGTGTGACGAGGCGGCCGATTTGCGCGCGCCCACGCCCTCGGCGGCGGGCGAGCTGGCGGTGCCCGACATGGCTGAACTGCACGCGCGGCTGCGACGACTTGGTGAGCGGGCCGGCGCGGCGGTGGTGCAACGCCTGGGACTGGGACGGTCGCGGCTGGAGGCGTTGTGCGCGCGGCCCCTGCTGCGCCGGCCGACGACCATGCTGGAGGCGCCCTGGCAGCGGCTGGACGAGGGCGGTGCGCGTGCGGCGCGAGTGGTGGACCTGACGGTGGAGCGGCTGCAGGCGCGGCTGAGCACTTCGGCGCTCACGCTGCGCGCCTTCGACCCCCGCCTGACGCGGCGGCTGAGTCTGGTTGATCGCCGGCGAATGCGCGTGGCCGATGCGGCGTCGCGCTCGCGGATTGCGATCGCGCGGCGGCTGGAGCGTTCGCGGGCCCGGGTCGAGGCGATGGCGGGGCGCCTGACGCGGCGGGCGGTCGCGGTGGATGCGCGGCGCGCCCGGCTGGCCGGGCTGCAGGTGCGGCTGCGCGCGGCCGCACAGCGGCGCATCGGGCGATATCGCGGGCACATCGACAGCGCGGCGGCGGCGCTGCGCGCGCTCGATCCGGCGGGGGTAGTTGAGCGTGGCTGGGCGCTGGTGTTCCGGGACCGCGATGAGCGGCTGGTGCGCAGCGTGGACGAGGTCGCACCCGACGATGGCATTCACGTCTCGGTAGCGGACGGAGAGATCGCGGCGCGGGTGACCGGGACGAGATCGGAGACGGGTGAGGATGGCTGAGGACAGCCCGAAGGTGGAGGATCTGGGCTTCGAGGCGGCGCTCGAGGAGTTGGAGGCGATTGTCGCCGAACTCGAGAGCGGCGAGGTGGAACTCGACCGCATGCTGGCGCGCTTCGAGCGCGCCATGGCGCTGAGGCGACACTGTGCGGCGCTGCTCGAAGCGGCGGAGACGAAGATCCAGCAGTTGGTTGACGAGGAGGGCACGACCGAGTCCTTCTCGGCCGGTGATATCGATGCCGATCAGGCTTGAGGACATCCAGTCGCCGCGCGATCTGAAGGGTCTGCGGCCCGAGCAACTTGAGAGCCTCGCCCACCAGTTGCGCGAGCGCATCATCGAGACGGTGGCGCAGACCGGGGGGCACCTGGCGTCGAACCTGGGCGTGGTGGAGTTGACGCTGGCGCTGCACACGGTGCTGGACAGCCCGCGGGACAAGATCGTGTGGGACGTGAGCCACCAGTGCTACGTGCACAAGCTGCTGACCGGGCGGCAGGAGCAGTTCGCGCAGCTCCGCCAGCACGGCGGGCTTGCGGGATTCACCAAGCGTGAGGAGAGCGAGCACGATCCGTTCGGCGCCGGACACGGCAGCACATCGATCTCGGCGGCGCTGGGGCTGGCCAAGGCGCGCGACCTGCGACGCGGTGCGGAGCGCATCGTGGCGGTCATCGGTGACGGCGCGCTCACCGGCGGGCTGGCCTTCGAGGGCCTGAACGCGGCGGGGCACCTGGGCGCGGACATAACCGTGGTGCTCAACGACAACGAGTGGAGCATCGCGAAGAACGTGGGTGCGCTGTCGTCGCACCTGGCGATGCTGCGCGCCAACGTCACGCCGACCTACCGGCGGGCGCGAGAGGACCTGCGACGGGTGCTCGAGCGTCTACCCATGGGGCAGTCGATGGTTCTCGCCGTGGACCGCTTCCGTGAGGGAGTCAAGGGGATGGTGATTCCGGGGATGCTCTTCGAGCACCTGGGCTTCACCTACCTCGGGCCCATCGACGGGCATGACGTGACGGACTTGATCGACATCCTCGAGCAGGCGGTGCGGATCTCCGGCCCGGTGCTGGTGCACGCGCTGACCGTGAAGGGCCACGGATTTCGGCCGGCGGAAGAGGATCCGCGCAGCTTCCACAGCGCGAGTCCGTTCGACGCCCGGACGGGGAAGCTGCTAAAGCGGCGCACGCGGCCGACCTACAGCGCGGTGTTCGGCGATGCGCTGTGCCAGATCGGGCGTGAGGACGACCGGGTGGTGGTGATCACCGCGGCCATGCTGGACGGCACCGGCGTTGAGCGCTTCAATCAGACTCATCCCGGGCGCACCTTCGACGTGGGGCTGGCCGAGGAGCACGCGGTGACCTTCGCGGCGGGACTGGCGGCGGCGGGCATGCGACCGGTGGTCGCGGTGTACTCGACTTTCCTGCAGCGCTCGTACGACCAGATACTGCATGACGTATGCCTGCAGAATCTGCCGGTGACCTTTGCGCTGGACCGCGCCGGCGTGGTGGGCGATGACGGCCCCACGCACCACGGGGTGTTCGACATCGCCTATCTGCGGCACATGCCGAACATGACGGTGATGGCGCCGCGCGACGAGGGCGAGCTGCGTGACATGCTCGTGACGGCGCTGTCGGTGGATGGCCCGGCGAGTGTGCGCTATCCGCGTGGCGAAGGCGAGGGCGTGGACATCACGCGCGAGCCCGAGGTGCTGGAGGTCGGCAGGGCCGAGGTGATGCGCGAGGGCGAGGACGCCGCGATCCTGGCGGTAGGCACGATGGTGTACCGGGCGCTTGAGGCCGCGGAAGCACTGGCCGACGAAGGCATCGAGGCGGCGGTGGTGAATGCACGCTTCATCAAGCCGCTGGACGAGGAGCTGATCCTCTCGCTGGCCGAGAGGACCGGACGGCTGGTGACCGCGGAGGAAGGCGTGCTGGCCGGGGGCTTCGGGGCGGCGGTGGTGGAGGTGCTGACCGACGCGGGATTGAGCGATGTGCGCGTCACCCGCCTGGGCATCGGTGACGAGTTCGTGCCCGCCGGCGATCGAGAGAGACTGCTGGAGGAGCGGCTTTTGAGTGCCGAGGGCATCGCGGACGCGGTCCGCAGCCTGGTCGGGGACGGGGCGCGAGATGAGCAATCCGGCGCCCGCAGGGACCTGTATCAACCAGGGTAAGCACCAAGGAGTGGTCGCGACATGTCCAACCACACGGCGAAGAGCCGGGGCCTTCTCCTGATTGCGCTGACGCTGATGAGCGCCGTCGGCGGCGCGTGGGCGCAGGAGGACGACGCGGGCGTTGCCCAGTTCAGGCAGGGCGTGGCCATGTACGAGGCCGGCGACTACCAGGGCGCCCGGGCGGCCTTCGAGGCGGCCCTGGAAGTGCGCCCCAACGACGCCACGGTGCTGTGCTGGCTCGGGTCGGTCGCGCTGGCCCTGGGCGACACCGAGGGCGCCATCGCGCACCTCAGCGCCGCCATTGAGCAGGACCCGGACTACTCGGTCAGCTATAATAACCTGGGCAACGCCTACCTGGCCACGGGCGATCTGGCGCGCGCGGAGCAGCAGTACCTCAAGGCTCTGGAGCTGGAGCCGCAGTACGTCGACGCCCAGTACAACCTGGCGAACCTCTACGTGCGACAGGGTGACTACGAGAAGGCCTTCAACGCCTACAACCGCGCGCTGGCCATCAACCCGAACGACTTCGAGGTGCATGTCTCCTTCGGCCATGCGCTGCGCAAGGCGGGCGAGGCCGAGAAGGCCATCCGCGAGTTCGAGGCGGCGCGGGCGCTGCGGCCCGACGATGCGACGGTGCTGACGGTGCTGGGCACCCTCTACATCAAGGGCGGGCAGACCGAGCAGGCGGTCACCGCCTACGAGCAGGCGCTGGCGGCGAACCCCGACATTGTGGAGGCGCACGTGGGGCTGGGGCTGGCGCTCTACAACGCCGGCAAGTACGCGGAGGCCATCGAGCACTGGTCTACCGCCGCCGCCCTCGATCCCACCAGCTTCGCCGCACGCTACAACAAGGGCCTGGCCTATGCCGCGATGGGCGACTACGCGCAGGCCACCGAGGCGTATTCGGAGGCGCTGGCGATCCGCCCGGATGACGCGAACGCGCTCAACAACCTCGGCTGGGCGCTCTATGAGCAGGACCGTGCCGAGGAGGCCATCGGCTACTTCCAGCAGGCGATTGCGGCCAGCCCCAACCTGCAGGTGGCGCACCTGAACCTGGCGCTGGCGCTGGAGAAGGCCGGGCGGCAGGACGATGCGCTGGCGCAGTGGCGGCAGGCCGCCGAGAGCTTCCCGCAGTCGGCGGCGGCGCACTGCGGGCTGGCGAACCTGTACTACGGCCGGGCCGACTACGATGCGGCGCTGCCCGAGTACCTCAGAACCCTGGAGTTGGAGTCGGACAATCTCGAGGCGCACAACAATGCGGCCCTGATCTACATGAAGCGCGGGGATCTGACCGAGGCAGTCGTGCACCTGCGGGCGGCGCTGGCCGCCGACCCCAACTACGTGTACGCCCTGAACAATCTCGGCGTGGCGCTCGAGCAGCAGGGCGATCGCGATCAGGCGCTGCAGTACTATCGCAAGGCCCTCGAGGTTGATCCCGAGTACGCCCCCGCGGCGCGCAACGTCGAGCGCCTCGAGCGGCTCATGGGCGGCGAGGGCGCAGGGTAGTGAAGGAGCGGGCATGGCGGAGCGGGTAGAGCGAGTGGGGATACTCAGCGCGCTGCACAAGCCGCGCGTGCGTGAGACCACGCAGCGGGCGGCGCACCTGCTGCAGGAGGCGGGCGCGACGGTGGTGGTCAGCGAGACGCTGGCCGAGGCGTGCGCGCTGGACTGCGACCGGTGCGAGGACATCGCGCGGGCGCGCCCCGACCTGATACTGGTGATGGGCGGCGACGGCACCTTCCTCGCCGCCGCACGGCTGATGGCGCCGCTGGGCGTGCCGCTGCTGGGCGTGGACCTGGGCGGCTTCGGCTTTCTCGCCGAGGAGGAGCCGGAACGGATGCTGGCGGCCATCGACCGGCTGCTGGCGGGAGAGTTCGAGATCGAGGAGCGCATCATGCTGCACGCGGCGGTGCTGCGTGACGGCGAGAAGTGCGCCGGCTACCTCGGCCTCAACGATGCGGTCATCGCCACCGGCAGCTTCCGGCGCATTGCGCGGCTGGAGCTGCACGTGGCCGGGGAGCACATCGCGCAGTTCGCGGCCGACGGGCTGATCATCGCCACGCCGACCGGTTCGACGGCGTACTCGCTGTCGGCGGGCGGGCCGATCTGCGACCCGCGCGTGGAGGCGATCCTGATCACCGCCATCTGCCCGCACACGCTGCACACGCGCCCGCTGGTGGTCAACGCCGACTCGGAGCTGTTGGTGACGGTGGGGGGCGAGCGCCAGCCCTCCGAGGACCTCGCGCTGACCGTGGACGGCCAGGAGACCGTCAAGCTGCTGCCCGGCGACCACGTGGCGGTCGCGCGCGCGTCGGTGCGGGCACGCCTGGTGCGGCTGGGCCGGAGGACCTTCTACGACCGCCTGCGCGCCAAGCTGCGCTGGGGCGAGGAGCGATAGGCCGCCCATCGGCGGCCGGGCCCGGATGCTTCGCGAGCTGAGGATCGAGAACTTCGCGCTGATCGACGGACTGACCCTCGAGCTGGGCCCGGGGCTGATCGCGCTCACCGGCGAGACCGGGGCGGGCAAGTCGATCATCGTGGACGCGCTGAGCGCCGCGCTGGGCGAGCGCGTGACCTCCGAGGCCATCCGCGGCGGGGCGCAGAGCGCGCGCATCGAGGCGGTGTTCGATCTCGACGACGCGCCCGGGGCACGGGCTGCGGCCGGCGCGGCGGGCGTGGCGGACGATGACACAGTGGTGCTGTCGCGCACCGTGTCGGCGGGGCGCAGCTACTACCGCATCAACGGCGAGCAGGCCAACATGAGTGACCTGCGCGCCATCGGTGAACACCTGGCCGACATCCACGGCCAGCACGAGCACCAGTCGCTCATCTACGAGCGCAACCACCGGCAGTTGCTCGATGCCTTCGGCGGGCCGGCACATCAGGAGCTGCTGACGCAGTACCGCGACGTCTTCGGGCAGTTGCGCGACGCGCGGCGCATACGCGAGCGGCTGGCTACCGACGAGCGCACGCGGGCGCAACGGCTCGACCTGCTGCGCTTCCAGGTGCGGGAGATCGACGAGGCCGGGCTGTCGCCGGATGAGGACGAGGAGCTGGCGGCCGAGCGCGAGCGCCTGCTGCACTTCGAGCGCCTGCGCACCGGCTGCATCGAGGCCTTCGAGGCGCTCAGCGACGAGAGCACGGGCGCGCTGGAGTCGTTGCGGCGGGCGGCCGAGGTGGTCGAGGAGCTGGCGGAGATCGACCCGGAGCTGCGGCAGACCGCCGGGGCGCTGATCGACGCGGTCGAGCGCGCGGGGGACGCGGCGCGCGAGCTCCGCGGCTACGTTGAGGCGATGGAGGAGGACCCTGAGCGCATCGACCAGGTGGAAGCGCGGCTGGCGCTGATCGGCGGCCTGCGCCGCAAGTACGGCGACAGCGTGCGCGAGATCCTGGCATACCGCGACGAGGCGGCACGCGAGATCGCCGAGCTGGAGGGCGCGGAGCACAGCGCCGAGGAGGTGGAGCGGCGCATCGTCGAACTCGAGCGCAAGGCGGGAGCGATCGCCGAGCGCCTCTCGGCGGCGCGGCGCGAGCTGGCCGAGGCGCTGGCGGGGCGCGTCGAGCAGGAGCTGCGGCCGCTGGGGATGGACCAGGCGCGCTTCGAGGTGCAGATCGAGGCCGATGCCGACGAGGAGGGCCTGCCCGACTCCGAGGGCCGGCGGTGGGCGGCGGATTCAGGGGGGATCGATCGAGTGCGCTTCATGCTCAGCGCGAACCTGGGCGAAGAGCTGCGGCCGCTGTCGAAGGTCGCCTCGGGCGGCGAGCTGTCGCGCGTGGCGCTGACTTTCAAGTCGATCTGCGCGGCGGGCAGCGAGGTGCCGACCATCGTCTTCGACGAGATCGACGCCAACATCGGCGGGCGCACGGCGGCGGCGGTGGCCGAGAAGCTGGTGGCGGTGTCGGCGCGCGCCCAGGTGCTGTGCATCACGCATCTGCCGCAGATAGCGTGCATGGCTGATCGGCAGCTCTCGGTCACCAAGAGCGTGGAGG
Organism: uncultured Armatimonadia bacterium; assembly: GCA_964617715.1. GTDB lineage: Bacteria > Armatimonadota > Zipacnadia > Zipacnadales > UBA5352 > JALGVA01. The sequence goes on along the minus strand of CAZTZN010000050.1, from coordinate 15,854 downwards.
GCGGACGCACCGTCGTGGAGGTGCGCGAGCTTGAGGGCGACGAGCGCGTCGCCGAGATCGCGCGTATGATGGGCGACAGCGAGGGTGCGCGCACCGCCCGCGAGCACGCGGCGGAGATGCTGGCCGAGGCGGAGGAAAGCCGGCGGCGCATCCGGAAAGACGCCCGCTTGAGTGCACCGGCCTGAGGCCGAGTGAGAAGGGATACTGATGCCGAAAGTCGTCATCGACGCAGAGCGCTGCAAGCAGTGCATGCTCTGCGTGAGGTACTGCCCGCGCGCGTCCCTGCGAGTCAGCGAAGCGACGAATTCGAAGGGTTATCACCCGGTCGAGCAGCACGACGAAGAGGCCTGCACCGGCTGCGCGATCTGCGCGCTGGTGTGCCCGAGCGTGTGCATCGAGGTGTACCGATGAACGAGCACAGGAGGCGCGTGCTGATTACGGGGAACGAGGCGACCGCCGAAGGCGGGATCGCCGGTGGCTGCCGCCACTTCTTCGGCTACCCCATCACCCCGCAGAACAAGATCCCCGAGTACATGTCCGAACACCTGCCGCCCATCGGCGGGGTGTATCTGCAGGCCGAGAGCGAGGTCGCGGCCATCAACATGGTCTACGGGGCGGCGGCGGCGGGCGCGCGGGTGATGACTACGTCGTCTTCGCCCGGTATCTCGCTCATGCAGGAGGGCCTGTCGTACATGCTGGGCTCGGAGCTGCCGTGCGTGGTGGTGAACATGGTGCGCGGCGGGCCGGGGCTGGGCAACGTGGCGGTGGCGCAGTCGGACTACTGGCTGGCGACGCGCGGGGCGGGTCACGGCGACGGCCGGTGCATCACGCTCACGCCCTACAGCGTGCAGGAGCTGCACGACTTCACCGCGCGGGCCTTCGAGATCGCCGACCGCTACCGCAATCCGGTGTGTATCCTGGCCGACGCGATCCTGGCGAGCATGATGGAGCCGTGCGTACTGCTGCCGCGCCGGGAGTTGCCTCCGCCCGATCGACCGTGGGCGGTGGGGCCTCATGACCCGGCTGAGCGGGAGCGCAACATAGTCAATTCGTTGTGGGTGGACCACAATCTGATGGAGGCCGTGAACCTGCGCATCGAGGAGCGCTACCGCCAGGCGGCCGAGGAGATCACCGAGTGGGAGGAGTTCGGCGCGGACGATCCGCAGGTGATCCTGTGCGCCTACGGCATCTCGGCGCGGATCTGTGAGAGCGCCATCGTGTACGCGGCCGAGGCCGGGGTCCGCGCGCGCCTCATCCGCCCCAAGACCGTCTTCCCCTTCCCGCGCGCCCCCTACGCGCGGTGGGCCGAGGGTGTGAAGCAGATGCTGGTGGTGGAGCTGTCGATGGGGCAATTCGTGGAGGATGTGCGGTTGTCGGTGGAGGGGCGCTGCGAGGTGGATCTGCTGGGGCGCGCAGGCGGCAGCATGCCCACAGTGGCCGACGTGGTGGAGCGGATTGTGCAACTTGCCCGGAGAGCCGGTGGAAGCTGATGGCGGAACTCAAGCTGGTGAACCCGTACCCGGATGCCCTGACCGGGGTCGAGATGCGCTACTGCCCGGGCTGCACGCACGGGACCGCGCACCGCTTGGTGGCCGAGGTGATCGACGAGCTGGGCGTGAAGGACCGGACGGTCGCGATCGCCACGGTGGGCTGCTCGGTCTACGCCTACGAGTACTTCGATACCGACGCGGTGCAGGCGTCGCACGGGCGTGGGCCGGCGGTGGCCACAGGCATCAAGCGCGTGCACCCCGACGCGGTGGTCTTCACCTATCAGGGAGACGGCGACCTGGCGTCGATCGGCATGGCCGAAGTGGTGCACGCCGCGGCGCGTGCCGAGAACTTCACCATCATCTTCATCAACAATGCGGTCTTCGGCATGACCCAGGGCCAGATGGCGCCGACCACGTTGCTGGGGCAGAAGACCACCACCTCGCCCCGCGGGCGGGCGGTGCCCGAGGCGGGTCACCCCATCCGCATCTGCGAGCTGCTCGATACTCTCGACGGCGTCGGCTTCCTGGCGCGTGAGGCGCTCACCACGCCCGCACGCATCCGCAGCGCGAAGCGCTCGATCAAGCGCGCCTTCGAGACCCAGCTTGCGGGCGCGGGCTTCTCGCTGGTGGAGCTGCTGAGCATCTGCCCGCAGTGGTGGGGCATGGACGTGCTGGAGGCCATCGATCACGTTGAGGACACCATGATCGAGCATTACCCGGTGAGAGTGTTCCGCGACCGGCTCGCCGAAAAGGAGGGCGGGGGCAATGCGTGAGGAGCTGTTCATGGCAGGCCTGGGAGGGCAGGGCGTCAACCTGGCCGGGCAGCTCATCGCCCGGGCCGGGATGGACCTGGGCCTCAACGTCTCGTGGTTCCCGATATACGACCCGGAGGTGCGGGGCGGCAGCTCGACCTGCACCGTGATCCTCACCGACGAGCGCGTGGGCAGCCCGACCTCGGACCACCCGACCTCGATGATCCTGATGAGCGCCGACGCGGTTGAGTCTTTCGCCGGGAAGGTCGCCACGGGCGGGCTGATCGTGATCAACAGCTCGCTGGTGCACGAGGCGCCGGAGTGTGCGCAGGGCCGGATGCTGATGGTGCCGGCCAACGAGATCGCGGCGGAGATCGGCAACGACCGCACGGTGAACATGTCGCTGCTGGGGGCGTGGGCGGCGGGGACGGGCATCATGTCGATCGAGGACATTGCGACCTCGCTGCGGGCGATGCTGCCCGAGCGCCACCATCGCCACATGCCCGACAATGAGGAGGCGCTGCGGCGCGGGGCGGCGATCGGGCGCACCGCGGGCCTCGGCGACGACTGAGAGGACGAGCGCGATGCTCGCCAGGATAGACGAGTTTGCGGACCGGGCCCGGCAGGAGCTGGAGCAGATCCACCGCGATCGCGAAGAGGCGTATACCACCTCGCGCGAGGTGGTGCAGGCCGCCTCGGCGACCATCAAGGCGGTGCACCGCGGGGAGTTCGAGACCGCGCGCGCGCAGGTGGCGCGCACCCGCGAGCTGCACGGTCGCATGATTCAGGCGGTGCAGGCCAGCCCGCAGGTGGGCTACTCGGGCTTCGTGGGCGACGCGGCGCGCGAGTACGCGGAGGCGGCGCAGGTGGTCGGGCTGATCGCCGACGGCGAGCTGCCCGGGCCCGAAGAGCTGGGAGTGGACTGCGCCGACTGGCTCAACGGGCTGGGGGACACGGTGGGGGAGCTGCGCCGGCACGTGCTCGACCTGATCCGCCGCGACGAGGTGGAGGAGGCCGAGCGCTACCTGGCGATGATGGACGAGATCTATCAGACGATCATGAGCTTCGACTACCCCGAGTCGGTCACCAAGGGCCTGCGCCGGCGCTCGGACCAGGCGCGGGGGGCGGTCGAGCGCACACGCGGCGACCTGACCAACGCCCTGCGCCAGTCGCGGCTCGAGCGCCGCATGAAGGAACTCGAGGAGACGCTGGGGTCGCAGTGAGCCGCCGACCCGCAGCCCCGCTTACCTGAAGGCCGGGACCGAGGTGACGGTGAGCGTCACCTCGGCGGATGCGCCCGGTCACCCCGCTCCGGTCGTATCCGCCCGACGGCATGACGCGCGGGGGGCACTTGACGCGAGTGGGGCAATCAGGTATCATACTGACCCACCAGTTGATGGCGCCTTGCGCGCCGTCGGCTGTTTGTTTTCGCCCTGTGGCTCGAGCGGCAGGATGAGGAGCAGGACCATGTACGCGATAGTTGAGATCGGCGGGCGCCAGCACATCATGGGGCCCGATGACGTAGTCAAGGTGGACAGGCTCGACGGCGAGCACGGTGACCAGGTCACGCTCGACAGGGTGCTGGCGATCCGCGACGACGACGGTGAACTGCGGGTCGGCCGGCCGTATCTCGAGAACGCGAGCGTCACCGCGCGGGTGGTGCAGCAGGGCCGCGAGCGCAAGATTCAGGTGGTGAAGTTCAAGGCGAAGAAGCGCTACCGCCGCAAGCACGGTCATCGGCAGGCGTTCACGGCATTGCAGGTCGTGGAGATCAGCGGCTGAGCGCAGGACACGGATTCTCGACGGTCACAGGAGTTGGCAGCGATGGCGCACAAGAAGGGAATGGGCAGCACCCGCAACGGTCGCGACAGCCGCAGTCAGCGGCTGGGCGCGAAGCGTTTTGGGGGCGAGCGGGTCACGGCCGGCAGCATCATTATCCGCCAGCGGGGCACCAGATTCCAGCCCGGGCGCAACGTCGGCATCGGCGACGACGACACCATCTTCGCCAAGATCGATGGCTACGTCGAGTTCGAGCGCAAGGGCAGGAACAAGATGGTGCACGTCTGGGAGGACGAGGCGCGGGTCGCCTCGTAGGCGCGGTCACACGACCTCGCACACGGACTCGACTGCCGGCACGCTTCGTGCCGGCAGTCTGCATTTGCGGGAGCAGGTGAGACGCACAGTCATGTTCATCGATGAAGCGGAAATCACGGTGCGCGCGGGTGACGGCGGCCACGGCGTGGTCAGCTTCCGGCGCGAGGCCTTCGAGCCCCGCGGCGGGCCCAACGGCGGCGACGGCGGCGATGGCGGTGACGTGATCCTCGAGGTCAAGCCGGACATGCGCACGCTGCTCGACTTCAAGTACCGTAACACTTTCAAGGCCGAGCGCGGCAGAAGCGGGACCTCGAAGAAGCATCGCGGGCGCGACGGCGCGGATACCATCGTGCCCGTGCCGCCCGGCACCGTGGTCTACGATCTCGACCTGCAGCAGCAGGTGGCCGACCTGGTCGCGCCCGGTCAGCGGCTGGTCGTGGCGCGTGGTGGCAAGGGCGGGCGCGGGAACGCCTCCTTCGCTACGCCGTCGCGCCAGGCCCCGCGCTTCTGCCAGCTCGGCGCGCCGGGGGAGGAGCGCCATCTGCGGCTGGAGCTGAAGCTGCTGGCCGACGTAGGCATCATCGGCTACCCGAACGTGGGCAAGTCGAGCTTCATCTCGGTGGTCTCGGCGGCGAAGCCCGAGATCGCCGAGTATCCGTTCACGACCCTGCAGCCCAACCTGGGCGTGGTGCAGTTCGAGGACTTCAGCACCATGGTCATCGCCGACCTGCCCGGGCTGATCGTGGGCGCGCATGCGGGCGTCGGCCTCGGCGACCAGTTCCTGCGCCACGTCGAGCGCACCAAGCTGCTGGTGCACATGCTCGACGCCAGCGGCTGGGAGGGGCGCGAGCCGCTGCAGGACCTGCGCGACATCAACCACGAGCTGGCAATGTATGACGAGCGGCTGGCGCAGCTCGAGCAGGTGGTGGCGCTCAACAAGATGGACCTGCCGCAGGCGCGCGAGAACGAGCCGGAGCTGCGTGCCACACTCGAGGCTGAGGGCCACGCGGTATTTGCGATCTCGGCGGCGACCGGTGAGGGCTGTGAGGAGCTGATCGATTACCTGCGCGAGCGTCTGATAGCGCATGGCCTGCGGGTCGAGCCCGAGCCGGTACCCGCGGAGCAGATGGAGCTGGAGATTCCGCCGCTGCCGTGGCGTGAGCTGGCGGCACGGCGCATCGACGATGAGACCATCGAGGTCACGGGCACGCGCATCGAGAACCTGGCCGCGACCATCGACATGGAAGCGGATGAAGCCGTGGCGTACTTCCAGGAGCAGCTCGACCAGCAGGGCGTGCTCAAGGCGCTGCGCCGCGCGGGTGTCGAGGAGGGTGACACGATCATCATCGGCCCGGTGGAGTTTGTCTACACGACCGAGCAGCCGCGCAGGTGACCGGGCGGGTGCCCGCCGGGATTGATGTGACACGCCACGGGCGGCCATCGGCCGCCCGTGCGCTGCGTACGAGGTACGGTGCGCAGGAAGATGTACGCGGGCGAGGGAAATGCGCGCCCGCACGAAAGCGTGAGGGCGGAGGGGCACGGATGTCGCTGACACAGTTCGGAGTGCTGCTCGCAGTCGGTGCCACCATCGGCGCGTGTACGCCCGGGTGGGCTGACACGCGGGTACAGGCATCAGCGCAGGGTGATCCTGTCTATCCCGGGGAGACCTGGGAAACGCGCGATCCGACCCAGGCGGGCCTCGACGTCGGACGGCTGCGCGAGCTGGCTGAGCGCGTCGGGGGGCGGGGCTGCGTGGTGCGCGGCGGCTACCTGGTGTACACGTGGGGCGATGCGGGCCGGCGCGGGGATGTGGCCTCAGCCGCCAAGCCGTGGTATACGCACTTTCTGCTGCGCGCGGTGGAGGACGGTCGCATCCCGAGCCTCGACCAGCCCGTGGTCGAGGTCGAGCCGCGCCTGGGAGAGATCAACGCGGCGCTCGGCTTCAAGGACCGGCGCATCACCTGGCGGCACATGGCCAACCAGATCTCCTGCTACGGCGTGACCGAGGAGCCCGGCACGGCCTACGACTACAACGACTGGCAGATGGCGCTGTTCTGGGACTCGCTGTTCCTGCGCGTCTACGGCGCCACCTGGGAGACGGTAGATGAGACCGTGCTGCACCCGTTGCTGACCGACCCGCTGGGTTGCGAGGACAATCCGACCTTCATGGCCTTCGGCACCGGCGACCGCCCCGGGAGGCTCGGCGTGTCACCGCGCGACTTCGCCCGCTTCGGTCTGCTCTACCTGCGCGGCGGGCGCTGGCGCGGGCGGCGGCTCATCAGCCCCGAGCACGCGCGCATGGCCGTGACCAGCGCGCTGCCCAACTCGATCCCGCAGAGCGCGGGTGTCGTCGCCGAGATGATCGACGGGCAGCGTACCATGGGCAGCAGGCGCGTGCCCGACAATCAGACCGATCACCTGGGCAGCTACAGTTGGCTGTGGTGGACCAACGGCGTGAGCCGCACCGGGGAGCGCCACTGGCCGTCGGCGCCGACCGACACCTACGCTGCGCTGGGCCACAACGGCCGCGAGGGCATGGTCGTGATGCCGAGCCTGGACCTGATCGTAAGCTGGAACGAGAGCGAGATGAGGGGCAGCGCCGCGCAGGACGCCGCGCTGGCCGCGCTGGTGGGCGCGGTGCGGCCTGAGCCGATGCGCGGGCAGGTCACGGTGGATCCCGAGCACCCGCAGTGGCTTCGGCGACACCACGAGGGTGCGTTCTTCATGTGTGGCCCCGGCGATCCCGAGGGCTTCCTCTACCGCGGCGAGTTGCAGGCCGACGGGACGCGTGCGGGTGATCAGATGGAGTTGATCCACCGGCTGGCGGCCGGCGGCGCGAACTGCATCTACCTGATGGCGGTGCGCTCGCATGGGGGCGACGGCGATGCCACACAGAACCCGTTCGTGGGCCACGATCCGGCACGGGGGCTGAGCGAGACGGTGCTGGAGCAGTGGGAGGGCTGGTTCCGCGCCATGGACGAGGCCGGGATAACCATTTTCCTCATCATCTACGACGACAGCGCGCGCATCTGGGACACCGGCGACGAGGTGGGAGAGGCCGAAGCGCAGTTCCTGCACACGCTGGTCAAGCGCTTCGAGCATCACCGCAACCTGATCTGGTGCGTGGCCGAGGAGTATGAGGAGCGTTACTCGCCCGCGCGGGTAAGCGCAATCGCGGCAACCATCGCCGCCGCGGACGATCACGGCCACCCGATAGCGGTGCACAAGCTCAACGGGCTGGACTTCACGGAGTTTGCCGACGACCCGAACATCGATCAGTTCGCCATCCAGTATAACGTGCCGGGCGCGTCGGATCTGCACGATGAGCTGGTGGCGGCGTGGGCGGACGCGGGGGGACGCTACAACCTGAACCTGGCGGAGGCGGCTGATTTCGGCGTCGGCGCCGATCTGCGCCGCAAGCTGTGGGCGTGTGCCATGGCGGGCGCGTACGTCATGGTGCTGGGGATGGACATCAGGGGCACGCCGACGGCCGATCTCGAGGCCTGCGGCCACCTGGCGCGCTTCATGGAGGCCGCGCCGCTGTCGGAGCTGGCGCCGCACGATGAGCTGGCCTGCGGTGACAGCGAGTACGTGCTGGCGGCGCCGGGTCGCGCCTGGGTGGCGTGGTCGGGACGGCGCGCGGGCGAGATGGGCGTGCGCGGGATTCCCGCGGGCGATTACGCGCTCAGGTGGCTTGATTGCGCCACCGGCACGACCGTCGAGCAGCCGCGCGTTACCAGCGCGGGCGGCGACGTGACGTGGCCGGCGCCGGCGGGCATCGGGGCCGAGGCGGCGCTGTGCGTGGAGCGTGTCAACTGAGGCCCGGTTGGCTTCTCAGCCGGGGCGCGTGTGTGGTAGAATTG
>CAZTZN010000050.1:0-7555 GCA_964617715.1 uncultured Armatimonadia bacterium | reverse complement strand
GCTTCTCAGCCGGGGCGCGTGTGTGGTAGAATTGTCCCATCGATCACTGACGAGATATGCGGGGCGCCGTCAGCGCTCTGAGAGGGAGGTCCGGTGTGCCTGAGGTGAGGGAGCACGAACTGGTGATTATCGGGGGGGGCGCTGCGGGGCTGACCGCATCCATATACGCGACACGCTACGGGCTCGAGATGGTGCTGCTCACGGTCGGAGCGCCCGGGGGGCAGACGGCCATGGCGACGACTATCGAGAACTACCCGGGATTCCCCGAGGGGATCAGCGGAGCCGAGTTGATCATGCGGCTGACCGAGCAGGCACAGAAGTTCGGGGTGCAGTTCGAGAATGCCGAAGTCAAGCGGATCGTCCCCGAGGAGGATGAGCGCTGGCGGCTGATTTGTGACGACGTGGAGTATCTCACCACCGCGGTGATCCTGTGCGTCGGGGCGAGTCCGCGTCGGCTGAAGATCCCGGGCGAGCGCGATCTGTTCGGCAAGGGCGTGTCGTACTGCGCGACCTGTGACGGATTCTTCTACCGCGGGCTGACCGTGGCCGTGGTCGGCGGGGGGAACACGGCGATTGAGGAAGCCGTCTACCTTGCGGACATTGCGGAGAAGGTCTACGTGATCCATCGTCGCGACGAGCTGCGCGCCGAGCGTTTCCTGGCCGAGCGGGCCTTTGCCAACGAGAAGATCGAGCTGATCTGGGACACGGTGCCGGTGCAGATCCTGGGCAACGACGTGGTAACCGGGATAGCGCTGCGCAACGTGAAGACCGGGGAGGAATCGCAGATCGAGGTGGACGGCGTCTTTGTGGCGATCGGCTACGAGCCGAACACCGCCTTCGTGGCGGACCTGGTTGAACTCAATGATGGCTTCATCGTTGCGGACGAGAGGATGCGCACGAGTCAGCCGGGGATCTTTGCGGCGGGCGACGTGCGCAACACTCCGCTGCGCCAGGTGACCACGGCGGTGGGTGACGCGGCCATCGCCGCCGACAGCGCGTACCGTTACGTGTCGGAGCGGCGGTCGAGAGGGCGGGCGTAGGCGGCGCGGAGGTGGCGAGAGATGAGAGTGATGCGTTCCGGCATCGCGCTGAAGCTGCTGGGGGCGCTCGTGGCGGCGCTGGGGCTGCTGCTGGTCGGCGCGGGCTGCAACGAGGATGACGTCGAAGAGGTGCTGGGGCAGGCCTCGGCGGCGTCGGTTGAGAGCGCCTATGACGTGACGGGCGATCCGCTCATGAACGAGTGGATCACGCATGTCGGCAACTGCGTGGTCAGCCACAGTCGGCGGCAGAGCATCCCCTACGAGTTCAAGGTTGTAGACACGCGCATGGTCAACGCCTTCGCGGCGCCCTACGGCCACATCTACGTGACCCAGGGCTTCCTCGACTTTGCTGAGACCGAGGATGAAGTGTGGGTGGTGATGGCGCACGAGGTGGGGCACGTAGTGGCGCGCGACTCCATCCACTCGCTCAAGCGCAGCCTGCTGTGGGGGCTGGTGGTGCAGCTCATCAGCGGGGAGTCACGCACGGCGGGCGATATCGCGGGCATCGGGCTGGGGCTGCTGTCGCTGCGCTACAGTCGCGTGGACGAGTATGAGGCGGATGACTCCGGCACCATGCTGGCGTATCGCGCCGGCTACGATCCGCACGCGGGTGTGACCTTCTTCAAGCGGCTGATGACCGACATCGAGAAGCGACGTCCGGCGAGCTGGGAGGTCTACTTCATGACCCACCCGCCCACCGAGCGGCGCATCCGGCGCCAGCTCGAGCGGGCGGAGCTGGACGAGAGCAACCCCGAGGCGTTGATGCAGATCGGGCGCGGCTACCTGCTGCGCGGCCAGCCCGGGCGGGCCACGCACTACCTGCTCAAGGCCACGGAGGTGGCGCCGGAATCGGCCACCGCGCAGTCGCTGCTGGGCGATGCGTATGCCGCGCGCGGTCAGATGTCGCTGGCGCGCATGCACTACGCGAAGGCGGAGGATGCATATGCCCGGCGGCGGCTGGCGATGCTGCAGGGCGTGGCGGCGCCCCGGCTTGCCGGTATCGGTGAGGCCGGACGATCCGAGGCGGGGGAGCTGCTGGCGCGCGTCGGGGAAGTGGGCGCGTTGGTGGTGCAGACGCGCGCGAACGCGAAGGCGTACACCATGAAGACCGGCGGGCAGGTCGCGCAACTGGTCTCGGGGGTCAAGCGCATCAACGAACGGCTGGTGGACCTGGCGGACACCGAGGCGGACGTCAGCGACGCGGTCGAGCAGCTTGTCGGGCGCGGCAGCACCGCGATTTCGCGCGCGGTCGAGTCGGTCTACATGCTTGAGAGTGTGAACCGGGACCTGGAAGAGGTAGGGAGCCGGGTGGAGAAGCTGGTGGCGGAGTGCGAGAGCGGCCTGCGGGCCGCGCAGGCGGGGGAGGGGAACCCGGAGGACGTGCCCGCGCTGCGTGAGGCGCTGGCCGAGCTGAGACGCGCCACGGCCACGCTGGAGCTGGCGATGGCCGAGGCGCCCAGGACGTTCGAGCGGGTGCGCAGCGCGCAGTCGGCGGCGAATGACGTGACGAACCTGATGGAGATGGTGGTGTGCCGCGATGACCCGGACAGCGCGCTCAACGGCCAGCTTCGCGATGCCTCAACGCACACGCAGGACCTGGCTATCGAGGCCCTCCACGCGGTGGCGCGGGCCCAGCGGCAGAGTGTCAAGGCGCGCGGGCATGCGCTGGTGGCGCGGCTGAACCTGCTGGGCACGGCCGCCACGCCGCAGATGCAGGCGCTGTATGACCGGCAGGTGGCGCACTTCCTGCTGGTGCCCGAGGCGGCGGTGCGGGCGGCGCGGGCGGTGGGTGGCGGCTACGGCGAGGCCGCGATGTCGATCGCGGCGGCCCGGAGTCTGGGCACCGATCCCGGACACTTCCTGCCCACGGTCGCGGGCGTGAGTCCGGTAGGCGCGGCGATGGAGCAGGGGGCGGCGATCAGCAGCGCGAACGTGCTGCTCAAGTTCCTGGCCGGCGCCATGCAGTCCGAGCGCGAGGCGACGCCAACCACCTGAGCCACCGATCGATGTGCCCCGGGCCCGCGGCCGTCGTCGCGGGCCCTTTCGTGTACGCCGGGGCAGGGCATCGGGCCTGCGTCACGAAAGGACGCACCTGAGCGTTACGCGCGGCAGCGAAGGAGCAGACCGATGAGCGAGATGACCGGCCGGCAGCGATTCATGGCGGCGCTGCGCCGCGAGCAGCCCGATCGGGTGCCCATCTGGGAGCTGATCGTCAACGACCCGGTGGTGCACGCGCTCTACGGCCCGGACGCCACTTACGACGACCTGGTGGATGCCGAGCTTGACGGCATTACGGTGGTCGAGAACCAGCGGATGGAAGACCTCGACGAAACGCACAAGCGCGACGAGTGGGGGATCGTCTGGGGCTACGGGGAGGACGGCATCCCCTACCCGGCCGGGCACCCGCTGACGAGCTGGGACGATCTCGCGCGCTGGCGGCCGCCGGACCCCGATGCCGACCACCGCCTCGAGCGCCTGCAGGAGGTTATCGAGCGCTTCAAGGGGCGCAAGGCCATCGTCTTTCTCGGCCACGACAGCTTCGAGTTCACTCACTACCTGCGCGGGATGGACCGGCTGCTGATGGACTATGTGATGGAGCCGGCGAAGGTCCACGAGCTGTCGCGCATGGTCATCGACTACAAGGCGCGCGTGATGGACCGGGCGCTGGAGATGGGCGCGGATGTGGCACTGACGGGAGACGACTACTGCCACCGTCAGGCGCCGATCATGTCGCCCGCGCACTTCGAGGAGTTCATTGCGCCCTACCTGGCGGAGATCGTGGAGGTCGCGCACGGGCGGGGCGTGCCCTTCATCAAGCACACCGACGGGAACATCTGGCCGATTCTGGACACGATGATCGCTGCCGGGATCGACGCCATCGACCCGCTGGAGCCGATCGCGGGCATGGATATCGGCGAGGTGAAGGACGCCTGGGGTGATCGCATCGCGGTGTGCGGCAACGTGGACTGCGGCGAGCTGCTCTCGCGCGGCACTCCGGAGCAGGTGGTGGAGGCGGTGAAGGAGACCATCGCCAAGGCCTCTCCCGGTGGTGGGCACATCCTCGCGTCCAGCAACTCCATCCACCCGGCGGTCAAGCCGGAGAACTACCGCGCGATGGTCGAGGCGGGGCGGGAGTTCGGGGCATATCCGCTGGACGAGCAGATGGTCGTGGAGTATCGGCAGAAGAGCTACATCCGCAGGATCAGCGGCGAGGAATACAGCCGCTTCAGCCACGCTTGAGCGGGAGGTCAGCAATGAGCGACGCCGCGGCGCTGCGCGAGCAGCGCAACCGGGCGATGCACCTGCGGCACGAGCTGCGCCGGGTGGGGGACCGGTTCTACGACCCCGATGCCGCACTGCTGCGGCAGTTCAGCCCGTTCTTCGCGCGCTTCACCGGGCACTCGGTGGCGCAGAACTCGCTGGAGTACGCGCTGCTGCTGCTCTACTCCGACGACCGCATCTACGGTATCGACGACGCCATCGAGGGTAACCGGATCATTCGACGGATCCTCGAGCACCAGGTGCTCGACCCCGACGCCGAGTGGTACGGCAACTTCCTGTGGATGACACACTGGGATCGCGTGAAGGATCGCAATGCAGTCTCGTTCCTCACGCCGGGGCTGGTGCACGCGTACCTGCAGTTCCCCGACAAGCTCGAGCCGAAGACGAAGTCGCGACTCGAGCGGGCGTTCGCGCCGATGCTGGCGGGGGTGCGCGGGCACGGGGCGCCGTGGAATTACACCAACATCTTCATGCTCAACCTGGGGGCGTTGGTGGGCCTGTCGCGCGTGCTTGACGACGAGAGCGCGCATGCCGAGGCGGTGGCGCGCTTCGACGAGTGGCTCGCCAACACCAGCCGGGACGGCTTCCACGAGTTCAACAGCCCCACGTACACCGCGGTCAGCCTGTTCGGGCTGGAGGCGGCCTGGGCGATGACGCCCGACGCGGAGTTCCGCGCCCGCCTGGGCCGCGTCATGGACGTCATCTGGCATCAGCTCGCGCTCAGCACGCTGCCGAATGGCTTTGTGGGCGGGGCGTCGGCCCGTTCATATCTGGACGACATCCTGTGGGGCAGCGGCCTGACCTCGGAGTGTGCGCACATCAAGCTGGGCACGCGGCTGCGCCGACACGAGGGCATGCGAGCGGAGCATCCGCGCCTGCTGCCGGTGAACTCGACGCTCTTCGACTACGTGCCGCCGGCAGGGGTGCGCGCACTGGCCGCGGGCTGGGAGCGGGGCGAGATCGAGGACCGCACGATCTCGCTGGGCTCGCGGCGCTCGAACGTGGTGCGACCCGGCTTCAGCCTGGCGTCGCAATCGATGACGCGCTGCGGCGGGCACTCACCGCCGCCCTGCGTGGTGCTGGTGCGGGACACCGAACATCCGCGGTGCTCGGTGGTGGTCGCGCCCGATGAGACCTACAGCCATCGGCCATGTGCGGTGTTCGCCGGCCGCCAGCGAGGCGGCCGCGTAGTGGGTCGGCTGCACTACGAGCTACGCGAGGGTGAGCGGGAGAAGTTCGCGGCCGACCCCGAGTACATGTGCGAGCCGCGGGTGCTCTTCGGGCCGCGTGAGGAGATCGCGGCGGTGCGCGTGGGCAACGTGGACTGGGCGGGCGCGCCGGTGCGGCTGCGGCCGGGCCAGGCCGTCGCGGTGAGCTACGGCGAGCTGGCGGTGGGGGTGATCGCGCTGCCGGTCGCTGCCGATGGGGGGCCCGCGCCGGCCGACATGCTGCTGGCCTTCGGCGATGACGATGAGCTGCGGCTGCACGTGGTCATGTTCGGCGGCGAGGGGCTCGCGCCGGACGATGCGCCGGTGGATGTGCTGCTGCTGGTCGAGGCCGAGATGCTGGGCGGGCCGGGCGAGCTGCTCGAGTGGTCCGAGTGGCTGACGGCGTGGGAGCTGCGCGCCGATGGCGATGGCGTCACGGCGCACAATCGGCTCGCGCCGGAGGCGGCGCTCTCGACGGCGGCCGATGCGCCTGATCCGCTGGGCGAGGCGCTGCATCGTTCGGACACGCTGACGCTTATGCCCGGAGATCTGGGGCGCTACGTCGAGGGGGAGCTGGACGTGCCGGTGCTGGCGCGGTAGGGCAGGCGAACGGCGACGACGTGGGGGAGAGGCGGCCGGTCGGCGCCGCGGACCTGCTTCGGGGGGGCGCTCGTCGCCGTTGGCGTGGTTGGCCGCCGGCAGTTGCTGGCCGATATCCGCGCAGACACGCAGGGCCTGGCCGTCGTGGCCGGGCCCTGACTGAGTTCGGGTGTGTGCGGCGCTCAGGCCTCTTCGAGGTTGACCTGCACGTCCTCGGCCAGCTCCTCGGTGGCCTCGGCGGCATCGTCCGCGTGGCTCTTGATGTGCTCCTCGACCTGCGCGCGCAGGCTCTCGTACTTCGCGGCCATCCGATCCTTCATCTCTTCGGCGCGTTCCCGGGCGCGTAGCGCCGCGCCGGACAGGTCTCCGCGCAGCTCCTGTCCGGACTTGGGGGCGAGCAGCAGTGCGGTGACCGCGCCCACTACCGCGCCCACGATGATGGCCATCAGCAGCGCCAAGGCGTCGCGCGTCCCAGCGTCATCATTCGCCATGGAAGAACCCCTCCTCGCATTGTCGCGGCTCACGGCCGCGTCTACCGGCTCACTACCAACTTCGCGAAGTGACGCTTGCCCACCTGCAAGACATCGCCGGTGTTGACCGCGACGTTGGCGGTCTCGTCGTCGATGCGCTCATCGTTGAGTCTCACACCGCCGCCGCGGACGAGCCGGCGCGCCTCCGAGTTGGAGGAGGCGCCCCCGGATCCGGTCACCAGCTTCACGATCCACACGCGCCCGTCCTCAAGGTCGCTTGCGGGCACATGGTACTCGGGCATCTCAGTGGGCAGCTCGCCTCGGGAGAAGACGGCCTCGAACTCCGCCCGGGCCCGCTCGGCGGCCTCGGCATCGTGGTAGCGCTCGACGATGATGCGCGCGAGTCGCTTCTTGGCCTCCATGGGATGAAGCTCGCCCGAGTGGATCTGCCGGTCGATGCGCTCGGCGCCGTGGAAGCCCTCATCGGTGAGTAGCGCGTAGTAGTGCGGCAGGAGGTCATCAGGGATCGACATGAGCTTGCCGAACATCTCCGCGGGCGCTTCGCTGATGCCGACGTAGTTGCCCAGCGACTTGCTCATCTTCTCGGCCCCGTCGGTGCCCACCAGCAGGGTCCACGTCGCGGCGACCTGCGGCTCCATGCCGTAGGAGCGCATGACGTCGCGCGCGACCAGGAAGTTGAAGAGCTGATCGGTGCCGCCGACCTCGACATCGGCCTCGACCGCGACCGAGTCGTAGGCCTGCACCAGCGGGTAGAGGAACTCGACGATGGAGATGGGCGTCCCGGCGGCCAGGCGCTTGGAGAAGTCGTCGCGCTCAAGCATGCGCGCGACCGTGTAGCGGGAGGCCAGCTTGATCAACCCGTCGCTGCCCAGCTCATCGAGCCACTCGGAATTGTAACGGATCTCGCAGGCGTTGATGTCGAGGATCTTGCCCG
>CAZTZN010000049.1:0-25504 GCA_964617715.1 uncultured Armatimonadia bacterium | reverse complement strand
GAACCAGCCGCACCATGACGAACAGGTAGGCGTCCGGGTCGATCCTGGTATACATGCGCACCAGCTCGTCCAGCGCGGAGAAGTCGTACTCGCCCGGGCCGCTCCACAGCCTGTCAATGCGCACGGAGGTGCAGTAGAGGTGCACGCCCGCATCACGGAAGTTCGCGACCTGCCGACGCCCGTGTTCCGTGAACAGGTCGATGACCCCGCGGTAGAACACCAGCGGCTGCGCCTCGCCGTTGATGATCGCGACTGCGGAGCCGTTGCGCCAGGTAGCCCGCACCTCGATGGGCGGGTCGTCGGCGAACTGCTCGGGCGGGGCCATCAGCGCCGCGCGCGCCCGCGCCCAGGTCTCCCGCTCCTCGTCGGTCACGAAGTGGGTGTTCGAGAAGGTGGCGTAGTCTACCCAGGGCAGCGCGAAGGCGTTCCCCACCACCTGCGCCTGCTCCCAGCCGTTGTCGTCGAAGCCCGGGAGGTTCCAGCCCTCAGGCCCGGCGCGCGAGACGCGCCACGACTCATCGGAGGTCACCACCAGCTCACGTCCGTCCGGCATGAGCACGGTCAGCCGGGCGATGACCCCCGCCACGCTGGTGGCGTTGTACGCCTGCACCGCAATCAGGTTGCTCCCCGGCGCCAGCAGGTCGGTCAGCGGGTAGAGTAACGCGGAGCCATCGCGCTCGGTTGGCTCCAGCGGGCCCTGGCCGTTGACCCACAGCGTCTGCCGGTCATCAACCATCAGCCACAGCTCGGCGCGCTCGGGCGCGGCGGGCAGGTCGAACTGATGGCGGAACCAGCGGCTCTGCTCGCGCGCGTCCCATGTGGCCGACTCAGGGTACCAGATCCACTGCGCGGCGGTCTCCGGGAGCTGGCATGAGGCCGGGATCGCCGTCAGCAACACTGCGGCAGCGAGTGCGCAGAAGGTCGTAAGCCGGTGACCGTTCATCGTTGAGGCGCCTCCGTGCGAGCGGTCGTTGCAATACCGAGTCAATGCCCCGCCGAGCGCGGCGAGACCTTCCCCGTAGAGCCAGCTTCGTCGCGCAGATCCGTCTCACCCGCCGGGCGAACTGGCCTGTGTCATTCCAGAGGTGATCGTGATGTCTCGTCTCGGTCAGGCCGCACTCGTGCTCGTCCTGCTGTCGGCCCTTGCGTTCGCACAGGGCGAGGAAGTACATCCCCTGCAAAACGCCGGCTTCGAGGTCATAACGCGCGTCGCGGACGACGGTGAACGCTACCTGTTCGCGCCGAGCCCCGACGAGGCGCGTAGCGACACGGTGCGCATGAACTTCACGGCACAGGCCGCCACGGACGTGAGTGTGCAGGGGGGCTTCCCGGTGCCGGTGCGGGGAGACGGCGACGGCGCCGCGATCGATATGACGTTCGGGCCATGCGAGTCGGCGGTAGTGTGGGTGATATAGCGGTCAGCGGTCGGCTGCCAGCGGTCGGCTATCAGCGGTCGGCAACGGCGCACGGGTGGCAGTGTCCGTGCCACCTGGCCGCGGATGCCGCTGCCGTCGCTTGTGACCTGCGACTTGCGGCTACCCGATCCACACCGGGCTGGACCACGCCATCTCGCCGTCCGCCTGCCAGACCCGCAGATAGTACCATGCGGGGCCGGCGTCGATCGGCCGGCTGTCTTCGAGGTCGATGGGCAGGTCGTCGGTGTCGGGTGTCAGCGTTACCAGGTCCTCGTTGTTGCGCACCAGATCGACGCGGCGGATGGGCGCCGTCCCGACGATGCGGCCGGTGATGTGCCGCGGGCGGTCCAGCGCCTCGGCGCCGATCTCGCTGCCCATGCGCTGCCCGTTCACCGCGAACTCCAGGTAGATGCGCGCACCGGTGGTGGCGTAGCAGTTGCGCGCTTTCAGCGCGTGGATGATCGCCTTCGCGGTCAGCTCGGGCGCGCGGATGGCCGCCAGCCCCGACTTGTAGCTGAAGCAGAAGCCGTAGCGGTCCGGGTGCTGGCGGCCGGGGAAACCCGAGTGTGTGTCGCTGGCGGCGATGAAGCCGAAACGGTAGCCGCGTGCCAGCCCCGCCTGTGCCCCGCCGCCGGGGATGCACGACTTATCCCACAGCGGGTTGCCCGCGCCGATGGGCCGTTCCGAGCAGCCCCACATCGAGTAGACCTCGCACACGGGCTCCAGCTCCTGGTCGTAGACTTCCCAGTCGGTCCACACCAGCGTGTGATGCGGGATACTCACCAGCTCATGGCGTCGAGTGCGCAGGTACTCGAAGAACGGGCGCGTGCCATCGGGAGCGAGGTCGAGGTCCAGCCGCTCGTCCGGCCACACATCCTCGATCTCGTGGTTGTCGAAGTAGACGTTGCGGTGCCCGTGTGCGTATGAGTACTCGAAGCCCTTAAGCGCCACGAAGCATCCGTCCTGCGTGTACTCGACCGCCTTCTCCTGCGTGGTGATCCACGACTCGCGGTTGCAGCCGGAGTGATCGGTGACGCAGGTGAAGTCGGCGCCGGCGACGTCGCGGGCGTAGCGGATGTACTCGTCGATGGGCGCCAGGCCGTCGCCCGAGAAGCCGGTCTTCCCGTGTATGTCGCCCCAGAAGACGCGCTCGGCCGGGTCATCCTGCACGATGGAGGGCTGCGTCTCGACGCTCATCCCCGGCGCATCCGCGATCGGTCGCAGCACGTCGCCCATGACCTCGACGCGCGTAGCGACGGAGGGAACCTCGCCACGCACCGGGTTGCCGCACCGGTCCATGACATAAGCACGCGGCGCGGGCCGCTCGTCGGGCGTGGAGATGGTCGGCAGGCGCAGCAGCAGGTGGCCGGGAGGGCCGGCCACCACCTCGATCCGGACAGGTGAGCCCTCGACCTCACGCACCGCGCCGTCGGGACTCTGGATGAAGAGCGAGAAATCACCGCGGGGCTCCACCACCGGCTGCACCCGGGCGCCCGCCTCGCCCCACGTGGTGTCGCCGTAGGTGATGACGATCTCGTCGCCGGGCGCGAAGTCGCCGCCGATGACGGTGAAGGTGATCCACCAGCGCTGGATGCAGCGGTCGTCCCCCGGGCGCTGCTCGTGGCGGGCGTAGGGCTCGAGGAAGGCGGCGCCCCTGGTGCGCAGCTCGAAGGTGGTGTTGAGGCGCTTGTAGTGCAGCCACCTGCGCGGATCCGTCGGGTCGAGGTCCCACCAGCGCTTGTGGTTGACCAGCGGCTCGCCCCAGCCCGCCGAGGGAAGGCCGAGCTTCAGGCGACAGCCCTCGGACAGGCCGCCTGCGCCCACGACGTAGCGGAAGCAAATCGTGACGTACTCGCCCGCGACGAACCGGTCGGGGCGCCGGGTGATCTCGAAACGCTCGCCCTTCATGAGGTGCTCTCCTGTCAGTGGTGCGTGGCGCCGCCGACCCGCTGGCGCATGCGCGTCAGCTCCCGGCTCAGGAACCGTCCCTCGGCGACTACGTTGCTGCTGACGATCCCGTTCCATGTGGCGCGATCGGTGCGCACTTCCGCCACCAGCTCCTCCAGAATCGCCAGGGCCTGTCTCTGCTCCCGCGGGTTCTTTGAGTCCTTCAGTGCGATGAAGGTCATCAACCGATGCGTGTATCTCCGGGAAAGCTCAAGCTTGGCCAGCCGGGCGAGGATGGTCGGGTCGTCCGTAGCCGCCCGAGCTTCGCGCAGGCTTCGACGCATCTGCGCGAGCACCTGATCGGTGAAAACATACTGTCCGTGCCGGGTGATCGCTCCGGCGAAGTGCTGATCGGTGGAGGCCATCGCGTCTTCCATCACCCGGTAGTACTGCCGCACGGCATCCCCCGCCGGGCCGTAGAGGTCCCGGCACATCTCGTCGAAGAGCGTGGCGACGTCGGCGGTATGATCCCAGAGCAGGCGCGCGGCGATCCAGTAGTTGGGGTAGAGTGTCCAGGCGTTGGAGGTGCGGAACTGTGAGTACAGTCCGAGATCGCCGCGTCGCTTGATCCACGGAATGTCGCGTGCGATGGAGTGCACGATCGGCCAGGGGGCGTCGAACCAGCTCACCTTCCAGTAGTACTCGTAGTAGCAGACTCTGGTGCCCAGCCGGTCCCATGCTCGTAGCAACTCCCTGAACCGCGCGTTGCGCGGGCAGGTGGAGTCGGCCATCGGGTGCGCCAGGCAATAGTCATCGTAATGGGTGATCACTACCGACAGCATCGGGTCCGCCACCATCGAGCGATCCCGGGGCGGCCAGGTGTAGACGTTGTAGGCGCCCACGAGCATATGCGCGTCCGGATGGGTCTCGCGCAGGTTGGCGGCGAGCCGGTTGTAGAAGACCAGGCTGCGCCGCGACATGCGCTGGTCCCTGGGCACGCCGCTCTCGTCGAGCGCGCGGCAGAACCGGCACCCACACCACTTGTGCCCATCGGTGGGGGAGAACGAGACCAGGTCGATGCCGGGGTCGCGGTCGAGCAGTCGGGCCATGTTCTCGGCCACCGCGGCGGCCGCGTCCTCATTCGAGTAGCACAGCTTGCAGCCGCGGTCGGTCGAGCGTCGGCCATTGATCAGCGCGAACCACTCCGGGTGCTCCGGGTAGTAGTCCTCGTGGGGCAGCAGCGAGGCCTGAGTGTGGTAGATGCCCGGCTCGATGGCGAAGCTGGCCTCCAGCGACCGGCCGCTGCAGCTCTGGCGGTTGTAGATGGCCCAGTCGGAGCCGCGGCCGATCCAGCGCATGGGGAAGCTGGGTTCCCGAGTCTCGCTGATGCCCGCGAGGGTGATGGTGCTCATCCGGGGCACGACCGTCCCGAGTGGATCATTGGGCACGTACCAGCGCACGCCCAGGTGATCATCGAGCAGGCCCGTAACGCCGTTGACGGTGCCGCGGTCGCTGCCGCCGACGATGGCCAGATCGTTGCCTGTGGCGCAGATGACGTAACCGTCATCGGCGAGGTCGCGGGGCGGCGTCCGGCCGGCCTCGCGGCAGGCGTCGGATAGCCCGAGCAGGATGCGATTGCCCGTCACCTCCTCGGCGGCGGTGACCACCGGCAGCACCGCGCCGGTGATCTGCCGCACATACTCGCGCAGCGTCTGTACCGCGAAGAGCAGCTCCTTCGTAGGGTAGTCACGCACGACGATGGTGGCGGCGGGCCGGCCGTCGGCGACGATCGTCACCGGTGAGGCGTCAGACACCACCGGCTGGTTGGCGGCCTGCAGCTCCGCCAGCGTCGCCGGCTGAGCATGGCCGCTCAGGGGCAGCATCCAGGCAAGTGGTATGATCGCTGACAACAGCCTCCGCATGGCGTCCACCTCGGGGGAACACACGGCGTCTCCGCACTCGACCTTCTGCCTCGTCGGAACCAAATCCTGCCGCGCTTGCGGCGGCGCACTATCCCTACTGCCCTCAGGCCAACTCCAGGAGGTGCACCATGAGCCGCCATCAGATGCCGCTTACGCTTCTCGGTGTCATCATCGCCGCGGTGCTCGGGTCGCAAACCTGCCCGGCTCGGGACGAGGGCTGGCAGGCGGCGCCCGCCCGCGGTCGGTCCAATGGTCTTCGGCGGGCACGGGAGCGGGACCGAATACTTCGAGGGCGACCTGCGCGCGCCGCGCATGCTCCACCGCGCGACGCTGCAGCACGGAGAGTGAGCGCCCGCCGTCCTGCCTGCTGAACGAACGACAGCTCCCGCCGAGGCCGGCGGGAGCTGTCATGCGCGTCAGGATGCGGCCGGTCGCCTACTTCCTCCGCCGGCGGATGATGCCCGCGAAACCGGTCGCGGCGAGCAGGACCCACGTGGCCGGCTCGGGCGTCTCGGCGTCGGCGACGCCACTGCGGTAGCTGTTGTCGATGGCGAGGGCGCCGAACTCGTTGGTGGCGAACCAGCCGTAGCGGTTCCCGCCGACGGTGCTGCCGATGATGTCGGTCGGATCGCTCAGCGTCCAGGCGCCGATGTTGTTACCGCCGGAATCCCAGATGCTCATATCGACGGCCAGAACGCCGCTGCCGGCGTCGTAGAAGCTGTGGCGGAAGGTGTACCAGCCAGAGTTCGTGATGGTCACCGGATTGCGATCCGGGTTCTTGGGGTAGGCATCGCTGCGTCCCGCAGTGTTGCTGGCAGAGACCACGAACCCAGGCGCGCTCAAGTCGTTGTAGAAACCTGCGTTGAACACGAAATCGCGCCGGTGATCGCCCGTGGCATTGCAGATCGCCGACGTCCAGTCGAAGCGGGTATCATTGTCCCAGGCGTAGGTAACGTCGAGGTAGATGTCCAGTTCCGTTACGTAGCCACCATCGGGCCAGACCGCGCTGTAGCCGCCCCAGCGTGTGAAGTCGGTGCCGATGACTTCCGCATGGTAGGAGCCGTCTGCGGAGGCAATGCCGCCGGTGCCGGAGGGCACACGGGTGACCGTGCCCCCGTAGTCGAACCACCCGCTGGTGTCGGTCTCAAAGCCGTTGAAGAACGGCGCCGGTGGGGCCTGCGCCCACGCCATCGACGAGTAGGCGAGAGCGGACAGAACCGCTGTGATCAGTGCAATGCGTCTCATTTCACCATCACTCCCGTTGGTCCAACCTGCTGCGATTGCCGGTGCCGGTGCCGCGCGGGTGCATGGGGAGCGGGACATGACGCACCCTCACGAGCACGTGCTGGTGCTCGCGGGAGTGATATCTCCGCAGGTAGCAGGTACAATCGTCCCGGTGACTCCCCATAAGCCGCCGGTCATCCCAAGCCCGGATACTGCAAGTTGTATATTCCTCATGGGGCCATGGCGACCTGTCCCGCCATCGCACAGGTTGCTCACAGAGGGCGCTCAGTTGTATGATAATCACGAACAAAATGCGTCCATGTACATTATGCCTTGACATACATTGGAATGCAGACAGCGCCCGGACATTCCGGGCGCTGTCGCCGCTATCTCGTCGCTGTTGCCACTGGCTGGGAGCTGACAGCCGGCGGCTACATGATATCGAGGCAGGCCAGCGCCTGCTTGTTACGGATGATCAGGCGGCCGTTGGCGATGATCGGCGCCGTCCAGCTCTGACCGCCCAGCGGTCGGATCCGCCCCAGTTCATGGTAGCGTTCCGGCGTGGCCTCGACCATCACCACGTCGCCGGTAGCGCCGGCCATGGCGATGAGCACGCCATCGACGCCGACGAGCCCGCCGCGCTCGAAGCCGCTTTGCGCCCACATGATCTGCCCGTTGCTCGGGTTCAGACACAGCAGGTTGGGATTGCTCGGCCCGTACATGAGTCCGTTGTAGAAGACCGAAGTGTTGATGTGCGACGCCATGTTCTTGTTCTCCCAGACGATGCGGGGGCCGTCGGCTTCGATGCTGACCACCGCACAGCCGCGCTTGTAGTTGCTGGTGATGAAGATCGCGTTCCCTGAGATGATCGGCGTGGCGGCGTTGACATCGTAGCTGGTCTCCCAGGGTACCCGCCAGAGCAGTTGCCCGTCGGCGGCGCGCACCCCGATGAGCGCCTTGCCCGCGAATACCACGTACTGCTCGATGCCCTGGATGGTGGCCTTCACCGGCGTGGCGTAGCCGGGGATGTCACCGCCGCCGCCGGTCCAGATCACCTCACCGGTCGCCTTGCTCAGAGCGGCCACGCAGGCGTTCGGGCCGCCGGGGACCACGATGACACGGTCGCCGTCGATGAGCGCGGACATCGAGTAGCCCCACTGGGGGACGACGCCCTCGAACTGCCGGCGCATGTCCAGCTTCCACACGATCTCGCCGGTGTTGGCGTCGAGACAATGCACCTGACCGAGGTAGCTGATGGTGTAGATGTGGCCGCTGTCGTAGACGGGGGTAGCGCGCGAGAAACCATAGTTGGCCTTGGCGAGGTCGGGGTAGCGCGCCTGCCAGAGATCCTGGCCGGTCTCAAGGTGAATAGCCCGAACCACGTCATCGGCGCCATCGTGGTCAATGATGAAGACCTTACCGTCGGCAACCGAGGGGCCGGCGTAGCCGTCGTCGTGCATGGGCGTCTGCCACAGCACCTGCGGGGGGCGAGCGTTCCAGTCCTTGTTGATACCGGTGTCAGGCGCGATGCCGTTGCGGTCGGGGCCACGCCAGTGGGGCCAGTCGGCCGCGAAGGCCCCGGTCGCGAGTGTGGCGGCGATCACGACGGTGATGAGCCTGATCAAGCGCATGAGCAACCTCCAGTTTTCGAGCTGTGTCCGCGCGATGGTCGCCGCGCCCTGCGGGCGCTATCCGAAGCAGTAGACGGCGCCATCGGCGGCGCCGATGACCAGGCGGCGCTGGCCCACGGCGGGCGAGGCGCTGATGGCCGCCCCTGTGTGGAAGCTCCAGACCTGCCGGCCGTTCGACAGGGCGATGCGGTAGATGTTCCCGTCGGATGAGCCGAAGAACACGTGGTCGCCGTTGATGACCGGCGACGAGTCGATGTCGCTGCGCGTGCTGAAGGTCCACTCGACCTCCCCGCTCGCGCGGTCCACGCGGAAGACGTTGTTGCTGCGCGAGGCGAAGACCACGGCGTCGCCGATGACCGCGGCGGAAGCGTAGATGCCCGAGGTGCGCGATGGCTCCTCATGCTGCCACAGGACCGCCGCGTCGGACAGCCGGACCGCGTAGTACTTCCCCTCCAGGCCGCCGACGTAGACCGCGCCCGAGGCATAGGCTGCGGCGGCCGCGAAGTTGCCGCCCAGCGTCGCCGCGCGTACCTGTCGGCCGGTCCCCAGGTCGATGATGCGCAACAGGCCGTCGCAGCCCGCTATCATGACCAGCCCGCCGGCCTCGCACGGGGTGCAGTGCACCTGGGCGTCGGCCTCAAACGACCACAGCTTCGCGCCGTCGCTCGCGCGCAGGCGGTAGAGGTGATTGTCGTAAGAGCCGAAGAGCACCGAGTCGGCGACGAAGATGGCCCCGGAAGCGATCTTGTCGCCCGTGGTGAACTTCCAGCGCAGGGCGCCGTTGGCGGTGTTGATGGCGTAGAAGGCACCACCTTCGTCGCCGACGTAGACCGTGTGCCCGTGCACCAGCGGCGCGGCGGAGATGCCGCTGCCGCCGGTGACGAACTTCCACCTCATCCGGCCGGTGGACAGGTTGATGGCGTGCAGTGCGCCGGTCATGGTGCCGACGTAGACGGTGTCGCCGACGATCGCCGCGGTGGCCTCGATCGATCCACCGGTCTCGTAGGTCCACTTAAGCGCAAGGTTCGCGGCCAGCGGTGAGTGCGCCACGCCGGTGTTCTGGGCCTTGCCGCGGAAGGTCGGCCAGTCGCCACCGGTCTGCGCGCTCGTGACCGTTGCACCGATGACGGCCAGCATGATGACCAGGCTGATCGTCCACCGTCTCATGCCACTCACTCCGTCCTCAATGCATCTATGAGACGCCCGCGCACGGCGGCGCGCGCACCCACCACACAGGCCGCCAGGCCGACCACCAGGATGGCCGCCAGCACCGCCACCAGCGCGCTCCAGTTGACCTTCGCCTGCGCCGAAGTCAGGTGCGGCGCAACTGCGACCAGCGCGGTCAGCGTACCCGCCAGCATCCCGGTCACCAGCAGCCCCGCGTTCTCGATGACCAGCAGTCGCGTCAGATGCACGCGCGCGAAGCCGGTGGCGAGCATCAGAGCGAACTCCCCGCGGCGCTCGAAGGCGCTGCGCACGATCACCGCCACCAGGCCGATGGTGCCCAGCACCAGGCCCAGCCCGCCCAGCGCCAGGAACATCATCAGGTAGGTGTTCTGCACGCTGATGAACTCATTGAGCACCTCGCGCGTGGAGCGCACCTGCACCCCCATCTCCCCCAGCGCCGAACGCAGCGCACCGGCAACCGCCTCCTCGCGGCCCGCGGGCGCGTCGATCAGGAAGAAGCTGGGGCCCCCGACCTGCGGGTAGAGCCGGCGCAGCTCGGCCTCCGAGACGAGCAGATCGCTCTGAAAGATGCTGCCCGCCAGCAGACCGACGAAGCGCAACTGCACCTCGCCTGCGGGTGTCGGGATGGCATAGCGCCTGCCGAGCCCGGAGTGGAGCTGCCACGTGACACTGGCCTGGTCGCCGAAGGCGGGCACACCGTCCTCGGAATCTTCTTCGCCGAGCAGACGCCACGGGTTACCGCCGGGCGGCTCGTCGGCGGTGACGACGCGGAAGCCGTCGCGCTCCACCATGGCCCTGCCGATGCCGAGCAGTCGCGGGTGAGTGGGGCGGGCGATATTGAGGCATGAGATGTCCTCGCCGGGGCTGCGCATGAGCGAGATGATCTCGACGCCCTCCAGCACCTCCTGCTCGGCGGGCAGGAAGCCCAGGTTATCCCGGCCCTCTCGCGTTGCCGGGTCGAAGCGCAGCGGCACCGATGAGGTGGCGAGCAGTGAGAAGCCGCCGGTCCCGGAGGCGCGGTCGTGGACGTCGATGCCGGAGAAGTCGATGGAGTTGGCCGCGACGGTGACGATGACGAAGGTCGCGGCGGCCAGCAGGCCCGCCAGCAGCAGGCTGCGCCCGCGGTTGGCGGCGGCGCTGCGCATCGCCAGGCGCCCGAGCGAGCGGGGAGCATCGGGCATCCCGACCGCGCGCTGCAGAGCCAGGTGCATGGCCGCCAGGGCCGCCAGCAGCAGCAAGGCGCCGATGCCGAAGAACGCACCTTGCGCCGGGACGGCATCGCTCACGAGTGCGGCGACGGTCAGGCCGCCGGCCGCCACGAGCAGCGCGACCAGCGCCGGGCGCACCCAGCGTCGGTTCGCCTCGGGCTCGGCGCCCGCAGCCTGCCACCCGCGCAGCAGCTCCAGCACGGGTCGGCCACCCAGTGCGCGCGCGCCCCACCAGGTGGCGACGACGCCCACCACCAGCGCGGCCAGCGCGCCCTCGATGATGGTCGCCGGATACGCGAACACCCACAATGCGGGCGTGTCGCCCAGCGCGCCGCGCCACCAGGTGGTCAGCGCGCCGATGACCGCATGGGCGTAGAGGATGCCCAGCGGCGTGCCCATGCCCGCACCGATCAGCGACAGCAGCACACCCTCGGCCGCGATGGTCCGACTCACCGCACGTGAGGGGAATCCGGTGGCGAGCATGATGCCCGCCTGCGAGGCGCGGCGCTCGGCGGACAGGCGCATGAGCGTGCCCGCAAGGCCCGCCCCGGCGAACACCAGGAACATGCTCATGCCCAGGAAGAGGCCGGCGAAGTCCGAGGTGCCCTCGCTGGCCGCGAGAGCCTGCTCGCGCACCGGCACGATGCGCATGCCCGCGTCCTCGGGCTTGAGTGCGCTGAGAAGCGCGCGCGTGAAGTCCCGCGCGAAGGCTGCGGTGTCGGCGCCCTCGGGCGGCCGCACCGCAGCCGACGTGACCCAGGGCGCGAAGTCGCCCGCCCCCTGCCACATGCGCCTGAGCAGTTCAGGGCCGACGAACGCCTTCGGAGCGGCGCGGTAGCGGTCCCAGTACTGCTCGTCGCGATCGGTGATGCGCGACAGGTCGATGGGGAAGGTCGGGTCCCAGTCGCCGATCTCCTCTGCGCCGGTGATACCTTCGAACTCGGGTACAAGGTCCGGATCTGCGCCCCGCCCGCTCATCTCTGCGACCGCGCGCAGCGTGACCTCCGCCGACCGCTCCTCGTAGCCGGACGGCGTGCTCACACGCCAGGTGATGATGAAACGCTCGCCGATCTGCGCACCGAGGTCGCGTGCCGCCCACGCGTTGAGGATGAGGTCATCTGCCCCCAGGCGCGGCTCCCCCTCGACCAGCGGGAGATCGTCGCCGCTGTCGAGACCCGCCACGACGGCGTAGGCGATGGAGCGCGGATCACCCTCCGCCGAGGCGATGGTGTCGGCGAGGTAGACTGAGGTGAGCCCGACCGTGGCACCGAGGTCGTGTGCGGCCGAGATGGCGGCGCGTGTCTGCGCATCCGTGAGCGTGATCGCATCGCTCATCAGCAGCACATCACGCGGCCGCACGCGCAGATAAAGGCCGTGGTCGTCGAGCGTCATGCCTCGCGCGAGTCCCGCCGGGTCAGAGATCGGGCCGAAGACGTCGGTGCGCTGCAGCCGCTCGAGCGGCGGGTAGCCGTGCGGACCGGGCCTGGGCGCGAGTACCAGCGTGTTGGCCGCGCCCGGTTGATCGATCTGCGCGGCCAGCCACTCGCGGTTCACGAAGACGGTGCGCGGGTTCTGCGCCGAGCCGTCGAGCCGGAAGCCGCCGACGCCCAGGTCGGGCAGCACCGCCTCGACGGTCACGCGCAGCGTGGTCAGCGTGTCCTCGCGCTCGCGGCGCGCAAAGAGAGCATCGGCGGCGACGTCGCCCGCGCGCGCGACGGTGACCAGCAGCGTGCCACCCGCCGATACCCCCGCGTCCGCCGCCAGCGACTCATTCACCGCGCATGAACGCGGAGGCAGCGATGGCGCCGAGGTGTCGGGGAAGAGCCGCCAGAAGTCGCCATCGATGCCGATGACCGAGACGTTCGCGACCACCGCGTCACTCGACTGCTCCCGCGCCGAGCCATCGAGCCTCACCAGCGGCTCGACAATGCCCCACAAGTCCGCCTCGTCCGCCAGGTCGGCACGAAAGAAGCGCGGTGAGGTCACCGCGTCGAAGATGTACCCCAGTCGCGCGAGCGCCGTCCGCCGCAGCGAACCGCGGATGGAGTCGCCGATCACGAGCGAGCCGACGATGACCGAGGCGGCGACCGTCAGGCCCACGACAACCACCAGGCCGGTGCGCCGGTAGTGCGCAAGGCTGCGCAGGACCAGGCGTGCGAGGCTCATGCGCCCGCCTCCCCCGCCCCCCTCCACGGCTCCAGCTTCCCCTCGCGCAGCGCCAGCCCACGGCCGAGCATCGCCGCCTGCTCGGTGTTGTGCGTGACCATGAGCACCGTCACGCCGTCGGCGGCCAGCTCGCGCAGCAATTGTATCAGGCGCAGACCGCTGTCGCGGTCGAGGTTGCCCGTGGGCTCGTCGCACAGCAGCAGTCGCGCGCCGTTGATGAGCGCACGCGCCGCCGCCACCCGTTGCCGCTCGCCGCCGGAGAGCCTTGCGGGGAAGGCGTCGGCGCGCTCTCCAACGCCCATGTGCTCGAGAAGTCGCCGCGCGCGCTGGCGGGCGTCACCGGCGGCGCCCGCAGCCAACGCCGGCAGCGCCACGTTCTCAACCGCCGTGAGCTGAGGCAGGAGATGGTGGTCCTGGAAAACGAAGCCGACCGCGCGCGCGCGGAACTCCGCCAGCGCCGCGCCCTCGAGCGCGGTCACCTCGATCTCGCCCAGCCGCACCGTGCCCGATGTCGGCCGGTCGAGCGAGCCGATGATGTTCAGCAGCGTGCTCTTGCCCGAGCCTGAGGGGCCGAGGATCGCCACGGTCTCGCCGGGCTCGGCGCGCAGCGAGACATCCGCCAGCACCGTGTTCGGGCCCGTCGGCGTCTCGTAGACCTTGCTCACGTGCTCGACGACCAGCCTGCTCCCGTCGTCAGCCATCGCCGTCCGCCACCTCCTCGCGCGCCTCGCGCAGCACGATCGCGCCGGTCGGGCAGGCCTGAGCGCACTCGATCGCCGCCGCGCGCAGGCCCTGCGCCAGCGACTCGCCGAAGGGCACCGCCGTGCGCACGTCGAAGCCGCGACCGATGAAGGTCAGCCCCAGGGCCTCGCGATGCCGCTCAGCAATGCGAACGCACAGCCCGCAGGCAATGCATTTGCCGGACTCGTAGATGATAGCCGGATGCGTGGCGTCGCGCTCGAAGCTGCGGCGGGCGCCCTCGAAGGCCCCGACCTGCGCCCCGAGGTCGATGGAATACCGGCGCAGCAGACACTTGTCAAGTCCCCGACAGTCGCAGTGCATGCAACGCAGGCCCTCCCGCACCGCCTCCTCGTCATTGAACCCGGCGACCTCGCCACCGGAGGGTTCGGTGCGCGGGCGATCGCTCGCGTCGGCGGCCATCAGCGCCGCGGTGCCCTGGTCGATGCGGCCCATCGTCACGCTGAAGGGCCGCTTCGCGGGCACGATCTGCGCACCCGCGAGGCGCTGTGAGATGGCCGCCGCGGCCTCGTGCCCCCCGGCCAGCGAGCGCACCGCCAGGTTCGACGGGCTCTGCGCCGAGCCGGCGACGAACACGTTCGCGATGGGGCTCTCGTGAGTGCCGCGATCGACCTCCAGCCCCCGGCGGCCGAAGGGCACGCCCAGCTCCGCCGCGAGTGCCTCGTCCACCTCGCCGACCGCAAGCAGCACCGCGTCGAAGTCGCGGCGCAGGTCACTGAGCGCGATGTCGCGCCCGACGCGCACCCCCGCGCGCAGCTCCACGCCGAGGTCGAGGATGACCTGCGCCTCGGCCGCCAGCACCTCGGGCGGCAGGCGCTCGTGATCGATCTCGCGCATGCCTCCGCCCGGGCCGTCGCGCTCGTCGAAGACTGCCACTGCGTGGCCCTCGGCCCGTAGCCACCAGGCCGCGGCGAGGCCGGCCGGGCCCGCGCCGACGATGGCGACGCGCCTGCCGCTGGGCGACGCCGGCGCCGGCCGCCACCACCGGCCATGAGCCAGGTCCTCGTCACCCACCCAGCGTTTGAGCAGGCGGATGGCAACGGCTTCGTCGTGTGAGCCACGTCGGCAAGCCCTCTCGCAGGGAGCGGGGCAGATGCGCCCGAGCACTGATGGCAACGCGATGTGTGTGCGCACTGTGCGGCTCGCCCCGGCGTGGTCGCCGGCAACGATCTGCCGGATCATCAGCGGGATGTTCAGTCCCGCCGGGCAGGCGAGCCGGCACGGGCCGAGGCAGTCGCCGAGATGATCGGACAGCAACAGCTCCAGCGCCATGCGTCGGGCCGCGCGCACCTCATCTGTCTCGCTCTCGACCACCATGCCCTCGCGCGCGATTGTGCCGCATGAAGGCACGAAGCCGTCCGCGCCATCCACGCGCACTACGCACACCATGCACGAAGTTTGCGGCGGCAGGCCCTCGCGGTAGCACAGCGTCGGGATGGCGATGCCCGCCGCGCGTGCCGCCTCGAGGATGGTGGCGCCCTCGGGTACGCTGACAGTTTGTCCGTCGATGGTGAGCGTCGGCATAATCAATGCACTTCGATCGCGTTGACCGGACAGACACTGCGGCAGGTGCCGCAGCGGATGCACTTCTCGTCGATGATCTCGTGTTTCTCCAGCGGCCTCATCGGGATCGCGCCCGTCGGACAGGCCTGGGCGCACTTGGTGCAGCCGATGCACTCGTCGGTAATCACGTAGTGTATCAGGGCGCGGCACCGGCCCGCGGGGCAACGCCCTTCGATGTGCGCCTCGTACTCGTCGCGGAAGTAGCGCAGCGTGGAGAGGACCGGGTTGGGCGCAGTCTGCCCCAGGCCGCACAGGCTGGA
Organism: uncultured Armatimonadia bacterium; assembly: GCA_964617715.1. Classification (GTDB taxonomy): domain Bacteria; phylum Armatimonadota; class Zipacnadia; order Zipacnadales; family UBA5352; genus JALGVA01. The sequence continues at coordinate 10,281 of CAZTZN010000049.1, read as the reverse complement.
GCGCTTGATCATGTGCCCCAGCGTCTCCAGCCGCTCGATGTCCGCCGCCCGCCCCTCGCCGGTGGCGATGCGGTCAAGGATCTCCAGCATGCGGCGCGTCCCGATTCGGCAGGGGGTGCACTTGCCGCACGACTGGCGCTGCGTGAAGTCGAGGAAGTAGCGCGCCACGTCAACCATGCAGTCGGTGTCATCGAGCACCACCAGGCCGCCCGAGCCCATGATCGCCCCTACGCCCGTGAGCGCCTCGTAGTCCACCGGCGTATCGGTCAGCTCGGCCGGGATGCAACCGCCCGACGGCCCGCCGATCTGCACGGCCTTGAAGCGGCGGCCCTCGGCCACGCCGCCGCCGATTTCCTCAACGATCTCGCGGATGGTCATGCCCATCGGCACTTCGATCAACCCGCCGCGCGCCACCTTGCCCGCCAGCGCGAAGACCTTGGTGCCCGGTGATCGCTCAGTGCCCAGCGCGGCGTAGCGCCCGGCGCCTTCGCGCATGATCCAGGGCACGACCGCCCACGTCTCCACGTTGTTGATGATGGTTGGGCGCCCCCACAGGCCGTGCTCGGACGGGTAGGGAGGGCGCAGGCGTGGGTGACCACGGTTACCCTCGATGGACTCGATGAGCGCGGTCTCCTCACCGCACACGAACGCCCCGCCGCCTTCACGGACGGTGAGGTGCAGGGAGAGATCGCTGCCCAGGATTCCCTCGCCCAGCAGCCCGCGCTCCTCGCTGGCGGCGATGGCGTTGCGCAGGCGCTGCACGGCCAGCGGATACTCCGCGCGGATGTAGAGCAGGCCCTCGCGGGCGCCGGTGGCGTAGGCGCCGATGAGCATGCCCTCAAGCACGCGGAAGGGGTAGGACTCGAGGATCATGCGGTCCATGAACGCGCCCGGGTCGCCCTCGTCGCCGTTGCAGATGATGTACCTGGGGCCGCCGGGGGCGTCGTGCACGAGCTGCCACTTGGCGCCGGTCGGGAAGCCCGCGCCGCCCCGCCCCCGCAGCCCCGAGGCCTTGATCTCATCGATGACCTGCCGGGGTGTCATCTCCGCCAGCACGCGCCGGAGCGCCGTGAAGCCGCCGCTCTCGATGTATTCGTCAATGTCGAAGGGGTTCAGCCCGCCGCTGTGTTCGGTGGCGATGTGCACCTGCCGGCCCAGGAAGTCACCGACCGGACCGTCGCGCACGTCCAGCGCGTAGCGCGTGACCGGCGTCCAGGTGCGGTCATCGAGTAGGTGATCGAGCGCCGAGGTGACGGTTGCGCGCAGGCGCCGCAGGCCACGCGGTTCGAAGTGTCGGCGCACAATACCCTCGGCGTCCTCGGCGCGCACCCGGGCGTAGAGCGCCGGCTCCTGGCCGGGCATGACCACTTCGATCAGCGGCGTGCGGTGGCACATGCCCACGCACCCGACCGGCTTGACCACCGCGGGCGCACCCAGATAGTTGACCGCGCGCTCGAGGGCGGCTCGCACATCCATGCTGCCGCCCGCGATGCAGCACGAGCCGATGCCGATACGGATCTCGGCGAGCCCGTCGGCGCGGCCTTCGATGGGCTGCGCGGTCGGGGCCAGCACGCCGCGGCGTTTGAGTTCCAGGAAGTCGGCGATGGCATCGGCGACGGTGTCGCCGGTGAGGTGGCCGTAGGTGACCCCGTCGATCTGCATCACCGGAGCGAGTGTGCAGCAGCCCAGGCAGGCGACCTGCTCGATGGTGAAGAGCCCGTTGGGGTCGGTGTCGGCCTCGGGGCCGATCTCCAGGTGGCGACGGATGGCCTCGGTGACCTGCTCGGCGCCCTTGACGTGGCAGGCGGTGCCGTGACAGACACGGATGAGGTGCTCGCCGACCGGATGGTGGCGGAACTGCGTGTAGAAGCTGGCGACCCCGCTGATCTGCGCGGGGGTGATCTCGGTGATCGCACACACGCGGCGCAGGGCTTCGGGCGGCAGATAGCGGTAGTGGGCCTGCAGCGCCTGCAGGATGGGAATGACCGCATCACGCGAGCGCCCGATCTCCTCCACCACACGATCGACATATTCCAGGTCGAGCGACCCGGTCACAGCCGCATCGGTGCTCAGAAGGTGAACTCTCCTCCGTCCGCGCCCGCCCCGGTCGGGGCCTCCGGCTCAGCGACATCCGCCCCGCTCCGGTCATCGTCGGCGACAGGCTGGTCGCCACCCTCGCCACCGCCGGTGCCCTCACCGCTGATCTTGTAGAGGGTCTGCTGTGTGCGGATGAAGATGTCGCCATCGACAAAAGCGGGGGTGGCGGAGGTCTTCTCGCCGAGGCTCGCGGTGGTGATCTCGCGGAACTCGCTGCCGGTGGCGAGGATGTGCATGACCCCATCGCCGCCGAGGACGTAGAGACGGTCACCGACCACGACCGGCGAGGCGTAGAAGCTGCCCTCCCCCTCGAGCTGCTGCTCCCAGACCGGCTCGCCGTCCTCCAGGCGAAAGGCGCTCAGGTAGCCGAAGCTGGCGAGGACATAGACCAGCGCGCCATCGCTGACCGGGCTGGCGGCGTCGGGCATGGTACCGGCGGCGCGCCAGACCACGTGCGATTGGGTGACGTCGCCGTGCCCATCGGGGCGGATCGCCACCAGCCCGGTGGCCTCCGAGCACACGATGACCATCCCACCGGCGAAGATGGGGGAGGGCGCGACGTCGCCGCCCAGCACATCGACACGCCAGATCTCCTCGCCGCTGTCGGGGTCGTAGGCGATCACCCACGGGTTGGCGGCGGTCACGATCTGATGGCCGTCACCCACGGGGATGATGATGGGCGTGGTCCACGAGTTGGGCACCGGGCGCGAGGTCTCCCACACCCGCCTGCGGCTGCGCACGTCCAGGGCCACCAGCCGCGACAGCTCGTCGTCGGCCTCGCCCTGGTCGAGCTGGACGATCAGCTTGTCGCCGTAGACTACCGGCGACGACGCGTGCCCGTACATGTTCTCGATCGGGCCCATGGCGCGTACCCACAACTCGTCGCCCTCGAAGGTGAATGCGGCGACATCGCCGTTGGCGAAGGCCGCGAACACGCGCTCGCCGTCGGTGGCCATGGTGGGTGCGGCGTAGCCGGTGTCCTCATCAGTATCGGGCGGCTCTTCATCGGCGCTGAAGTCGCTGACTACGCTCCGGGCCCAGAGCAGCGTGCCGGTCCCGGCGTCATACGCACAGACCTGGCGGGTGTCGGCATCCGCGCACGAGACGAAGACCCGGTCGTCCCACACAATGGGCGAACTCTGCCCGGGCAGCGGGATACTCGCCTTCCACGCGATATTGCGGCCCTCGGCGCCGTCCCACGAATCGGGGTAGCTGCCTGCAGGCGCGATGCCATTGCCGTGCGGTCCGCGGAAGCGCGGCCAGTTGCGCTCGTACCGGCGGTCGAACTCGGTGGGTTCGGCCGCGCCGGTCGCCGCGCCGGATCCTGGTGCTCCGGGCGGTCCCGGTGGTCCCGGCGGCCCCGGCGGTCCGGCGGGGCCGGGCGCCCCTGCCGGTCCGGGTGGGCCCTGGGGCCCGCTGGCGCCGGGAGGGCCGGGCGGCCCGGGACTCCCCGGCGTTCCCGGCGCTCCGGCCGGCCCTGATACGCCCTGTGGCCCCGGCGGTCCGGGCGGGCCGACCAGCGCCTGGCGTTCCGCCTCTGCCCGGGCCTGCTGATCGGCCTTCTCGGCCGCGACCACGTACTCGGCGACCGCGTCGTGGCGGGCCAGCACCGCCAGGGTGACCAGCAATCCGCCCATGAGCACGCCGATGGCGATCACCGAGCGCCGGCTCATGGCCGATGCCAGCACCGACTCCTCGACCACCTCGGGGTGAGGTTCGGGGCCGGTTGCCGCATAGACAGAGACCAGGTGCAGGGCCAGCAGCAGCACCGCGACCCCGCCGATGAGCATGAACACGCCCAGGACGGCGAAGCGGCGGCTCTTGAAGTACTCCCGCCGCACCTGCTCGTCCAGCGCGCGCAGTCGCTCGATCACCTCGGGGTTGGGTCCCTCGCGGTTGATCTGCGCCTTGAGCAGCTCGATCTGCGCCGGGGCCGCCGGGTCGGCCGTCCGCGCGCGCACCAGATTCGCCACCATCAGTGCCAGGACCATCGCGCAGAAGATGGCCGCCACCAGCGCCACGCGGGTGGCGATGAGGTACTTCAGCTCCCGCGTGAGTCCGGGATGCTGTTGTTGCAGGGCGTCGGGCTGCCCGTCGCCCCGGGGCAGGTCCTGGCTCATGGCGTACTCTCCGTCGGCTCGACCGTCCGGCCCGCTGCGCGCGCGAGTTCGATCGGGCACGATGCGTAGCAGCGCCCGCAGGCCACGCACGCGGCCGGGTCAACCTGGTAGGTGGTGCGAGTGCGGCGCAGGGAGACGGCTACGAGGCGGGCGCCGATGATGAGCCCGAGGAAGCCGCCCAGCACTGCGCTGCCGACTTCGAAGCGATGCCTGATTTCGGCGCCCTCGCGGTACAACCCTCCCACGGCCTCGCCCTGGGCATAGAACGCCTCGGACTGCTCGGTCGTTCCCTCAGCGATGCCCTGCTGCTCGGCGTACACGCGGGCCGCCAGCGCCACCCGAGGATCGAGCCCCGCCAGGTAGCCGCTGGCCTCCCACCCCAGCCACGCGCCCAGCCCGAGCATGAGCGGAATGATCGCGATGATCGCCGCCAGCGTGCGGCGGCCGGTCGTGGGCGGGCGCGAGCGGTCCACGATGGTCGGGGGCAGGATGGCATTGTACGGGCAGGCGTCGGCGCACAGATGACAGTTGATGCAATGATCGCTCGCGAGCTCAACGTGGCGCGCCGACAGCGGTGCCAGCAGGCGCAAGATCGCCCCCAGCGGGCACAGGTAGCGGCAGTAGGGGCGGGCGATGAACACGCCGATCAGCAGCAGCACCACGCCTGCAATGACGAGGTGCGGCAGCCCGCCGAGGCGGAAGAACGCGACGAACGGGTCGTATCTGCAGATCAGGAAGGCGGTCCCGGTCCACGCGAACAGCACCGCGGCGCCCAGGTAGACGAAGGGGATCATCCCCAGGCCGCGCTCGAGCCACATGGGGACGCGCAGCGGCCGGAGCACGACGATCTCCTGGATCGCGCCCAGCGGACATACGGCCGCGCAGAACACCCGTCCGTAGAGCAGCGCGAACAGCAGCGGCAGCAGGAAGAACAGACCTACGGTCACCGGCAGCACGTAATCGGGGTCGGCAATGGCCAGCGTCACGTTCTGGATCGCGCCCACCGCGCACACGCAGCCCGCGCGGTAGAAGCCGAAGTACAGCAGCGAGAACACCGTGAGGACCAGCAGCTCGCGGCGCGCGCGGCGGTAGACGGCCAGCCAGGTCGCCAGGCACAGAGTGACCACCAGCACCGCGACGTCGATCCACTCGAAGATCGGCCCTCGCGGACGCGGGACGGTGACCTGCGGGAACTGATAGTCGAAGCTGAATTCCGGCGGCGGGAAGCGCTCGGCCGCCAGCGCAACCGCCGGCAGCATCAGCCCCGCCAGGATGATGAACAGCATCAGGCGGCGGCTCATAGCTCATCCACGCCGAGGATGGTTCTCAGGTTGTCGGAACTACCGGCGTCCGCGTCAGGTGATGGCGGGGGACCGCCGGTGGCCTCGGGGGGCGCCACCGGCTGCAGACCACCACCACCCAGGCCGCCGGGCACCTCAATGGCGTCCGGTTGGGAGGCGGGCGCCGGCCGTGTCGGTGGTGGCGCCTCGGGCGGCCCTGACTGAGGTACGCCGTCGGGCGTCGAGAGCGGCCGGGCGGGCTGCGGCGCGCCGCCGGGTTGCGCCGGCTCGACACTCCGGGCAGGTGGGCTCACCTCGACCTGCGTGGTCTTCTCCTCAGCCTCCAGCTTCGCGCTGCGCAGCAGGTAGGGCTCGCTGGCGGGCACGCGCACGAAGGCCTGCGCCGGGCACTGCACGGCGATGGCGCACTCGTTGCAGTTCTTGCAGCGATCGTGGCGCACCTGCAGGATCAGGGAGCCGTTCCCGTACTGGTTGCAGCCCTCGACACAGGAGCCGCAGCCGATACACTTGGGCTCGTCGATCATGTACTCGTAGTAGGGGTTCTCGACGAAATTGCGGATGATGGCGTCGGTGGGGCAGCGCAGGTTCTCGGCGGTCTCCGTATCCCCCGGGCGCTGCTCAGCGAAGTACCCGAAGCACAGGTCGCAGAACCCGCAGATGGCGATATCGTGCACGCACTTGACCGCTGAAGGCGCGAGCACACACGCGGTCGCGCAGTTCCCGCACTGGATGCACTTGTCCGGGTCGATCTGCCAGACGGTCTCTTCCGCTTCGGATGCCAGCACGGTGCCCAGCCCGCCGGCCACGGCAAATAGCCCGACGGCACGCGCGCCGTCGGTGATCAGCTTGCGCCGGGAGATTCGGCCCTCGTCATCGGTCGCCATCAGACAGCGTCTCCCCATGTCCGCCGGGGCATGCGCTGAGCGCGGGTGAGCTTGCCCTCGGGCAGGTCGCAGGTGTCGAGCCTGGGGCAGGTGCGGCAGGCGCCGCCCGCCCAGCATGGGGCGTCGCCCTTCGTGGTCAGCCAGACGGTGCCGCCGCCCAGCAGCAGGCCCGCGGCTGCGCGCCCCAGCGACTTGAAGAAGGTTCGACGGTCCGAACTCATCTCGGTCCCTCCTCAGACCGGGCGGGGGCATTCGCCTCCGCACTCACGTCCGTCGCAGCAGTGCCCGGCGCCGGCTCAGGCGGCGCCGCCGGGGTCTCCTCATACAAACGCACGGTACTTTCGGCGGGGTCGAGCACGGCAATCCGTCCGTTCGCGTCGATCGAAAGGTCAATGCCCACAGCCTGGGGGTCAAAGGCCGTGGGAGGTGCGACCACCGACAGCAGCTCACCCTCGGACGAGTACACCTTCACGCGCGGGATGCCCTTCTCGGAGGTCACCACGCGCCCATCGGGCAGCAGCGCGATGTCGGTGGGGTTGCAGCAGCCGCCGAAGCCCTCGACGGCGTTCGATGATTGCCCCCACGAGCGAAGCAGCGCGCCGTCGGGCAGCGAATGGTACTGGATTGAGCGCCGTCCCGGGTTGACCACCAGCAACGTGCCGTCCATCGCCAGGGCGATGTCGAAGTGGGCGCTGGGGATCGACAGCGCGGGAATGCCGCGGGCGTCGTCACGACGCGCGATCTCGCCCAGGAAAGTCCCGTCATTCGCGAAGCGCCAGACGGTGCGGTTGCCGGCGTCGGCGATGAAAAGCTCGGTGGCGGTGGGCACGATCGAGGTCACCCAGGTGCGGCTTCCGTAGGGCTTCCACGTCCGACGCACCGCGCCATCGGGACCGATGGCTACGACGCGGTCGTGCAGGCCGACGATAATCCGGCCATCGGGCGCGATCGCCAGCGGCCCGGGCTCACCGTGGACCGGTATCTGCCACTGTATGGTGCCATCAAGCGCCACCGAACGAACCGCGACGTCGCCCGTCACGAGGATGCTGCCATCGGCCGTGCACGCAATGCCCCGCGCCTCGTCGAAGCCGGTGTCCAACCGCGCCACTTCGGTCCAGGTCAGCAGCTCGTCGGGCACGACGCTGCTTCGCGCCTCGCCATGCGCGTCATTGACGAGGGCGGAGATGGTCTGGCGGGCGATCTGCTGTCGCCGCGGGCAGCCGGCGATGAGCACTCCCGCCGCGAGCAGCGCCGCCAGCCACCCGAGCGATATCGACGATGTTGCTCGCCTCATCAGGGGGTCTTCACATCCAGACAGACCATGGTCTCGCGATCGCGGCACACCAGCATGCCATCGGCCAGCGCCATCGGCGCCCAGGCGTCCGGGCCGGGCAGGACCCTGGCGCGGGCGAGTTCCTTCCAGCCCGAGGTGTTCGCCTCCGCCAGCACCAGCGTCCCGTCGTCGCCCAGGATGTAGAACATGCCCTCAGCGAGGATGTAGGGGCCGATGCCGAAGGTCGCCGTGTGCCCGCTGCTCCAGACGCGTTGACCATCAAGGTTGAGGCACACGAACTGCTTGTCCATCGCGACGCCGAACAGGTGGTTCTGATAGAAGATCGGCGTGTGCTGATGGGAGCCGAAAACGTTCTGGGGGATCTTCCATACCTGCGACGCCGAGCCGCCGCTGACACGCAACATCATGCTGCCGGCCCCGTAGCCGCCGGTAAGGAAGACGCGATTGTCGCCGACCGACACCGGGCTGGGCACGTTCGCGGTGTTCACCTTCCAGCCCGGGAACGACCACAGCAGCGCGCCGTCGCTCGGAGAGACGCCCACGACGCCGCCGGTGGCGGCGTAGACGTAGGTCCTGGTACCCCCGAGCTGCATGGGGATGATCGAGGAGTGGGTCATGCCCCAGTTGTCGGGGTTGGGCGTCTGCCAGACGACCTGGCCGCTGGCGAGGTCCACGGCGATCATCAGCGCCGAGCCGCCCGGAGCGATGATCGCCCGGTTGCCGTCGATGAGCGGGCATTGCCCGGCGTACCAGCCGGGTATCTTGGTGCCGTAGGTCTTGACCGTGTCGATCTGCCAGACGCGCTGGCCGGTGTCGGTGCGTGTGCAGGTGACGTGGCCCATGGGCCCGAGCGTCACCACGTAGTCGTCGCTTACGGCCGGCACCGTGCGCGAGATGCCGTGGTTGTCCTTGATCTCGACGGGGTAAGACATGCGCCAGAACTCGTCACCATCGGCCAGTGACAGGCAGCGTAGCACGTCCTGGCGTTGGCCGGTGTCGTAATCGAGCACGAACACGCGGCCGCGATGGATGGCCGCGCCGGCGTGTCCGGGGCCGAGCATGCGCACCGACCACACCTGGCGCGGGCCGCCCTGCGGCCAGCTTCGAGCCAGCCCGACGTTCTGTGTGCTCTCGGCGTTGAAGTTGGTGTTGCGAAAGCGCGGCCACGACCCGGTACCGCTCGGCGCCGCCTGACCGCCGGAGGTCTGCGCGGTCGTCGGCTGAGCAACCTGGGCGGTCTGGCCGGGCCGGGTCGGCTGCCCCGCCTGAGCCGTCTGGCCGGGAGCAGCTTCGGTCGAAGTACCGGGAGCGGGCCGCTCAGGCCGGGACGGTTGCGTCATGGGCGCCGCCCCGCCGGCCGGCTCGCTTCCCACCTGGCCCGCGCCGCTGCGCGGCCCCACGTCCACGGGCCGGCGGTCCGCGAAAAACAGCAGCGCAATCAGGATAAGACCCACGACGCCCAGCACGACCGGGATACCGACGGTAAGCAGGCGCACGGTCGGGTCTGTCGCCGCGCTCTCATCCGATGGGCCGCGGACACCATCGCGCGTTGGTCGGTCATCGCTCCGGTGGTCGTCGCTCATGTCCACCTCTTGGGGCGGAATGTGCCCGTAGTCGCCTCGCGATGGTACTTCCGGGCCCCGGCACTGTCAACCTCCCGGTGCCGACCGCACCACTGCGCCGCATGGCTGCGGCGACACCCACCACCAGCACTTCCGACGGTGTAATCCGCTTCATAGTTCAGCATTGTGGTGAACATACTGCCCGCGGAGGGCGTCGGCGTAATCAAGTGGGCGGGTGTCAGGTCGGTTGCGGGCTGGCTGGACAAATCCCGGCGGCCACGTTAAGGTAAACGTTGCCGGTGCCTTCAGAGTTGCGTTGGCAGGGCCGTCTCCGACAGACCTGGTTCGCCCCGGCGGGGTGACTTGGCGTGGTGCGGCGACCCACCGCGATACTCTCGCGGCAGCTTCAACCCAGCGATGCGCGACGCGCTTTCGAGGACGACCTGGCACGGCGCTGCGCGGCCGCGGGCTGGGACGTCCTCGCGATTCCGCACGTCTATCATCTCCCCGCCGACGACGCTCTGTGGGCCGAGCTTGCGGCGCTATCGGCGCCGATTGCGCTGATGTCGTGGATGTATGCGCGCCCGGCACGGTGGCTACTGCGCGAGAGCGGCATCGAGCCGGCGGCGGTCATCGACCTCGGAGAGTGCGCGGATGCTCACGAGGTGGTGGCGCTGCTGTCGGGGGCGCTGGGAGAGGTCGAGGGCGCGGGCTCGGTGCGGGAGGTTGAGCGGCCGGTGGCGGAGCGCTGGTATCCGGTCATCGACCGCTCACGGTGCATCGGCTGCGGGCACTGCCTGCAGTTCTGCCTGTTCGGCGTGTACGCGAGCGATGACGCGGGCCGGGTGGTCATCGAGCGGCCGGACAACTGCAAGCCAGGGTGTCCGGCGTGCAGTCGCATCTGTCCCGAAGGCGCCATCATCTTCCCCATGTGCGACGACTCCGCCATCGCCGGCGCGCCGGGCGCGATCATGTCCCCTGATGCCGCCGCGCGGCGCATGTACTATGTGCGCACCGGTCGCC
>CAZTZN010000048.1:7072-25904 GCA_964617715.1 uncultured Armatimonadia bacterium | reverse complement strand
CCTCGAAGCCCGGGTTGGGGCACAGGTTGACACCGATCTCCTGCTGCGCGTATGCCGCCATCGCGCTCAGCAGGGTTGCGGTCATGATCGCGGCTGTGCGTTGCATGATCGGCCTCCTGGCAGTTGCGTGAATACCGGCCCGGCCCACCGCCCGTTCGTCGCTGTTGTCATGGACGGGCCGCCGCGCAAGGCGCGGGGTCGTGCCGCCATGGAGCACCGTACTCCTGACCTGCACAGTGCACACCGCGACGATTCGCGACGCGCCCTATGAGGTCTGCTCCTCGTCCGCGCTCCAGTCCCGCGGCCCCCGCACCTTGCGGTAGGCCGCCAGGACCTCCAGCGCCGCGGCCCTGTGCTCGCGCAGTCGCTGCTCCTGCGCGGAGGCCACCGCCCGCACCTGCTCGGCCAGCTCGTTCAGGCGCTCGGCATCGTCGCTCTCGCCCGCGTCGAGCATACGCTCCAGTTCCGCGAGACCCTCGTCGGAGGGGGCACAGTCCACAATCGGCACCGCCTCCAGCCGAGTGATGATCTCGCGCAGGCGGTCGGTGAAGGCGGTGTACTCGCGCTGACGGCGGTACATGCGCCCGATCATGTAACGGATGTCGTCGAACAGCTCGGCGATCTCGGCGTCATGCTCGCGCAGCGCCCTCGGCCCCTCGGCCACGTGGCGCTTGAACTCGTCTACCGAGCCGCACACGTCGGAGTACTTCGTGTTGCGGCGCTCGCCGGAATCGTCGATCTCCGGCCGCTCCGCCGAGTAGAACGGCTCGCGCCCGCCGTGACGCACCAGCGGCAGCACCATCGAGCCGCCGTCCTCGTAGAGCAGCAGCGGCGGCTGATCGGGGTCGGGCTGTACGATGCTCGCCCGCCCGCGCGCGACGAACTCCACCACGGCCGTCCGGTGCGGCTCCGGCGGCAGCCACTGCTCCCACTGCGCGATGATCTGGTCCGTGCGGTCCATGCGCCACCTCCTCACGTTGACGCCCCGCTTCTCCTGCGGTGAGCGCGATTCCTGCTCTGTGCATCCGGCCGGTCGGCAGGCGTCGCGGCGGCGGCGGCGAACCTACCCGCGCCGCGCTACGCCACACCGATGGGGGAGTGCCGCCATGCGTCTCGCCACCGTCGCCCTGGTGCTCTGTGCGTTCGGCATGGGCGCTATCGCCCAGGAGCTGACCCCCGAGATCCTGTTTGAGCGCTACCCGCCCAACGAGGACGCGCTCGACCCCGGCTTCCACTGGGCGCCCGAGTTCTCGCGCACGCCGGCCATGCCCGAGCGCGACCGTTTCGCGGTGCGCGTGGACTGGCCCGAGGGCATCGAGCTGGCGCGCAGCCCGGTGACCTTCGGGGTGCCCTTCGCCGACGGAACGCTCGACTCGGTCGAGCACTGCCGGCTGATCGCCGCCGACGGTACTCCGGTCCCGGCGCAGATCGAGCAGACCGCCACCTGGTGGCGCAGGGACGGCCCGGTACGCTGGGCGCTGGTGAGCGCGACGCTGGAGCGCGACCGGGAGTACTTCGTCGAATACGGGTCGGCGGTCGAGGCCGTCCGGCCCGAGGGCATGACCGTCACCGAGAACGATGACGCCATCGTCATCAACACCGGGCCGCTGCAGGCCACCATCAGCAAGACGCGTCCGACGATCCTCGATGCGGTGACCGTCAACGGCGAGGCGATCGTGACGCCCGAGGCCGCCGCCGCGAACCTGCCGACCGTCGTGGGCGGCGATGGCACCGAGTACCCCGCTTCAGCCGAGGGCCTGCAGGTCGGCTTCATCCGGCGGGGGCCGATGGAGACGGTCATCCGCCGCGAGGGCTGGTACACCTCCGCCGCCGGTGAGCGCTACTGCCAGTTCATCACGTACACCTGGTTCTTCGCGGGCAGCACCTCCGTCCGCCACGACCACACGCTGGTCGTGGCCTTCGACACCACGCAGAACCAGATCCGCGACCTTCGCCTGGTCATGCCGCCGGGCGGCGTGACGGATGCCGTGGTCTCGCTCGACCGGTCATCTCAGCCCGTCACCTTCAGCGGCGGGTCCCTGCCGGTGCGGGTCGTGCAGAGCGAGCTGGATCGCTGCGTGGCGACCGACGCCGTCGGCGCCTCGACTGAAGGTGCGCGTTCGGGCGGATGGGCGGGGGCGGGCACGGCGAGGGGCACCGGCGTGTACGTGGCGATCCGCGACTTTGCCGAGCAGTTCCCGATGGAGCTGGAGATCACGCCGGGCGCGGTTATCGCTCACCTGTGGCCGTTGCATGACACGCCGCCGCTCGATTTCACGCCCTCGAAGGTGATGGGTGACGAGTATCCCGGCGACCGGGTCTTCTGGCAGGACTTCTATCGCGGCGGGCTGGACTCGTGGACTCAGGGCTACGGGCTGGCGAAGACCCACAATCTGCAGTTCAGCTTCGTGGGGCCGGGCGCGGAGGCGCAGGCCGTGGCGGAGAGCTTGGCGCGGGCCTTCGGCGAGCCCGTGCTCGTCTGCGCCGACCCGCAGTATGCCTGTGACACCTGGGCCTTCGGGCGCGTGGCCGCCGAGGACCCCGAGCAGACGCCGGAGATCGAGGCGCTGATCGACGCCATCATCCACCGCAAATACTGGCTGCGTGATCGGCTGGGCAACTACGGCTGGATCAACTTCGGCGACGTGAACTACAACCTGGCCAACGCCACCGACCCCGAGACCATCACCTACGGCCACTGGCGGCACTGGGCGCAGATGTTCTACGGCGGCCCCAACATCTACCCGCTGCTCTACATGCGTTCGGGGCGGCGCGATGCGTGGGACTTCCATCGCGTCAACGCCCGCCACATCATGGACTTCGACATCTGCCACCTCGACAGTGAGCAGTTCGGCAAGCGCAGAGGCGGGCGCTACGGGGGCAATGGCGGCATCTGCCACTACGCCGCGAACATCTACAACCTCGGCTGCGACTGCCACACCCGCTTCATGCTCTGGGACTGGTACCTCAACGGCAACCCGCGCGCGTGGGAGGTCTTCGAGGAGTTCGTCACCCAGTATGCCGCGCGGCGCCATCTGCCCCAGAACACCACCTACCGCCACCGCATGACCGGTGGTGGCCTGCGGCTGTTCTCCGAAGCCTGGGAAGCTACGTGGGACCCGGTCTACCTCTCCTGCGCGCATCAGTTCGCCGACATCCTCTACGGCGCGCAGGCCGAGCTGGGATACACCCGCTATGACGATGTGTACATGAACGAGGGCAAGGTCAAGTACTATCAGCTTACCGGCGATCCACGCATGAGGGAGCTGTTCCTCAACGACATGCGCACGCTCACCAGGCGCCGCGACGCCGACGTCTTCGCCGACTGTCGCCACACCACCCTCTGGGGCCTGACGCACGCCTACTGGTTCACCGGCGACCGCGCCTTCCTGCCCTACGCCATGTGGCAGTATGCGGTCGCGACCAGCCGCGTGCCCACTGCGGGCGAGCCACACGAGATCGGGGCGGTCGGCTGGACCTTCGAGCATGCCTACGAGTCGACGCTGGGCAACCAGCTCCCAGGCTTCGCGGCACTGCTGCGCGAGGTGTCCGATCCGCCTCTGCCCGCGGGGCCGACCGCCGCGGGCAACGGGCCGATCTATCTGCACGAGACCGAGGACGGGGAGTTCACGGTGAAGCTGGAGATCGCGCTTTGCCAGGCGATCCCCGGGCTCGGTGCGGCGCCGTTCCGCAACTGGGAGGAGTGGGTGGCACGGCTACCCGAGGCGGATCGCCCGGCGCTCCGGGTCATGGGGCCCGACGGGAACGAGCTGAGCCGCATCGACCTGCTGTCGGGCACCTCCTCCCGGCCCGCTCTCGCCGCCGACACCGGCGCCACCCGTGAGACGCTGACCATCACGGTGCCCGCCGATGGTCGGACCGGCACCTACGCGGTCACGCCCGCATCGCCGATCGTACCGATACGCATGAAGATCGCGGAGGCCGGCGTGACCGGCATCGTCTACGGCACCGGCGAATCGTGGGTGCATGGCGCCAGCGGGTACTTCCTGGTCCCGGCGGGCACCGGCGCCTTCAGCATCGACCTCAAGGCGATCATGCTCCGCCGCGATATTGAAGTGGTGATCCGGAACGGTCGTGGCGAGGAGATGGCGCGCGCCGAGTGGTCCGTCGGCTCTGAGTGCCGCCACGACTGGCAACGCTTCGACCTGGATGGGGGGCGGCGGGCGCAGGATGAGATCTGGTCGATCACCTACCTCGCGCCCATGGCCACCTTCCTGCGCTTCGAGGGCGTGCCCGGCGTGATCGGATCGGCGCCCGACGAGCTGTTCGTGCCCGACTACACCGTGGAGCCGCCCGCGGTTCCGCAGCCGGAGGGCGACGTGCCCACGTGGGTTAACTCGCCGCTGGGGGAGGGACGGGCGCTGGCGCTGCCGCCCGCGACGACCATGACGCTCGCCTCGCCCGATGGCGCCCCGCTGCTGAACGAGGCCGAGGGCACGGTCGAGATGTGGGTGCGCGACTGCCGACCGCCTACCGACCTGCACAACCGCCCGCTGGTGCGCTGCGGAGCGCTCAACATTTACCGGCGCATCAACGTGGGGACGTACATCTACATGGGGCCGGGCCATCAGACCGGGATGGTGCTGCCGCCGGGCCGGTGGGTGCATCTGGCGGCCACCTGGCGGCCATCCACGGCCGAAGAGGGCGCCACCGAGGTCGCGCTCTACCTCGATGGCGTGCGCGTGGAGACCACCTACAACCGCCACATCAAGCCCGAGGCGGGCTGGGCGGGCGCGGAACTGAGCATCCCGGCGGCGGAGGTCGGGCTGTTCGTCGATGAACTGCGCGTGTCCGATATCGCGCGCTACGAAGGCAGCTTCGACCGCCCCGAAGCGCCTTTCGCGCCGGATGAGCACACGCTGGTGCTGTCGCATTTCGATGGCGACATGGCCGCCACCGTGCGCGGGACGGCGATGCAGTGGGAGGAGAGGTAGGGAGCCGCCTGCATTGCCGCAGGGCGGCGGAAACGCGGGGAGCAAGTAGCGTGAGACATACTCGGCAAGACGAGTGGGGACCGGCGCTGACGGCGCCTCCCCCGGCCCGACCCCGCTCACGAGCGGGATCGGGCCACCCCCTCCCTTTCACCGCCTGCGCCGGTGAGGGCGGGAGGGGGTCATGACGGCATCGCCAACGCGCGTGTCGTCGCCGTTCCCCCCTCGCCTGCCCTCGTCCCGCTCATGAGCGGGACGAAAAGGAGAGGGGGGTGTCGCGAGCGCTGCTCGCGACGGGGGGAGAGGTGTCGTGCCGCCGCGCAGGGCTCCGGGCCGCTGCGTCGAATGACATCGGCGCGGCGCAGCTCATCGATCGGGAGGATAGATCATGCCCACTCCAAGCCACAACTCACGCCCGAACATCGTGATGGTCATCTGCCACGACCTCGGCCAGCACGTAGGCTGCCTCGGCGCCCCGATCGAGACGCCGAACATAGACGCCCTCGCGGGCGAAGGCGTGCTGTTCAGCAACTACTGCTGCACCGCCGCCCAATGCTCGCCCTCGCGCGGGTCGATCATGACCGGTCGCTACCCTCACTGCAACGGGCTGGTGGGGCTGGCGCACATCGGCTGGGAGATCGGCGCGAATGAGGTCACGCTGCCCATGTATCTCAACCGCGCGGGCTACCACACCCGGCTGATCGCCCACCAGCACGAGCACGCCGAGACGCCGCGGCTGGGCTATCAGGTCCATGACAACGTGAAGCACGACGCCCGCACCGTCGCCGAGGCCCTCAACGGCTTCCTGCGCGGCGAGGCGCAGGACGGGCAGCCGTTCTTCGTGAACTGTGGAATCACCGAGCCGCACCGCCCTTACGAGCGCGAGGGCTACGACCGCGACGACCCCGAGACGCTCACGCCGCTGCCCTACCTGCCCGACCGCCCCGGCATCCGTGAGGACCTGGCGGGCCTGCACGGGCTGATCTGGCGGCTCGACGAGGCGGTCGGCACCATGCGCGCCGCGCTCGAAGACAGCGGCCTCGCCGACAACACCGTCTTCATCTTCACCACCGACCACGGGATTGCCATGCCCCGCGCGAAGGGCACCTGCTACGATCCTGGACTGCGCACCACGCTCATCATGCGCTGGCCGAAGCAATTCTCCGGCGGGCGCGTGCACAGCGAGCTGCTGACCAACTGCGATCTGCTGCCCACGCTGCTCGATCTCGCCGGAGCGGAGGTGCCCCCGCAGGTGCAGGGCCGCAGCTTCCTCGGGCTGCTCGACGAGGACGACTACGAGCCGCGCGAGGACATCTTCTGCGAGATGACCTGGCACGACCAATACAACCCGATGCGCGCCGTGCGCACGAATCGCTACAAGTACATCCGCAACTTCGGCCGCCGCCCGCTGGTGTACATGCCCGCCGACATCTACGTCGGTCCGGCCGGTGAGGAGATGATCGACGACTTCTACAACGAGGTCCGGCCCGAAGAGGAGCTGTACGACCTGCAGCGCGATCCGCTCGAGCAGCACAACGTCTTCGATGACCCGGAGTACCGGGACGTGGCGTGGCGGCTGCGCGCGCGGGTATACAACTGGATGGTCGAGACCAACGATCCGCTGCTTTACGGCGACTACCCGCCGACGAAGGCCCAGCGCGAACGCCTCGAGGAGCGGCCGATGGACAACGACCGGCCGCACGTCTGAGGGGGGCGCCGCAGATGAAGCTGTGCCTGGGGATGAGACTGAGTGGCGAGCCGCCGATGTTCGACCCCGAGGATCTGGCCTTCGCGGCCCAACTGGGCGTGCCCGGTGTGAAGATCTGCGGCGGCGACCTGATCTCGCACGAGCGTGGCAACGTGCTGCACGCCGAGGACATGGAGCGGATCATCGCTCAGCTCAACGAGTTCGGCATCAACCTCGCGGTGGTGCTGCTGCCGCAGGGGCGGGGCACGCAGTACTGGAACGCGCGCCTGGGGCGGCCCGAGCGCGAGCAGGAAGTGCTTGATGTCTGCGAGACCATCCGCGTGATCGGCTGCTTCGGCGTGCCCGTGGTCGAGTGGACCTGGAGCGTGCCCGATGTATGGGGCAGCACCCGCGCGAAGACCCGCGGTGGCGCCGACACGCGCCACTTCGACTACCATGCGATCAGGGACGTCGGCCCGGTCGAGCCCGCGGAGGCCATGGACGCCGACATCATGTGGGAGCGGCTGCTGTGGTTCCTCGAGCGCATCGTCCCCGCGGCGGAGGAGGCCGGGGTGCGGCTGGCGCTGCATCCGCACGATCCGCCGACCCCGTGGCTGCGGGGCGAGGCGCGCATCATCGGCACCATCGAGGGCCTCAAGCGGCTGATCGAGGAGGTGCCGTCGCCGGTCAACGGGCTCAACTTCTGCCAGGGCACCATCGCCGAGATGGGCACGGATGTGATCGCGGCCATCCGTTGGTTCGGCGAGCGCGATCGCATCAATCACGTGCATTTCCGTGACGTGAAGGGTGCCGTGCCGGTCTTTGACGAATTCTTTATTGATGACGGCGACACCGACATGCCCGCGGCCATGCGCGCCTACCGCGACGTGGGCTACCGCTACTCGATAATGCCCGATCATACGCCGCGCATCACCGGCGACACGCCCTACGGCCACCGCGGCCGGGCGTACGCGCTGGGCTACATACGCGCACTCATGGAATGCGTGGCGCGGGAGGCAGAGGCCTGACGTCCACCAGCGCACAGGGTCCGGGCGTTCGCCATCAGCCCGCGCGGTGACGGAGGCGCGTGGCTCGCGAGCGGTGGGCGTGCTCTGCCCGGCTCACACCAGGAGGAGGTCGCGGAGATGATCAGGAGCATCGCTATCGTCACCGTGCTGCTGACGCTGATCGTGGGCTGCTCACGTCAGGAGCCGGACCGGACGGTCATCGTCAGCCCGCCGGAGGACGACGGCGCACCCGCCGATAACGTGCAGGAGGCCCCCGCCGCCGAGTTGCAGGTCACTTCGACGGCGTTCGAGGATGGGGCGCGCATCCCCGACAGGTACACAGCCGACGGCGAGAACATCTCGCCGCCGCTGAGTTTCGGCGGCGTCCCCGAGGACGCCGTCGAGCTGGTACTGATCTGCCACGACCCGGACGCTCCACGCGAGGGTGGCTGGACACACTGGGTGGCCTACGGCATGGCGCCCGACATCAGCGGCCTGCCCGAGGCGGTGCCGACCCAGCCGCGGGTGTCCGAGCCCGGGGTCACTCAGGGCGAGAATTCGTGGGGCGATATCGGCTACGGCGGCCCTGATCCGCCGCGAGGCAAGCCCCATCGCTACCAGTTCATGCTCTACGCGGTCGATGCGCCCCTGAACCTGCAGCCGGGCGCGACCAGGGCCGACGTCGAGGCGGCCATGGAGGGCAAGGTCGTGGCCGAAGGGCTGTTGGAGGGGTTGTACGGCCGGTAGCGACCGCGGCAGTTCGAGGAGGAGGGGAGAGAGATGGCGATGGTCATCACATCGCCGGCGTTCACCGACGGGGCTCGGATCCCCGTGAAGTACACCGCCGATGGCGACGACGTCTCGCCGCCGTTGCGGTTCGACGCCGTGCCCGAGGAGGCCGTGGAGCTGACGCTGATCTGCCACGACCCCGACGCGCCGCGCGCGGGCGGGTGGACCCACTGGGTCGCCTGGGGGATGGCCGCCGACAGCGGCGGTCTGCCCGAGAACGTGCGGCCCGCCCCGCGGGTCGAAGACCTCGGGCTGATGCAGGGCGAGAACTCGTGGGGGCGGATCGGCTACGGCGGGCCATCACCGCCACCGGGCAAGCCCCATCGCTACCAGTTTACGCTCTACGCGCTCTCCGCGCCGGTCAATCTCGCCCCCGGCGCCACGAAGGACCGGCTCCTGGACGCCATGGGCCGCTCCATCGTGGCGGAGGCCATGCTGACCGGCATTTACGGTCGGTAGCGGGACCCGGGTGGCATCACGATCGACGCGTATCGCGTGGCGACAGGCGTGCGTTTGTGTGTGGAGGACGACCATGCTGACCCGAATTCGCGTGCGCAATTTCAAGCGCTTCGACGACGTGGACATCGAACTTGGCGGTAGCACCGTGTTCATCGGCCCCAACGACTCGGGCAAGACTAGCGCACTGCAGGCCCTTGCCCTCTGGGAATTGGGTCTTCGTCGCTGGCGCGAGAAGCACGGAGACCGGCAAGCTCCGGAACAGCGTCCGGGCGCGACGATCAACCGACGCGATCTCATCTCGATCCCGGTTCCCAGCGCGCAGCTGCTCTGGCGCGATCTCCACACGCGTGACAGTACCCGCGCGCGCGGCAAGCAGCAGGTAAGCAACGTCCGCATTGAGATCATCGTCGAGGGCGTCTCGGATGACCAAACGTGGGAGTGCGGCCTGGAGTTCGACTACGCAAACCCCGAATCCATGTACTGCCGCCCGCTGCGGTTGGGAAAGGGGCAAAAGCCAAGGCGCATGACGGTCCCGGACGCCGCCTCTGAGGTGCGGATGGCCTTCCTGCCGCCCATGTCCGGACTCGCCGCCACTGAGCCCAAGTGGGAAGCCGGACGCATCGATGTGCTGCTCGGCGAGGGTCAAACGGCCCAGGTACTCAGGAACCTCTGCCATCAGATCTACGCGGAGGACGACGCGGGCTGGGATGCGCTCGTTCGGCACATCGATCAACTCTTCGGCATTGAGCTTCTACCTCCGGAGCACATCGTTGAGCGCGGTGAGATCACGATGGCGTACCGCACCCACGAGGACACTGAGCTGGACCTATCCTCGGCAGGTCGGGGCTGTCAACAGACCCTCTTGGTCCTCGCACACCTCACCGCGAACCCGCGTACCGTTCTGTTGATGGACGAACCGGACGCTCACCTTGAGACGCTTCGACAGCGGCAGGTCTACCAGCTCATCACCGATGTGGCGCGGGAACGGCAATCGCAGGTGATCGCCGCCAGCCATTCCGAAGTGCTCCTCAACGAGGCGGCCGACCGCGACACCCTCGTCGCCTTCGTCGGCAAGCCGCACCGCGTCGATGATCGCGGGAGCCAGGCACTCAAAGCGCTCAAGAACATCGGTTTCGAGCAGTACTATCAGGCCGAGCAGACCGGTTGGGTGCTCTACCTCGAAGGGGCGACCGATCTCGCGATCCTTCGAGCGCTCGCCGCGAAGCTCGGCCATCCGGCCGAGACGCATCTGGAAAGGCCCTTCGTGCACTACGTGGGCAATCAGCCGCGCAAGGCCCGCGACCACTTCTTCGGCCTCCAAGAGGCGAAGCCCGATCTCGTCGGCGTCGGCGTCTTCGACGGGGATGCTCCTGAGGAGGAACTGCTCCCTGCCGGCACGAGGGGTCTGGTCCTGCTCGGATGGCGCCGACGCGAGATTGAGAGCTACCTGTGCACCGAGGATGTGCTGCTGCGCTATGCCGGACGCGGGGCTGATGGCGACCTGTTCGCCGTCGCCCAGGCACAGGAGCGCGAGGAGGCCATGCGCGAGGCGATCGAGGAGCTGGTGGCCGCTTTGAGAACTCTCGGTCGACCATCACCGTGGTCGAAAGAGCTCAAGGTGACGGACGAGTTCCTCGACCCCCTCTTCGCGAACTACTTTGATCGCTTGGGGCTCCCGAATCTGATGCGTAAGACCGACTACCACCAGCTTGTCGAATTCGTCCAACCCGACGAGATACCCGCGGAGGTTGATGAGAAGCTCCGCGCCATCGTTGAGGTCGCCGGGCGAGCGAAGGGCGTGGGACTGCCCGGCGATGAGGCCTAGGAGGCGCGTGCCTTGCAGATGCTGCGGACTGTCCTTTCGCTGCTTGTCCTCTTTGCAGCCGCGACTTGCTGGGCGCAGGAGCGGCTCGTGTTCGAGGACTTCACGTCGGTCGAGGCCTGGCCGGGCTTCGAGCTGGATGACACGGTCGCGCACTCGGGCGAGACCTCGGCGCTGTGGCGCGATATGCCCGAGCGCCCGAGCGTGATCAGCGCCGAGATCCCCCACGACTGGTCCGGCTTCAGCGCCTTCACCTTCTGGGTGCACAACGAGGCGCCGCTGGACGCGCGCTTCATGTGCATCATCTCCTCGGAGAACCCCGAAACCGAGGGCATCGACTACTGGTCGGTCGCAGTGCCCTTGAACTTCTCGGGCTGGCGGCAGTTCGGCGTGCTGATCAGGCCCAACTCCGGCACGCGTTCCCCGCGTGGCTGGGATCAGGTGGACAGCGTCCGCTTCACCGCAAGCGGATGGAACAATACGCCACACCCCGAGGCGGTGGTTCACATCGACCAACTGGAGCTGCGCAATGACATCGGCGGGCAGGGCCCGCTGCTGACCGACGAAGAGTTCTTCGCGCTGCTGCGCGAAGACATCGAGGGCCTGGCGCCCGCGCGGGAGGCGGCCGCGGCCGGGGACTTCGACGCCGCGAAGCGGCATCTGCTCGACTTCTGCCGCGGGCGCGAGTGGCCCACCTGGACCTTCGACCCGCGCGACTTCGACCGGAAGCGCGAGAGCGGCTACGACACCGCGCGCGCCGAGCTGGTCATGGAGCACACCTTCCGCTGGCAGGGCCGGACCGCGACGCTGCCGGCGGACATCGACTGGACCTTCAACCCCTGGGAGCGTGACGAGCCCGACTACACGCCCGAGTGGACCTACGACCTCAACCGCTTCGGCTTCTGGCGGACCCTGGGCCGCGCGTGGTGGGCGACCGGTGACGACCGCTACGCCGAGGAGTTCGTCGCCCAGCTTGTGGACTGGATCCGCGACAATCCCCCGCCGGTGCTGGGCAACCCCAACACCGCGCCCACCTGGCGCACCATCGAGCAGGGGATCCGCACCGCCGGCTCGTGGATGGACGCCTACCACTACTTCCTGTTCGCGCCGCAGATGACGCCCGAGGTGCACTGCATGTTCCTCAAGTCCTTCGTGGAGCACGCGCGCACCCTCACCCGCATGACCGTGGAGCATCCCGAGCACGGCGGCAACTGGGTGACCATGGAGTGCAACGGCCTCGCGCACATCGGCTGCATGTTCCCCGAGTTCACTGAGGCCGAGAGCTGGCGCGATGTCGCCTACGGCCGGCTGCTCATGGAGCTGGACCGACAGGTCTACCCCGATGGCGCGCAGATGGAGCTGGCGACCGGCTACCACCAGGTGTCGCTGCGCAACTTCATGCAGGCGACGAGGCCTGCGCTGCGCAACGGCTTCGAGGTCCCGGAGGGCTACATCGACAGGCTCAAGCGCATGTACGAATACGACCTGCGCGCCATGATGCCCGGAGGCTATCTGCCGCCGCTCAACGACTCGGGCCTGACCCGGGTGAGCGGCTACCTGCGCGAGGCGTACGAGACCTGGGGCGACCCGCAATTCCTGTGGGGCGCCACCGGTGGCGCCGAGGGCGAGGCGGTGGACTTCACCTCCATCTTCTTCCCCTGGGCGGGCCAGGCGGTCATGCGCTCGGGCTGGGAGGCCGATGCCCGCTACCTGATGTTCGAGATCGGACCCTTCGGTACCGGCCACCAGCATGAGGACAAGCTCGGCCTGTGGCTGTGGGGCTGGGGCAAGCCGCTGCTGACCGAGGCGGGGACCTACAGCTACGACCGCTCCAAGTGGCGCCGCTTCGTACTCTCGACCGAGGCGCACAACACCATCATGGTCGATGGCCTGCCGCAGAACCGCCGCAGCCTGCGCGAGACCTACCGGGCCACCGAGCCGCTCGAGGGCGTGTTCGCGACCGGCGAGGTCTTCGACTGGTGTGTGGGACGCTACGAGGATGGCTACGGCCCGGATCACCTGCCGGTCACCCACGAACGCACGGTCATCTTCGTGCGCCCCGACTACTTCGTGGTCATTGACCGGCTGCTCGATGCCGAGGGCGAACACACATATGAGGCGCTCTTCAACCTCGATGCGGAGGATGCGGCCGTCGCCGATGACGGCCTGACCGTGTCGAGCACCGACGTGGGCGAGCCCAACCTGACGCTCATCCCGCTGGCGACCGACGGCCTGTCGCTGCGCATCGTCAAGGGTCAGGAGGAGCCGATCGTGATGGGCTGGGTGCCGCGGGAGAACCATCGGCAGATCCCCACCGCGGTCTACGCGAAGACCGGCCCGACGCCGCAGTATCTCGTCACGCTGATGGTGCCGCACCCGACCGAGGAGGTCCCGGCGGTCGAGGCCGAGCTGGTGGCGCAGACCGACGAGATGCTGGCCATCCGCGTCCGGCATGACGGCGGCGAGGAGACCATCCTCTATGCCTTCGACGGCCCCATGGCGCTGGAGGCCGACGGGGTGTCTGCCGACGCGCGGCTGGCCATCGCCCGGCGCGCCGCCGACGGTACGGTCAGTGGCGGCCTCCTGGGGGGCACCGACCTGCGCATCGACGGCCGGCCGGTGCCGGTGGCGGGAGAGTGATCGCCGTGAGAGGAGTCCTGATCGCCGCCATGATCGCTCATGTGCTCGCCTCCGCCCTGTCCGCGGCGCTCGCCGACGGTCCCATCCCCGGCAACGTGCCGCCGCCGGTGCTGTGGGAGGAGCTGGACTGGAGCATCGAGGGCCTGGCGCCGGTCAAGGCCGCGCTCGACGCCGGCGACGAGTCCGGAGCGAAGGTGGCGCTGCTGGAGTACTTCCGCGCGCGCGAGGACGTGGTCCCGGCCGTGCCGGTCGAGGGTTACGACACCACCCGGGCCGACGCGATCATGGCCGGGCGCCCGATCTGGCGCGGCCGGGAGGTCACTCTTCCCGCCGACCCGGAGGAGATCGAGTGGTACAAGGTCCCCCCGGGTGTGCCCTGGCCGGTCTTCGACCACGAGCTGGGGCGGCACACCTTCATCGTCTGGCTCACCCGCGCCTACCACAACACGGGCGATGACCGCTACGCCGAGTATCTCGTGCGCATGCTGCAAAGCTACATCGCGAAGTGCCCGGTCGAGGACGGGCGCGCGATGGAGCGCATCAACAACATGGACGGGCTGGCCGCCCGGCAGGTGGGCGGTCAGGAGGGTCTCGAGGAGCAGGGCCACCCGGCCATGCAGTGGACGCTGATGTCGGCGATGCGCAAGACCCAGCAGTGGCCGGGCGTCATCCAGATGTGCGCGCAGTCGCCCGCGTTCACGCCCGACTTCCTGCACACCTTCCTGACCTCGCTGATCGAGCACGAGCGCTACATCGTGGACGCCATGGAGACGGTCACGCGCGGCAACCACGGCACGCGCACCGCGGCGACCGCGCTCGAGGTCGCGGCGAAGATGCCCGAGCTGCGCGAGCGCGAGCAGTGGGCCGATCGCGCCCTGGCCGACCTGATGGCGCGTTACAACTACAAGGGCAGCGGCGACCTCGCCTTCATCTACCCCGACGGCGCCACCGAGGAGATCTCGCCGGAGGTCGGGCGCGGAGATTACGGCACGCTGCTGCAGGCGATGGACTGGATCGAGATGCTCGGGCGCGAGGTGCCGGAGCAGCTCCTCGACGTGCAGGAGCGCATGATCCAGTACTTCGCGTGGATCTCGTGGCCGACGGACCTGCCCCGGCGCGCGGCACGCGGTCGCGGCCCCCATCTGCCCGGCCGCGAGGACATCGATTTCATCGAGACCGGCGGGCGTGAGGGCACCATGCCCGAGCTGACCTCGTGGCCGCTGCACACCGGTGATGACTCGTACGCGGGCACGTACTTCATGCGCAGCGACTGGACCCCCGAAGCGGTGGCGCTGCGCGTGCGCTTTGGCCCGCGCCAGTACAAGTACTCCATGCGCGGGCTGGGGGATGTCGGCGATGTGGGCGTGTGGGGGTACGGGATGCACTTGATCCCCCACATCTTCATGCATCCGGCCTCCGGCGAGTTCCACGCCTACGGCGATCGCAGTCACGCGGGCGACGGCATGAGCGAGAACACCATCGCGGTCGATGGCGTGGGGCAGAGCAAGTACGGTCGGGTCAACTACACCGACACACCGCTGGATAACCCGTGGGTGACTACGGCGGTCTACGACTACGTGCGCGGATCGTACCGCTTCGACCCCGAGCGCGTCGCGGCCACGCATCGGCGCGCGATCCTCTTCGTCAGGCCCGACTACTTCGTGATCATCGACCGCGTCGAGGCGGAGGGCGAGCATGAGTACCGCATGAAGTACCAGCTTCACGACGAGCTGGCGGCGCAGGCCGATGGCACGCGCGTGGTCGGCGCCGCCGACGGCGAGCCGCGCATCGTGGTCGCGCCCTCGCGCGATGACCTCGATCTCGCGATCGTCACCGGCCGGACCGAGCCGCGTCATGAGGGCTGGCACCTGCGCACCGAGACCGACGCGCGGCCGGCGCCGGCGCTGATCTACACCTGGCGCGAGGCGGCGCCTGCGCGGGTCGAGACCGTCCTGTGGCCGGTGCCGCCGGGCGAGGCCGCCGACCTGTCGGTCGAGCGCGCGGTCGAGGGCGACACGGTGACTCTGACCGTGACCCGGGGCGACCGCCGGGACGTCATCGTCATCGGCGCGGGCGACGCGCTCTCCCTGCGGCGCTACGCAGGCGATGAGTTGGTGGCCGAGGCGGAGCAATGACGAGGGAGGCACTCGCATGCGCACCATCATTCTGATCGCGTTGCCGGTGGTGATTGCCGTGACGGCGGGCGCCGAGGAGTTCGTGCCGGTCGAGCCCTACCCGGTCTTCGAGCACGCGGCCATCGCCGACCAGCCCTGGCGTGTCGGCGAGCTGCTCTACGCCGACGACTTCGACGGCGACCTGTCGAACTGGGTGTGGGAGGGCGACGTCGAGCCGCGCATCGTCGATGGCCGCATGGAGCTGCGCACCCTGACCGGCCTGACCGTGTGGTTCCGCGAGCGGCTCGAGGGCAATGTGCTGATTGACTACACCCGCCAGGCGTGGGCGGATGGCGGCGAGTACGACTTCGTGCGCGACCTGAACTGCTTCTGGCAGGCGAATGACCCCGAGCATCCGGATGACTTCTGGGCGCGTTCGGCGTGGCGCAACGGGGTCTTCGGCAACTACGCGACACTGACCATGTACTACGTCGGCTACGGTGGCGGGAACAACACCACCTGCCGCTTCCGGCGCTACACCGGCCAGGCGCCGCCACCGGACCCGATCCACAACTACGATGGCAACCCGCATTACCTGATCGTGCCGACGCACACCTACCGCTTTCAGCTCGTCTACTTCGACGGGCTGGTGCAGTTTATCCGCGACGGTGAGATCATCTTCGAGCTGGACGATCCTGAGCCGTACGCGGCCGGGTACTTTGGCCTGCGCACCACACACAACCACGAGTTCGTGGACAGCTTCCGGGTCTACCGGCTGGAAACGAAACAGTAGTCGGGGTTGTCCAAGGGCACTGCGGTTGACCCGCGGCGATGCCGGCCGCGCACACGGAGGCGGTTGATGGCGAGGCAGGTCAGTTTCGGCAAGCTGGGCGAGCGATTGTCGGCGCCCGAGTCGCGCAAGGTGCGGCGGGCGCTGACCGGGTTCTGGATGCTGTCGGTGCTGGGCATCGTCGGGACGGCCGCGTGGATGGCGGCCACCGGCGGCGCCGGTATCCCGCACGTGCACGCAGACCGCAGCCTGAGCGACTACGCCTTCCCCGTCGGCCTGTCCTTCGTCTCCCAGTACGTGGACGCCTCGCTGGGCATGGGCTACGGGACCACGCTTACCGCCCTGCTGGTCATGCTGGGCTTCCCGGTCACCGAGGTGGTCGTGGCGGTGTTGCTGCAGCAACTGCTGGCGGGCGGCATCGCCTCCATGGCCCATCACGCGCTCGGCAACGCCAACCTGCACCCGGGGAGCTTCCACTTCCGGCTGGCGATGCTGCTCGGCGCCCTGGGCGTCGGGGGCGGTCTGGTCGCCGCCACTGTGGCCGTCGCGGTGCCAACCTCGTTCCTCGACGAGATGCTCGGCGCAATCATCGTGGCGATGGGCCTGGTCATCTTCGCCGCGCGGCACATTCGCCTGCGCTTCTCATGGTGGCGCGCGGGGCTGCTGGGGGTGATCGCCGGGGCCAACAAGGGCTTCATGGGCGGCGGCTACGGGCCGATCATCGTCGCCGGGCAGATCGCGGTGGGCGATGGCATGCGCCACGCGGTGGCGGTCACCGCGCTGGCGGAGGCGTTGAGCTGCGTGGGGGGGATCGCCGGCTATGTGATCATGGGCACGCGTATGCCGTGGGCGCTGGCGGCCGCGCTGGTGCTGGGCGGCATCTTCTCGTCGATCTTCGCCGCCGCCACCGTGCGCGCGATCCCCGCCGGCGGCCTGAAGAGCGTCGTCGGCGGCGTCTACATCATCCTCGGCGCCCTCACCCTCTACGCCGCGCTCACCTGAGCCGTTGTGGTTATCGCGGGTATCACAGCATGTAGCGGCTCAGGTCCTCGTCACCCGCCAGGTCGGCGAGCTGTGAGCGTACGTAGCCACCGTCGATGGTGATCTGCTGTCCGGCGATCTCCGGCGCCTCGAATGACAGCTCCTCGAGCAGCCGCTCCATGAGGGTGTAGAGCCGGCGCGCGCCGATGTTCTCGGTGGTGTCATTGACCTCCTGGGCGATGCGCGCGACCTCGTCCAGCGCCTCATCGGTGAACTCGATGGTTACGCCCTCGGTGGCCAGCAGCTCGGTGTACTGGCGCACCAGTGAGTTCTCGGGCTCGACCAGGATGCGGCGGAAATCGGCCTCGGAGAGGCTGTCGAGTTCGACGCGGATGGGCAGGCGGCCCTGCAGCTCGGGCACCAGGTCCGAGGGCTTGCTGACGTGGAAGGCGCCCGCGCAGATGAACAGGATGTGGAAGGTGTCCACCGGCCCGTACTTGGTCTGCACGGTCGAGCCCTCGATGATGGGCAGGATGTCGCGCTGCACGCCCTCGCGCGAGACCTCGGGGCCGTAGCCGGACTCGCGCCCGGCGATCTTGTCCAGCTCGTCGAGGAAGACGATGCCCGACTGCTCGGTGCGCTCGACCGCCTCAGTGGCGATGGCGTGGGTGTCGATGAGCCGCTGCGCCTCCTGCTCGGTGAGCAGTTCGCGCGCCTCGGCGACGGTCATGCGCCGCACCGTGGTCTGCCCGGGGAGAAGGCCGCCGAGCATCTCCTGGATGTTGAAGCCCATCTCCTCCATGCCCTGGGGCGAGAAGATCTGCAGGTTCTGCAGTCCGGGGCCGTCCTCGACCTCGACCTCGACCTCCTCGTCCTCCAGCTCGCCGCTGTCGAGGCGTCGGCGCGTGTAGGCCAGCACCTTCTCCTGCTGCTCGCGGCGCCGGCGCTCGCGCTCCTGCTCGGCGGCCATCTGCTCCGGTGAGGGCGGTTGGTAGCCGGGCGCGCCCGGGAAGCTCCACGGAGGCGACGCGGGGTGCTCGCCCTCGGAGGCGCCGCCGGCGAGCATTTCGACCAGACGCTCGTGAGCCAGCCGCTCGGCCTCGGGGCGCACGCGGCGGAGATGCTCGCGTTCCACCATGCGGTAGGCGATGTCCACCAGGTCGCGGATGATTGACTCGACATCGCGGCCCACGTAGCCGACCTCGGTGAACTTGGTGGCCTCCACCTTGATGAACGGCGCGTGCGCCAGGCTGGCGAGGCGGCGAGCAATCTCGGTCTTGCCCACGCCGGTGGGCCCGATCATCAGGATGTTCTTGGGGATGACCTCATCGCGCAGGTCCTCGGCGATGTGCATGCGCCGCACGCGATTGCGCAGCGCGACCGCCACCGCGCGCTTGGCCTCGTTCTGTCCGACGATGTAGCGATCCAGGGCCGCGACGATCTCGCGCGGCGTCAGCTCACTGCTGAGGCTGGGCACGTCATTGTCCCTGTCCTGACGTAGCATGGGTATCTCCTGTGAGCTACGAGCTACGAGCCAACGGCAACGGCAAACGGCAACGGCCAACGGCAATAACGAGCTGCGAGCTACGGG
>CAZTZN010000048.1:0-6972 GCA_964617715.1 uncultured Armatimonadia bacterium | reverse complement strand
AACGGCAACGGCAAACGGCAACGGCCAACGGCAATAACGAGCTGCGAGCTACGGGCTACGGGCTGCGAGCAACGAGCAACGGCCCCCGGGCCGCCGCCCTGTGTCGTGGTGGAGGGGCGGACCTACGTGTCCGCGCGGCCGTCCTGTTCGAGAGACGCGATCAGCCGTTCGAGTTGGGCCAGCAGTCCCGGCAAGTCCTCCGTGGCCGTGTGCCAGACGACATCGCGGTCCACGACGTCGTATCCGTGCACGATTACGTGTCGCATCCCGACAATCTGCCGCCAGGGCATGTCCGGCGAGAGGTCCATGACCTCCTGCGGGAGCCGGCTGGCCGCCTCGCCGATGATCATCATCTGATGCTTGAGCGCCGGCTCAAGCATCCTGTCGGTGTCGAGATCCTCGCGGGTCCTGTCGGCGATCATCTCCATGGCACTCAGGGCCGCGTCGCGCATGTGCCTGAGGCGCACTACGGGATCATGGCGCGACATAGAGCACCTCCGCCTCCGCCAGCACCTCGTCGCGGATGTACTTGCTGATCCCCTTTTCGCTGATCAGGTCCACCTCGCGGCCCAGCAGGTCCCCCAACTCCTGCTTGATGCGAACGAAGTCGAACAGGCCTATCGGTGCGTCGGGCTCGAAGGCCACGAGCAGATCGACGTCGCTGTCGGGGCCGAAGTCATCGCGCAGCACCGATCCGAAGGCACGCAGGCGCCTGATGCCGTTGCGTCGGCAGTAGTCGGCGATCTCCTCCAGGGGCACGGCCATCCGCAGCGGCATCGATCTCACCCCTTACTCTTCCTCTTCCTCCGGCGGCACCTCGTAGGTCGTGATCCGGTCGTTGGTGAATACGCAGGTCTCGGCGGCGATGCTCAGCGCCGTCTCGGCGATCTCGCGCGCGCTCATCGGGGTGTAGCGCAGCAGCGCCTTGGCCGCCGCGGTCGCGTAGCTGCCCCCCGAGCCGATCGCCATCACGTCGTCATCGGGCACGATGAGGTCGCCGTTGCCCGAGATCAGGAACATGTCGTCTTCGTCGGCGACCAGCAGCAGCGCCTCGAGCTGGCGCAGCACGCGGTCGGTGCGCCACTGCTTGGCCAGCTCCAGCGCCGCGCGCGGCAGGTTGCCGTTGTATTCGTCCAGCTTCTCCTCGAGCCGCTCGAACAGTGCCAGCGCATCGGCGGCCGCGCCCGCGTAGCCCGCGATCACCTCGCCGTCGCGCATGTCCCGCACCTTCTGCGCCGTGGACTTGACGATGGTGTCGTCGATGCTGACCTGTCCGTCGCCGCACATCGCGGTCCTGCCGTCGCGGCGCACCGCAACGACCGTGGTTGCGCGCATCATGGCGGTACCTCCGGTGCTCGATTCGGCCTGGCGCCCGCTATTCCTCCGCCAGCGGGTGCGCCGATCGGTAGACCTGCTTCATCCGCTCGGTGGTCAGGTGCGTGTAAATGCCGACCGTGCTCAGCGATCGGTGCCCCAGCAGCGCCTGAATGGAGCGCAGATCCGCGCCGCCGTCGAGCATGTGAGTGGCGAAGGTGTGGCGCAGGGCGTGCGGTGTGATCCGGCTGCTCGCGGCGGTCTCCAGCACGTACTTGTTGATGCGCTGCTGCACGCCCCGCACCGACAACCGACCGCCCGCTTTGTTCAGGAACAGCGCCTCATCGGCCGGAGAGGTGCTGGCGCGCAGGAGCTGCTCGCGCCCGTCGGAGAGGTAGCGGCGCAGTGCCTGCATCGCCCGCGTGCCCATCAGCACCACGCGCTCGCGGTTGCCCTTGCCGATCACCCGGACCTGATGCTCGTCGAGCTGCAGGTCGGCCACGTCCATCGCCACCAGCTCGCTCACGCGCACGCCGGTGGCGTAGAACGTCTCCAGGATGGCCCGGTCGCGCTGGCCCAGGGGGGTGCTCTCGTCGGGGGCCTGCAGCAGCGCCTCCATCTCATCCACGTAAAGGTACTCGGGCAGGTGCGCGTCCTGCCTGGGCGTGGGCGCTATCTTCGCCGGGTTCTGCTGCACCACCCCCTCCTGCAGCAGGAAGCGGAACAGCGAGCGCAGCGCCGCGAGCTTGCGCGCGATGGTGGCCTTCGAGTACCGCCGGCGCGCGAGATCGGCCAGGAAGGCGCGGATGGTGCGGTAGTCCACGGCGGCCCAGTCGCAGGCGCGCTCCTCGCCCCACAGATCGGCCAGAAAGTCCACGAACTGATTGACGTCCCCCGCGTAGGCCTCGGCGGTCGCCGGCGAGAGCTGGCGCACATCCGTGAGGTATCTCAGGAACGCATCCTGCCACGCTGACAAGATTCTGCTCTCCCGTGGTGCGATCTGTGCGGCACGCTCGGTCAGGCGCCCCGTGCCTGCGCGGCGAACTCGCGGATGGTCGCCAGCGCCGTCTCGATCTGCCGCGCGCGGCGCTCTTCCTTCGACCTGCCGTGGCCCTCGGGGTCATCGGGCAGCATCCCGTAGTTGGCCTGGATCATACGCTCATCGGTCGGTGGCGGCCCCACCAGCGCCCGGCACAGCGCCCCGGTCAGGCTGTCGATACCGGGCACGAGCGGCCCCGCGCCCCGGGCCAGCCGCGCGGCGTTTGCGGCGGCGATGGTGCCGGTGATCATCGCCTCCACGTAGCCCACCGCGCCGGTGAGTGTCCCGGCCACCAGCACGCGGGGCGTGCGCCCAAGCTGGAGCGTGGGCAGCAGCGCCTCCCGGCCCGGCAGCCACGGCAGGCGGTGGATCAGCCCCGGTCGCACGATCTCCGCATCCGCCAGCGCCGCCACCGCCCTCAGGGCGTGGCGCTGCGCGTCGGGCGTGAGCGCGGTCACCAGCTCGGGCAGCTCGAAGAGGCCGCGCGCCTCATCGTGCGGCGCCAGGCGCAGGGCCGGGCCCTCAACGGTCGCCTCGGGTCCGCGCGGCCCGCCGACGACGCGGCTGCGGAACAGCTTCGGGTCGGCGGCCTGGCGCTCCACCGGATCGGCCTCGTTGCCGAGCACGGTGTCGGCGGTCATCTCCGGCGGCGTTGCGCGCTCACTCGCGAGGATGCGCGCCCGCAGCTCCTCCGCCTCATCCTCGGAGATCGGCAGGAACAGCGACGCATCCGCACCCGGATAGAGCGGCTCGGGGCGCGCAGCCGACAGGTCGAGGCCATCGGCCGCGATCACCGGGGCGCGACCCATGAACGAGAAGCGATACGGCTGCCCGGCCGCGTGGTGCAGCGCCCGCGCCAGCGGCGACCAGGTGGTGGGGCCGGTGGCGATCACCACGATGCCCTCCGGCAGCGCGCGCGCCTGCTCGCGCACCACCTCGATCGCGGGGTCGAGCGCGATGCGCGCGCTCACCAGGCGCGCGAAGCGGTCGGGATCGACGGTGAGCGAGTGCTCGCCGATGCGCGCCTCAACGGCCAGCTCGAGCAGTGTCGGGCACAGCTCCTCCAGCTCGGCCTTGAGCAGGCCGGTGGCGCGATCGAGGGCCGCCGCCCCCAGATCGGCGCCGCCCACGAGCGGGCTCAGCAGGTCGTCGCCGTGCAGGGGAGTGTCGCGTGTCGGGCGCTGCTCGAGGAGGGTGACGGCCACGCCGCAGTGTGCCGCCGCCATGGCCGCCGCACAGCCGGCCACGCCGCCGCCCACCACGGTCACCGTGTGCTGTGTCATCTGCCGCGATCCGCCGATCGTGCCGCGATTCCTAGGGTGTCCAGCTCGGATGCGCCCGCGCATACAGCTCGAGATCGATGCTGCTGTCGTCCACGGCTGCGAGCGTCGGCGCCTGCGGCGGCGCGACCTGCGCGACATCATCCGACGCGCCCCACCACAGCAGTCCGGTCACCGCGAACGCGACCGCCCAGACCAACGCCAGCGGGATGGCCATGAGCAGCACCGGTCGCAGCCGGTGGCGGCGCGTGGATTCGGGCGTCCTGGATCTGAACTCGTCGGCGCTCACTGTCCGCTCCTGGAGGATACTCCGGCTCGGGCGCGAAATAAGCTCCTCATCTCAAGCGCTACCGGGGGCGGTTGCGGTGCATGCGCACCTTACCGCACTTCGGGCACCTGTACCTGCGTTGCTTATGATGCACGCCGCGCTGTTCTTTCATGGCCACACGGCATCTCGGGCATGTCACGAATGCCACCTCACAGGACGATTGTACCGGGGCCCCGGCGGGGAGTCAAGCAGGGGCCGAGCGCATGCCACGCACCGGCGGTCCGGTGGGGCGGAAGGGAGACCCGACACGGATGAGCACCATCGCCGTCATCGGCGCATCGGCCAACCCGGAGAAGTACGGGAACATGGCGGTCCGCGCCTGGAAGGAGGCCGGGTGGACCGTCTACCCGGTTAACCCCAACGAGAGCGAGATCGAGGGCCTGACCGCCTACCGCACCATCCGCCACATCCCCGGCGAGGTGCAGGTGGCGACCATGTACGTGCCGCCGCCGCTGGGGATGCGCATCGCCGACGGCATCATCGAGAAGGGCGTGGCCCAGGTCTACCTGAATCCGGGGGCGGACAGCCCGGAACTGCGCGAGAAGCTCGAGGCCGCGGGCATCGAGGTCATCGAGGCCTGCTCGATCATGGCGGCCAAGGCGCTGGCCTACTCCGCGGAGAACTGACCGCGCGTGCCGGCCTCCGACAGGTCCGGGAGCACAGGCGCGCAGAGCTTCCTCGGGAGGCCGGGAGGATGAGCGGCGCGCTTCGGGGTGCACTCTCGCCGCACGCCGTCCACCTGCGCTTCTGGCGCCGGCTCTTCGGCTCGTCGAACACGGTGCTGCGCGGCCTGTCGGTGTTCGGCAGCACTGTCGCGTTTGTCGTGGTCTTCGCGCCGGACGCCCCTCTCTCGGCCACTCCGCGGGGGCGAGGAGTGCTTACGGCGCCACCCGGACGAGCAGCCGCCGGAGGCCCCGAGCCCACAGAACGAACGGAGAAGTAGGCTGAGATTCGAGTGCGCCATCGTACATTTCACTCACGCCCCACCCGTGGAGGATCTGCCATGACGACAGCGCGCCTGCCCCTCACCACTATCATGCTGGTGGCTATCATGACAGCGCCCTGCCTCGCCCAGGAGCCGACCGAGGAGCAGCAGGCCGACCTCAACCGCCTCGCCCGCGAGTGGGGCTACATCCAGGCGCAGGCACAGGCCGCGATCGCGGTGGTTGGCGAGACCGCCGAGCTGGCCGCGGTCACCGAGACCGCGACCGAGAGGATCGCTGCGGCCGCCGCGAAGGACCTCTCGCTGCTCGCCGGCTGGGGGCCGCTCGATGACCCGGGCATGCGCGAGGACCTGCTCGACGCCACCGGTCTGCGCAGGTACACGATGGCGATCCTGCGCGCGGTGCAGGGCAACACCAACCTGCTGGCGAGCTTCGCCGACCCGTGGACCCGCCATGAGCCCACCTGGATCCCGCCGACCGAGCCCGTGCATGAGGCGCGCATCCTGGCGCTGCGCGGCGAGCAGACCGCGGCGGCGTTCACGCTGAGCAACGCCACCGACACGCCCATCGCCTGCGCCCTCACCATCGAGGGCCTGGACGCGCCCGACTTCACCGTCACCGTGCGGCGGCAGGTCTACCTGGAGACCTGGTACGGGCGCGAGAAGTCCGGCATCTACGACGCCATGCCGCTGCTGGCGCAGGCCGAGGGCGCCTGGCAGGTGACCGTTCCCTCCGGTGAGGCGGTGCGCGTGCATGTGCAGATCGGCGTGGGGGAGGGCGCCGACAGCGCCGAGGCCACCATCGTCATCCGGCCCGAGGTCGGCGATGAGCGGCGGCTGGCGCTCAGCGTTGAGGTGCTGCCCGCCGCCCCGCCCGCTGAGTCGGAGTTCGAGAACGTGGCCTTCCTCTACCCGGAGCTGAACGTGTGCGCGCGCTCGCCGCAGGCGGCGGCCGAGGACCTGGGCGCGCACCACGTGACCATGATCGAGTTCCCCTCCATGCCGCCGGCGAGCTGGAACGATGAGGGCGAGCTGCTCGAGGCCGATTTCGCCCGCCATGATCGGTGGATGGAGACCTACGCGCCCCACGTCAGGCGGATGATGATCTTCTGGCATGGGGACATTGAGCGCGAGGACGGGACGGTCTGGGCGATGCACTCACCTGAGTGGCGGCGCGCCTACATCAGCCTGCTGCGCGCGTGGCTCGACCACAACATCGAGCGCGGCTGGGGGCCCGAGCGCTTCGTATTGCTGGTGGCCGATGAGCTGCACTCGGGCAATCTGGCCGACGCGCCCGACGAGAACGTGCGCGCGGTGGTCGGGACCATGCGCCGGGTGCGCGAGGCCATCCCGGAGCTGACAATCTTCCAGACGCTGACCTACTACGCCTTCCCGGCCGATGTCGAGCTGATGGGGCCGGTAACCGACTACGCCTGCGTGGCGCTGCCCTGGCCGGAGCGCCTCACGCGCAACGCCCCGCCGGAGTACAACCCGCGGCGGGCGTGGGACGAGGAAATCGGCCCGATGCTGCGCGAGCACTGTGCGCAGCTCGGCAGCTACCATGTGGCCTCGGGCAAGAGCGACTCGCAGCTTCAGTGGAACCACGCCTACCCGCTGGTGGCGCTGGGGCAGGGCATGACCGGCGTGGGGCACTGGGCGTACAACGTGGCGCGCGCGAGCACCTGGCATGACTGGGACGGCCAGGGCCAGGTGCGCCTCGACTACAGCTTCGTCTACGACGGCGCCGAGAACAACGAGCGCAACCGGCGGCTGAACCCGACCGGCGAGTTGGTGGTGCCATCGATCCGCTGGGAGGCGCTGCGCGAGGGCATCCAGGTGGCGAAGCTGCTGCTGGCGCTGCGCGACGCGCGCGAGGCGGGCGGACTCCCCGCCGACGTGGCGGCTGAGGTGAGCGCCCTGTGGGGCCAGATCGACGGTCTTGGGGCCGACAGCCCGCGGCTCACCGAGGCCTTCGTGGCCGACATCGCCGAGCGCACGCGCCGCGCCTGGGCGGCGGCGCAGGGGTAGCCTGCCAGACCGACAGGATTGTGCGGGCCCCCGCCCGCCG
>CAZTZN010000047.1:0-25922 GCA_964617715.1 uncultured Armatimonadia bacterium | reverse complement strand
CTGTCCCTGACCAGCCACATCAACCAGGCGATGCCGTATGCGCTGGAGCTTGACGACCCGGCGCCCAACTCGGGGCCGGTCAGGCGCAACAATCTCTGGCAGTGGTGCGCCGCCGAGGAGTTCGCCCTGGTCTCACCGGCCATGCACGAAGAGTTCATGTTCCGCTACCAAATGCCAATCCTCGAGCACTTCGGACTGGTCACCTACGGATGCTGCGAGGACCTGACCGACAAGATCGACATGCTCCGGCAGTTGCCGAATCTACGGCGCATCGCGGTGGTCCCGATGGCCGACGTGGCGAAGTCGGCGGAGCTGATCGGCACCGACTACGTGTTCTCGTGGCGGCCCAACCCGGCGGATGTGATGTGCTGTGGCTTCGATCCGGACCGTATCCGCCGCATCATCCGCGAGGGGATGGAGGCCGCGAAGGACTGCATCGTGGACATCACGCTCAAGGATGTGCAGACCATCGAGCACGAGCCGTGGCGCCTGCGCGAGTGGGTGCGCATCGTGCGCGACATCACCGACGAGTACGCCTGACCGGGGTGGCACATGAGCAAACGAGCAGAGTGGGATCGCGGCTACGTGCAGGTCTACACCGGCGATGGCAAGGGCAAGACCACCGCGGCGCTGGGGCTGGCGCTGCGCGCCGCCGGGGCGGGCCTGCGCGTGTTCATCGGGCAGTTCGTCAAGGGCATGGACTACTCCGAGCTGCACGCGCTGGAGCGCTTGGACGACCTGATTGAGGTCCGGCAATACGGGCGATCCTGCTTCATCGAGCGCGAGCCCGAGCCCGAGGACATCGAGGCCGCGCGCGCCGGCCTCGCCGAGGCGCGTGAGGAGATGCTCTCGGGCGCGTGGGACGTGGTCATCCTCGACGAGGCGAACATCGCCACGCACTTCAAGCTGTTCCCGGTCGAGGAGTTGCTGGCGGTTATCGCCGAGAAGCCCGAGGACGTGGAGCTGGTCATCACCGGCCGGCGCGCCGACCCGCGGGTGATCGCCGCCGCCGACCTGGTCACCGAGATGCGCGAGGTCAAGCACTACTACGAGCGCGGCGTGAAGGCGCGCAGGGGGATTGAGAGCTGATGCGACGATTGC
Source organism: uncultured Armatimonadia bacterium (assembly GCA_964617715.1). Lineage (GTDB taxonomy): Bacteria > Armatimonadota > Zipacnadia > Zipacnadales > UBA5352 > JALGVA01. The sequence continues at coordinate 24,821 of CAZTZN010000047.1, read as the reverse complement.
TGCTGGCACTGGCGCTGCTCGCGGCGCTGCCCGCGTGCGCGCAGGTACGGATCGCGGTTACCGCCGACCCGCCGCTGCCGGTGCCCAACCTCATGCACAACGGGGAGTTCGAGGCCGGCGACGATGTGGCGCCCGAGGGCTGGGCACACGGCACCTGCGTCCCCGACGCCGGCCGCTTCACCCGCCTGACCGAGGGCGGGCGCAGCGGCGCCTATGCACGGGTCGAGGCCTTCAGGTCGAGCACTAACGCCTACCTCTCGCAGGTCACGCGCGTGCTGCCCGACACTCTCTACCGCGCGGGAGCGTGGGTGCGCATGCGCGGCGGCACCATGGTCATGTGGCTGCACGCCTACGTAGATGACCGGCGCTTCGATGAGCGCGCCTACCTGCACTCGTGGGGATGCAGCCCGCTGGTACCCGACTTCGTGCGCCTGGAGTGGACCGACAGCCCGCCACCCGACGAGTGGCTGTGGGTGGGCCGCGAGTTTCGCACCTGGCCGGGCCAGACCGGCATCAACATGCACCTCGGCGGCTTCTTTGACCCCAGCGACATGGACATCGACGGGGCGTTCCTGGGCCTGGCGCGCACCACGCTCACGGTCGAGGTCACCGGCGGGCCGCTGGCACGGGTGCGCGTGCTCAATGAGGCCGGAGACGAGGTGTGGGCCAGCGACGACTTCGGCGGCGTGGGGGCACTCACCCAAGAGGTTGCCGACCTGCCCACGGATACGCGTTATCGGATCATCGTGACCCGGCCGGACGGGACGGAGGTGGCGGCGTGGTATCCCGAGGAGCGGTAGCCGTCGCGCTGGCAGGTGTTCTGGCCCTGGGCGGTCCGCTGTGGGCGCAGACAATGCCCACCCGGGTTCCGGGCAAGCCCGATGATGTCACGGTGACCGTGCTTGAGGGCCCCGAGCTGACGCCGATCGATCTCGGAGCGCCGACGACGGTGGATGATGTGACCACCTGGCGCCCCGAAGGCGGCCTGGTCGTCATGCGGCGCGTTTTTCCGCGCGAGGGAGCAAGACCGCCAGCACTTGACATCGAGTTCACGTTCCGCAACGATGGAGACGCTCAGCGACTGCTCGACGTGACTTGCTCGGTGCCCGTAAACCCGCCGCGCGTGACATGGTGGGATGGCTTCGAGCGACGCGCGCCCGCAGCGCCTGACTTCGCGCGCGGTACCACCGCCCTGCGCACGCCCATCAGCGCCGCGCTTGCCTCTCCCTCGCCCGCCTCGGCCTCGTTGGGCGTCGGCATTGCCCTCGCGCTGGACCCCGATTATCTGCTGTCCACCTACGCCACGGGCGCGGACGGTGAGGAGACGCCGACGCGCCTCAGCTTCCGCACGCGCATCGTCCTCGATCCCGACCAGGAGCTGACCATCCCCCTCGTGCAATACATGTTCGACGGCGAGGCCGGCTATCGCGGAGCGGTTCAGCGCTGGCATGAGCTTTTCCCCGAAGCGTTCAGCATTACGCCGGGCACCCGGCCCTCGCTGATCGGCGGCGGCGGCTACCTGTTCTCACGCGCCAGCACCCGCGCGCTGCAGTGGGAGGAGGCGCGGCGCTTCGGCATGGGCTGGGAGTGGGCCTACTGCCCGGCACAGACTCCCGGCGACTGGTACGCCGACGAACGCTTCTATGATCCCGAGAAGGGCTACGCGGGCGACGCAGACCGCCACCGCAACGAGGTCAAGGGGAGCCTCGACGACTATCGCCGCGACCTGCGTGAGCGTTTCCACCGCGGGTGGTGGCGGACGAACATCGCCTTCTACCTCCTGCCCCACGCCGCCGACCTGACCGTGCTCGAGCGCTTTCCCGACGGCATGATCCTCGACGCCGCCGGCGCGCCGACCGCCATCCAGGTCGGCTGGATCAAGCCCGATTCACAGACGCGCATGACCTACCCGTGGGGCAACTCCTACGGCCGTGAGCTGGCGCGCGAGATCGAGCAGATCGCACAGGATTTCCAGGTCTCCGCCATCGGCTTCGATGAAGCCTACGGCGCCGACCGGCAGTACGGCGCCGGCATCGAGGGCGAACCCGGACGTGCATGGGATGACCAGGGCCGCGTGTACGCCTCGACGCAGGTGGCGCTGGCGCGGCTGGCCGAGCACATCCACAAGCAGACGGTGCGCGGGTATACGATGGCGACGGTAATGAACAAGCCGACCAGCTACCTGACCGCGACGCGCGCCGATGTGGGGATGTATGAGTGGAAGGTGTGGGAGAAGGACGACACGGTTGAGATACTGCGCCTGCTCATGGGGCACAAGCCGCTGAGCTGGTGGAGCCCGCCCAACGCGCACGAAATCCTGCAGTGGCAGGAGATGTCGCCCGAGGAGATCGGCGAGGGAGTGCGTGGCATCTACGACTTCATCCGTCTGATGAGCCTGCGCTGGGGCGCCTTTCCGATGAATATGCAGGTCTGGGGTGTGCGCGACATGGTCGAGCTGATGCCGGTCCTGAGCGAACTGCTCACAGAGGGCTGGCAGGCCGATCCGGCCTTTTCGGCGGACGAGCGACTGTGGACCGCGCGCTACGGAGCGGGTGTGCACGGCTTCCTGGTGGTCGGCAACCCGACGCGGGAGACGATCGCGCCCGAGATCAGGCTGCGGGCGACGCCGGGCGGGGGCTGTGTGCTCTTTTGTGACTACGATGGGAGTGCACGGACGGTCAACGAGGGGACGCTGCGGGCGCCGGAGCTGGCGGCGCACGAGCAGTACATCGCCCGCGCGGCGGTGCAGATCCTGCCTGCCGAAGGCGCGTCCGGATTCCCGGACAGCATCGAGGGCGGTGCGTCGATGGTGCTTGACGGACTGAGCGAGGGCTCGCTGGAGGCCGCGTGGAGCATGTCGGAGCCGCTCGACGGGATCATCCTCGCACGCGTGCCCGACGGCGCCACAGCCAGGCGGCTGCTGATCAACGGAGAGGAGCAGCGATTCGAGGCGCTCGAGGGGGCCGTGCGCCGGCGGGGGCGGATGCCGGCAGAATGCTCCCTGCGCCTCGTCTGGCGGCCGGAGGTCGTGGTCGAGGCCACGCGCGAGCAGATCACCGACTTCCCCTTCGTCCAGACCGGCGAGCCGCGCGCCACCATTGTGCTGCCGCCGACGCCCGACGACCGCGACCGCTATGTGGCCGAGCACTTGAGCATCTACTTCGACTACCACCAGCGCCGGCGGCGGCAACCGGTCGGGCAGGTCGCGCGCCTTGCGGAGGTCGCGCCGGGATCCCGGCTGCCCATCGTCCCGGAGAGCTTCGCAGTGGGCGAGAGCCCACGCCTCGTACTGGCGCAGGCCGACCGCCCGGGCATCACCTTCAACGAGGATGGGCCGACACTGATCATCGCGGGGCCGGACTCGGCGGGCCGCGAGCGGGCCATGTTGCGGCTGCTGGCGATACTCGACGAGCGCTACCCCTACTACGGGGCCTTCCCCGACCATCCGATGTACACGAAGGCGGGCCTGGCGGGTATCGCGATGCAGTAACGCTGCCCGACCACCGGCGTCAGGGGCAGGCGAGCACCGCCGCGCCGGGAACTTCGAGCGCGCGCCACAGGGTTTCGTTGCGCTGCCAGGGGAAAAGGTAGTAGCGCTTGTGCGCGCCGGGGATCACAATCAGTGACACCTCGCGCTCCGTGGCCGTCGAGTGGACGACCTCGTGCGGCGGGTGGGGCGACACCTCCACCGAGCGCTCGACGTGATAGGCGCGCAGATGGCGTTCGACGCTCTCCGCCGCCTCGTTCGCTGCCACGCGCCCTGGTTCGCATACGAGCACGCTCAGTTCGGCGTTGAGCAGCTCACACAGCCCCGCCGCCAGGGACAACGCGCGCCCACCGGCCACCGAGAGCTTGTACGGGACCAGCACCGAGCGCAGCTCGACGTACTGCGGCGCACACACCAGGGTGGGCGCGACCAGCCCGCTGAGCAGGAAGACCGCAGTGCGGCCCACCGCCCCCGGCCGCCCTCCATCGCCCCGGCCCACGACGAGCAGCTCCGCCGTCCAGCTTCGCCGCAGCAGCCGGACGCCCGGGTGACGCCCGAACAGCCGCTCATCCTCGCACGCCAGATGCAGCGCCTGACAACGGTGGTGGATCTCGTCGAGGTCGAGGGGGCGGTCGTCCTCGCGTTCCTCCTCTTCGCGGACCTCACCGTCGTCGGGCGGTGGCCCCAATGCCATCTCTGCGATGTCGGGTTCGCGCTCCAGCAGCTCTCCCCCCAGTTCGTCGTCGCCGACGGTCACCACGGTAACCACGTAGAGTCGCCCGCCGGTGCCCTCGGCGAACGCCATGCCCTGCTCGACCGCGACCTGTGATGACCGCGAGCCATCATAGCCCACGACGATGTTGCGCATCATCGCTGTCGGCTCCTCGAACGTCAGGACTGCTCGCCGGGAGCGTCGTCCTCGGCATCCCTGGCGTCTTCGCCTTCCTCGGCCCCCGCTGTCTCCGTTTCCGCCTCCGCGGCGTGGCGCGCCCTCTCGAGGTCTTCACGCGTCGTGCCCACGTCCGCCAACCCCACCAGTTCCCCGCCATCTTCGTCTTCGAGGTACTCCCTGGGTACCAGGAAGCCGACCATGCCGCGCTTGCCCAGCGTGCGCAGGTACTCGGTCAGGGATGCCTCCACCTCGCGCCGTCCGAGCTTGTACTCCTCCGAGAGGGCGCGCGCAATCTGCTGCACGGTACGTTCGCCGTCGCACAGGTGCCAGACGCGCGTACCCACTTCGTCGAGGATCACCGGCCGACTCTCCGGCACGAAGAACAGAAAGCCCATGGTCCGGCCGAAGACGTCCTTGCGGCGTGGCACCACGACCTCGACGTAGCCGTCGTCATTGACGCGCCACTTGAGCTGCGGGTTGCGCACCGGCCGCGCCTCAAAGGCCTGGTCGCGCGATAGCGGCGCCTGGCCGCGCTTGAGCCCCAGGCGCTGGAGCAGTCCGGACGCCGATGACAGAAGACTCACGACGTTTCCTCCTCATGAACCTCGCGGCATACCTCGTCCACGTCGCGCACGGGTACGTCCATCGCCTCGGTCTCGCGCCCCGGGCGCAGGGTCAGCAGCGCGACCTCGGGCCGGCAGCGGAAGCGCGCGCGAGTCGCAGAAGCCACCCCGCGCGTTACGTAGCACAGGGTCCCATCTGCGCGCAGCAGTCCCGCCGCCCGCCGCCGGTCGCGCCACACCGGCGCCCACGGTGTCCCGATGCGGGGGAGCCGGATCTGCCCACCATGCGTGTGCCCGCACAGTACCAGGTCCGCCTGGCGCACGCACGGATCGTCCAGCATGTCCGGCGTGTGCGCCAGCAGCACGGCGATATCCGCGCCATCGGCCCGGGCCAGCGCGGCGCGCGCGTCATCACGCCCGTAGGCGAAATCATCGACACCGGCGACCACCAGTCGCGCCTCGCCGACCTTCAACGTGCGGCTCTCGTTGGCGAGCAGCGTTACGCCCAGCCCGGCCAGCACCTCACGCAGCTCCTCGAGCGCCTCCGCGGGCGCTTCGAGATACGCGAACGGGTCACGGTGCGCGCGATCATGGTTGCCCGGCACCGCCCACACCCCCAGCGGCGCCGACAGGCCCTCGAGCTGCCCGGCGCACTCCCGGGCCAGCTCGGCGATCTCGAACATGTCGCCGGTGATCGCGATCAGGTCGGGCCTCTCCGCCATCACCAGCCGCACGGCCTCGCGGCTGCTCCACTCAATCGCATCGTCGGGCTGGCAGTGGAAGTCCGACAGGTGCGCGATGGTCAGCCCGTCGAGCGCCGGTGGCAGCCCCTCCAGTCGCACTTCCCTGTGCGTCACTTCGATGCGCGTCGGCTCCACATAGCGCACATAGAACGCAAAGACCAGCGCCAGTGCGACCGCCACCCACAGGGCAACCGCCACCCCGATCACTCGCCGTCATCCTCCAGCAGATCGGCAGGATGCCCCCCGGGCGCGGGACGTGGCGCCAGCAGCCGCCGGACCGCCATGTAGGCGAGCACGTAGAGCGCAATCACCACGGCGATGAGCGCGGCCACGAGGATGCCCTGGCCGGTGGTGAGGGAGCGCCACAGCAGGCGCGTCCCGCCGCTAAGTTGCACCTCAAAGAGCCCGCCCAGCAGCCCCTTGAGCGCGATGACCGCCGCGAGCGAGCCGGCAACCGCCGCCCACACGACACCCAGCGCGCGAATGATGTCCGCTCGCCCACGTCCGCGGTTGGCGGCCTGGATGACCACCAGCAGGGTCACGAAGCCCAGCGCCGCCCCCGCGACCGCCACCAGCTCCAGTACGCTCTTCCCGGCCATCATGAGCCGCCCTTCGGCGGGATCGTCTCGATCACGAGTGCGCGCTTCTGCGGTGCCTGGTCGGAGATGACGATGGCGCGGCTCAGCTCCGCCAGCGCGTCTCGCAGCCTCTCGGGTGAGCCCGCCATGACCTCTGCAACCGCTTCGCCGCGCCCCACCTCATCGCCCTCGATGCGCAGCAGACGCACACCCGCCGCCGGGTCGATGTCATCGCCTTTGCGCCTGCGCCCGGCGCCTGCGGCCAGGGCCGCATAACCGACCGCGCGAGCGTCGATGCGCGTGACAATGCCCTCCGTCGGGGCCCGCCATGACCCGACCTCGCGCGCGCGATGGCCCGCCAACGGCCGATCAAGCGCTGCGATGTCACCGCCCTGCGCCGCCACCATCGCCCGCAACTTCGCCAGGGCGGCGCCCGACGTCAGCGCCTGCTCCGCGCGGGCGAGACCGGCTTCGAAGCCCGCGGCGATCCCCGCCGCCACCAGCATCCACGCGGCGATGGTCAGCGACACCGCGCGCACGTCCTGCGGCCCCTCGCCGCGCAGCACCTGCACGGCTTCCTCGACCTCGACGGCATTGCCGACCGCGCGCCCCAGCGGCGTGTTCATGTCGGTCAGCACCGCGCCCACGCGTCGCCCGGCCCGCCGGCCCAGTGCCACCATCAACTCCGCCAGCGCTCGTGCATCCTCAACGCTGGCCATGAAGGCGCCTGAGCCGACCGTCACGTCCAGCACGATCGCCGCCGAGCCGGCCGCGATCTTCTTGCTCATGATGCTGGCGGCGATCAGCGCCCGGCTGTCCACGGTCCCGGTCGCGTCCCTCAGAGCATACATCTTCCCGTCCGCCGGCGCCAACGACGCGCTCTGCGCGGCGACCACCAGCCCCACGTCGCGCGCCTGCGCCAGGAAGCGCTCGGCGCCCAGGTCGGTGCGCAGGCCGGGCACGGTCTCGAGCTTGTCGATCGTCCCCCCGGTGTGCCCGAGCCCGCGTCCGCTCATCTTGGCCACGCACGCCCCGCACGCGGCGGCGACAGGCGCCGCGACCAGCGTCACCTTGTCGCCCACGCCCCCCGTCGAGTGCTTGTCCACCGTCGGGCGCTCGATGCCGGACAGGTCGAGCATCTCGCCCGAGCGCGCCATCGCGTCGGTCAGCAGCCACGTCTCCTCGTCGGTCATGCCCGCGCAGCACACCGCCATCAGCCACGCGGCCATGGGCGCGTCATCAATCGCGCCGGCGGTGTACGCCTCCACCAGCCAGCCGATCTCCTCCGCCGACAGCTCCTCCCCGTGGCGCTTGCGCTCGCTCAGCCGCCGGATGTCGCGCTTCATCCGCCCGGTCCCCCCAACAGCTCGTGCGCGAAGCTCGTGCCCGCCGCGGGCGCCTCGGCATCGAAGAGGTCGCAGATGGTCGCCCCCAGGTCTGCGTAGGTATCACGCGTGCCCAGGTCCACCGGCCTCACCCCCGCGCCGGTCGCCAGCAACGGGACGCGCTCGCGCGAGTGATCCGTGCCGGGCGTCGTCGGGTCGGTACCGTGGTCGGCGGTGAGCATCAGCAGGCCGTCGTCGCCCAACGCATCGAGCATCGTGGGCAGATAGCCGTCGAACTCGGCGAGCGCGCGCGCATACCCCTGCGGGTCGTTGCGGTGGCCGAATTTGCTGTCGAAGTCGTTCAGGTTCGCGAAGATCAGCCCACTCGCGCCCGCGCGCAGCAGTCCGATGATCGCCTCGGCCCCCTCGGCGTTGCTGCCCGTGCGCACCGCGTCGTCGAGCCCGTGCATCGAGAACACGTCCGCGACGTCTCCGATGGCGGTGGTGTGCACCCCCGCCGCCTGCAGCAGGTCCAGCGCAGTCCGCTCCGGCGGCGGGAGCGCAAAATCACGCCTGCGCGCCGTGCGGCGCAGCGACCCGGGTTCGCCCACGAAGGGCCGCGCGATCACCCGCGCCACGCAATGCTCGCCCACCAGCATCTCGCGGGCGACGCGGCACGCCCGATACAGCTCCTCGACCGGCACCACGTCCTCGTGTGCCGCGACCTGGAAGACGCTGTCGGCGGAAGTGTACACGATCAGCGCGCCGGTGCGCAGATGCTCCTCGATCAGCTCTTCGATGATGACCGTGCCCGAGGCGGGCCGGTTGCCGATCACGGGACGGCCGGTGCGCCGCGCGAACTGCGCGATCACCTCGGCCGGGAAGCCCTTCGGGTAAGTCGGGAAGGGCCGCTGGCTGATCAGGCCCATCATCTCCCAGTGCCCGGTCATGGTATCCTTGCCCGCCGAGCGTTCGGTCAGGCGCCCCCACGCACCCAGGGGCTCGTCACACGGCGGCACGCCCTCGATGGCGGTGATGTTGCCGAGGCCCAGCGACTGCAGTACGGGCAGATCGAGGCCGCCCGTGGCGCGGGCGGTGTTGCCGAGGGTGTTGCTGCCCGCGTCACCCCAGCGATCGGCGTCGGGGGCGTCACCAACCCCGACGCTGTCGAGAACCACAAGTGCTATGCGGACAGGTTGCGTCAGGGTTGATTACTCCCGTTCGGTCCAGACCGCGGCGTCGAAGCCCTGCGAGCGCAGCCGGTCGCGGACCTCATCCGCCTGGTCGCGGCTGTCGTAGACGCCGACGTTGACGCGCTGGTAGGTGATGCCGTCCTTCTCCACGCTGGTGAGGTAGGGCTGATAACCCTGACGGGTCAGTCGCTCCACCTGGCGCCGCGCGTTGGCCTCGTCGGCGAAGGCGCCGGAGGTCACGACGTAGCCCGCACCTGACTGCGCCGGCGCCGAACTCTCCTGCGGAGTCGGCTCCGCGGGCGTCTCGTCGGCCCGGGCATCCTCGTCGCCCGCCTCATCGCCCGCGTCTTGCTCGGCCGCGTGCAGGCTTGCGCCATCCTCGGGTTGCTCCATGACCTCGCGGCGTGCCCGTCGTTCCTCACGCACGGTCGGCTCGCGCTCGGTCATGACGATGACCGGCTTGAGAGGAGGCTCATCCTCGGACGCGTCTCTCGCCCGCGCCGACGTCCTGGTCTGTGGCACGATCTCGGGTGCGCGCTGCCGCACCTTCATCTCGTGCAGGTGTTTCCCCACGTAGTCGCGGCCGAAGTAGAAGGCTGCCGCCCCGACGATGCCGCACAAGACCGCGACGAGCATCCAGAACTTCAGGCCGCTCTTGATCCGTGTCCAAACGCAGTCGCTGCCCTCGCCCATCTTCGTCTCCTTCACCCACCGTGCCGCGACGCCGGCTGCGTATGTGGTGCATGTGCTTCGATTGTCGCACGAACCGCCCACCCCGGACAAGCCGACACCGCTGCCGCCACGCCCCGACACGGACCGCAACAAGCTGCCCCCGGGGGCGGTTGACAAGGCCTGGGCCATCGCGTATACTCACGCTCTGTAAAGCGGACGTGGCAGAGACAGGCCGGATCAGGCCTCGAAACGGGGTCCGGCCTCGTTCTGTCTTGCCCGCAGGAGGGGCTGTGCCTGCTGTGCGCAGCCCGGTTCACGTGGAGGGAGTTGCGGGTTGTTTGAGACGCTGACGGACCGGCTGCAGAGGACCTTCCGGGAGCTGAGCGGACGCGGTAAGCTGCGCGAGAAGGACATCCGCTCCGGCCTCAAGGACGTGCAGATGGCTCTCCTCGAGGCGGACGTCAGCTACGCGGTGGTCAAGGACTTCGTCAAGCGCCTGCAGACCAAGGCGCTGGGCGAGGATATCCTCAAGGGGCTCAACCCGACCCAGCAGCTCGTCAAGATCGTTCACGATGAACTCATAGAGCTGCTCGGCGCCGAGAGCGCCGAGATCACGTTCGCCGGCCAGCCGCCCACGGTCATCCTGCTGTGCGGCCTGCAGGGAAGCGGCAAGACGACGACCGCCGGGAAGCTGGCCCTGAGGCTGCGTAAAGCCGGGCGTCGGCCGCTGTTGTGCGCCACCGACGTCTACCGTCCCGCCGCCATCGAGCAGCTCCGGCAGGTGGGCGAGCAGGTCGAGACTGAAGTCTTCACCCTGGGCGAGGGCGATCCGGTGCGCATCACCGAGGCCGCCATCGCCCACGCCCGCTCCAAGGGCTACGACGTCGTGATCGTTGACACCGCCGGCCGTCTGAGCATCGACCAGGAAATGATGGCCGAGCTGGCGGCGCAGGCCGAGGTCGCAGGCGACCCCGAGGTGCTGCTGGTCGTCGATGCCATGACCGGCCAGGAGGCCGTCACCGTCGCCGAGCAGTTCCAGCAGGCGCTCGATCTCGACGGCCTGATCCTGACCAAGCTCGACGGCGATGCGCGCGGCGGCGCGGCACTGTCGGCCCGGGCGATCACCGGCAAGCCGATCAAGCTGGTGGGGGTCGGCGAGAAGCTGGACGCCCTCGAGGTCTTCCATCCCGACCGCATGGCCTCGCGTATCCTCGGCATGGGCGACGTGCTGACGCTGGTCGAGAAGGCGCAGGAGACCGTCGATCAGGAGCAGGCGGCCAAGCTCCAACAGCGGCTGCTGACCGCCAGCTTCGATCTCGAGGACTTCCGCGACCATCTGCGCAATGTCCGGCGCATGGGGCCGCTGGACCAGATCATGAAGATGATCCCGGGCATGTCCCAGCACATGCCCGACGTCGGGTCCGCGGAGTTTGACGAGAGTGAGCTGGACCGCGTCGAAGCGATCATCAATTCGATGACGCCGCTGGAGCGGCACAACCCTGATATTCTCAACGCAAGCCGCAAGCGGCGGATCGCCCGCGGCAGCGGAACTTCGGTGCAGGACGTCAACATCATGCTCAAGGAGTTCCGCGAACTGTCCAGAATGATGAAGCAGATTACCGGCGGCGGCCGGGCGCGCATCGGCAACATGCAGATCGGCCTGCGCTAGTGTCCCGGTTGAAGGGAGCGACGTGACGTTGGCAACCAGGATTCGTCTCAAGAGGTTCGGGGCCAAGAACGACCCGCACTACCGCATCGTGGTGGCGGACTCGCGCAGGCAGCGCGACGGCCGCGCCATCGAGGAGCTGGGCTACTACTCCCCCGCCGGCAACCCGCCTGCGCTGGAGGTCAACGCTGAGCGCGCGCGCTACTGGCTCGGCGTGGGCGCGCAGCCCAGCGACACCGTGCGCTCGCTGCTGCGCAAGGCCGGCGTGGTTACCGAACCCGATACGCAGGAGGACACCGAGAAAGCATCCGTGGAGGCGGAAGCAGCGCCGGAGGCAACCGATGCCGGCGACGAGGCCGACGATCAGTAGCACACCGGCGCCCGGGCCACGATAACCTGCGCGTAACGCACGCACCCACACCCGCTCAGCACTGGGGGCGCCGAGGATGCGAGAACTCGTGGAGTTGATGGTCAAGTCGCTGGTGGACGATCCCGACCAGGCGCGCGTCAACGAGGTCGCCGGCGAGAGCATCGTGGTGTACGAGGTCTCGGTGGCCGAGGACGACCTGGGCAAGGTCATCGGCAAGGGCGGGCGCATCGCCAACGCCATGCGCACCATCGTCAAGGCCGCCGCCACCAAGTCCGACCGCAAGGCCACCGTCGAGATTCTCTCCTGAGGCCGGGCGGCACGGGACTGCCGGAGTCTGAGGAGCACTGAACCGCCGGCCGCCAGGCCGGCGTGAAGGAGTTATTGCCATGGCCGACTCCGTCACGATCAAGCGAGATGTCATTCTACGCGCCATCGTCACCGAGGGCCTCAAGGAGCAGCTCGACCGGGAGTTCTCCGAAGCCATCGCGCAGGTGGACGGGCGCATCACCCAGCTCGACATCGGCGCACGTCAGTACGTGACCGAACTGCAGCGCACCGACATCCAGCAGGCGATGGCCGTGCGACAGCAGATCGAGGCGGAAAAGCGCCGCTACCGCCAGGTCAAGGACGAACTCATTCAACGCCAGCGCGCGGTGCGTGAGCTTGAGCTGGGATCCGAGGTCATCCGAGGCACCCTCGAGAGCGAGGCCGAGATCTCCGTCGGCGACAACCTCCAGACCGTGCTGCGCGGCGTGGAGATCGTCGTCAGGGACGATGAAGTCGTCGAGATCCGCGTGACCGAGGGCGGCCTGACTGTCGAGCCCGAGCAAGAGGTGACTCCCGAGGTTGCCACGCGGATTGAGACCCCCTGAGGCCGGTGACGAGGCGGACGACGTCGTCGATCTCGGCATCGTCGTCAAGCCCCACGGACTGAAGGGCGAGGTGTGGCTGGACCTGGGCACCGACGCGCCCGAGCGCCTGCCCGAGTTGTCCGCCCTCAAGCTGGCCGGGCCGTGCGGGCCTCGTCCCGTAGTCGTGGAGCAGGTGCGTGGTATTACCGGTGGGCGCGCCATCGTCAAGCTGAAGGGCATCGACGATCGCGACGCCGCCGAGGGCATCCGCGATTGTGTGCTGCAGATCGCGCGCGCCGCATTGCCCGCGCCCCCGGACGGGGCGTTCTACGAGTTCCAGATCATCGGCCTGCGCGTGGTGACCGCGGCGGGCACCGACCTGGGCCGCGTGCAGCAGGTGCTGCGGACCGGCGCGAACGATGTCTACGAGACCGAGCGTGCGCTCATCCCGGCCATCGCTTCGGTGGTGCGTGAGATCAGTCTTGAGCGCGGCGAGATAGTGGTCGAGGATATTGAGGGGCTGCTCAAGTAGGCGGTGTGCACAGCGTGCGGGTAGACGTGCTCACCCTCTTTCCGGAGATGATCGCGCGCGCGCTTGACTTCAGCATCATGGCGCGGGCCCGCGAGGCCGGCGCCGTCGAGTTCGGCGTGCACAACCCGCGCGACTGGGCAGCCGATCGGCACCGCATGGTGGACGACGCGCCCTACGGCGGTGGCGCCGGGATGGTGCTCAAGCCTGAGCCCATGACCGCGTGCATCGAAGCCGTCGCGGGCGAGGGCGCCGCGGTCGTGCTGATGACGCCCCAGGGCGAGCCCTTCGACCAGCCGATGGCGCGCAGGCTGGCAGAGCTGGCCCGGATGGTCATCATCTGCGGCCACTACGAGGGGCTCGATGAACGTGTGCGCGCGAGCCTGGTTACGCATGAGATCTCCATCGGCGATTTCGTGCTCACCGGCGGTGAGCTGCCCGCGCTGGTGGTGATCGACGCGGTGGTGCGCCTGCTCCCGGGCGTGCTCGGCAACGAGACCTCCGCGGCGCAGGACTCGTTCGCGCGGGGACTGCTGGAGCATCCGCATTACACGCGGCCGCCGGAATTCCGGGGTATGAGCGTGCCCGAGGTGCTGGTCGAAGGCGATCACGCCCAGGTGCGTCGCTGGCGTCGGAAGATGTCGCTGAGGAGAACCCTGCTGCGCCGGCCCGACCTGCTGGCGCGCGCTCGGCTTGATGACCATGACCGCGAGCTGCTCGCGGAAATCGCCGATGACGTGAATTCACCACGGTGATAACGAGTCACCCTGATGTGAGGAGCAACTGCGATGACCGACCTGCTCAGGCAGATCGAACTGGAGAACATGAAGCAGGATGTGCCCGACTTCAACCCCGGCGATACCGTGCGCGTGGGAGTGCGCATTACCGAGAGCACCGGCAAGGAGCAGCGAGTGCGCGTGCAGCCCTTCGAGGGGGTCGTGATCGCCCGCGACGGCGGCGGCATGAATGAGACCTTCACGGTCCGCCGCGTCACCCACGGCGTGGGGGTGGAGCGTACCTTCCCCCTGCACTCCCCCACCGTGGACAGCATCGAAGTAGTCCGCCACGGCCAGCCGCGGCGCGCCAAGCTCTACTACCTGCGCGATCGTATCGGCCGGGGCGCGCGCGTACGTGAACGCGCACGACACCGTCCTGAGGCGCCGGCCGGCGATGAGGGCGCGGAGACTCAGTCCGAGGAGTAGCGCGCTGTGGCGCAGTCCTGGCTGGCGTTCGACAATCCGTGGGAGATCATCGCGCTGCTCGGCATCATCGTGACCATCCGGGTCGCGGTGCCGCGTATTCCCTCGCTGAGCCGCTCCGCGCGCGCGACCATCCTCGAGTTCGTGGACTCGGCGCTGGTCGCCGCGCTGCTGGTCTTCTGCCTGTTGCGCCCGTTCGTCATCCAGGCCTTCTTCATCCCGTCGGGCTCCATGGAGCCGACGCTGCTCGAGGGCGACCGCATCCTGGTCAACAAGTTCATCTACTTCTTTCGCGACCCCCGGCCCGGCGAGATCATCGTCTTCAACGCTCCTCCGGCCGCCTCCATCGAGGACAAGGACTTCATCAAGCGCGTGGTCGGCACCCCCGGCGACAGGTTGTGTGTCCACGATGGGGCGCTCTACCGCAACGGACAGCGCCTCACCGAGCCGTACATCGCCGAGGAGCCCTACTACCGCTGGCCCTACGGCGTGCCGCCCGTCCCCGAGCAGTACGTGCGCGACGACTGCGTGATCGTGCCCGACGGCTCGCTGGTGGTGATGGGCGACAACCGCAACGACTCAAACGACAGCCACAAGTGGTCGGTGCGCGACCCGCGTACCGACCTGGAGGAGAATGCGCCCTTCCTTCCGCGCGAGAACGTCCTGGGCAAGGCGATGGTGATCTTCTGGCCGCCCCAGCGCATTCGTATCCTTCACTGACCGGCAACCCGAACCGACGCGATTCGCGCCCGCACGTGTTCACATGTGCGGGCTTTTGTGCAATACTAAGGTCGGGACGGGTGACACCATGACCGACGCGCCGCGCGATCTCGATTTCGGTGCGCCCGACGCGTGGGCGCTGAGCCAGGGCTACCGTCTGCTGGCCGGCGTCGATGAAGTCGGGCGAGGCGCCATGGCCGGGCCGGTGGTTGCCGCGGCGGTCATCGTCGAGGAGGGTGTCTCGCTCGAGCTGGTGTCCGACTCGAAGGCGCTTACCCCCGAGCGCCGCGAGCTGGCCTGGGAGGAGATCCGCGCCCGCGCGCTGTGCTGGTCGGTGGGCGTGGTCGAAGCGGATATCATCGACCGGATCAACATCCTGCGCGCCACCCACCTGGCCATGCATCGGGCGCTCGACGGCCTGCATCCGCGCCCGGACTTCGCACTCATCGACGGCCTGCCGCCGGCGGGCATCGCGCACCCGCACCGGGCGGTCATCGACGGTGATGCCCTGTCGCCGCGCATCGGCGCCGCGTCAATCGTCGCCAAGGTCACTCGCGACCGCATCATGGAGCGCCTGGACTCGCTCTACCCGGGCTACGGGCTGGCGCAGCATAAGGGCTACTGCACACCCGAGCACCGGCACGCGGTCGAGCGTCTCGGACCCAGCCCGATCCACCGGCGCAGCTTCGAGCCGGTTGAGCGGGCGCGTGGTCGGCGACTTCCCTTCGACCAGCATGAGCTGGAGCGGCTGGAGGAAGGTTGGGGCGAGTGTTGAGACCGCGCCGGGGCTTCACGCTGGTCGAGATGCTCGTGGTCATCGGCATCATCGCGGTGCTGGCGGGCATCCTCTTCCCCGTATTCGCGCGGGCCCGTGCCGCGGCGCGGCGCACACAGTGCATCTCGAACCTCAAGCAGCTCGGCCAGGCGCTGGAGATGTACTCCAGCGATTACGACGACCTTTATCCGTGGGCCTGCGACGCCCCCGACAAGTACTGCCCGCAGATCTGGAACGGCTACCCGCAGTGGCAGATGTGGATCCCGTACATGCCCCAAATCCAGGACGTCCTGCAGTCCTACACGAAAAACCGCGAGGTCTTTCACTGCATGTCGGACAGCGGCTACGACTATCTGGAAAACACCGTCTATCCCCTGGACGCCCGTCCGTCGGCCTTCGAGGCGCATGGTTGCAGCTATCACTGGCGCACTGAGATCGTCTTCGAGCACATGGGGCCATCACTGCTGGCGCAGCCGGCGGAGACCAACATCCTGATGGACGGACACGGGAGCTGGCACGGTGGGCGCAGCTACAGCTCCGGCCGCTGGAACGTGCTCTACGGCGACGGGCACGTGAAGAACATCAACGCCGAGCAACTCGACGAGGCCTGGTTCACGCCGGTGAAGTGACGACCGTCGCCGGTCGCCGGTCACAAGCACCGGCGCGCGCTCCCGGCCGCCGCCAGGGCCGTTCGTGGGACAGGCGCTCCTGTCCGTCAAGGCCGTAGTCTTTGCGATTGCCGTCCCTTCTGACTTGCGACTTGCGACTGACGACTTCCCACTCTCGAGGTCACCCACCCATGCTCATCACCACACTCGGCACCAGTCACGGCAGCCACACCATCCCCCGCAACAACACCGCCACCCTCATCGAGACCGGCGACGCGTCCTACCTCGTGGACTGCGGCGAGCCCGCCTCGGGGACCATGCGCCGGCTCGGCAAGGACTTCGGTGCGCTGCGGGCCCTCTTCGTCACGCACATGCACGCCGACCATGTGGGCGGCATCGCGCAGCTCACCAACATGCTCAAGCACGCGCGCGGCAAGGAGCAGACGGTCACCTGGCACGTGCCCTCCGAGGCCCTCGACGCGACGCGGGCGTGGCTGGAGGCGCTCTACATGCCGCCCGAGCTGCGCCCGGTGACGCTGAAACTGCGCGGCGTTGACGAGGGCCCGGTCTACGAGGACGAGCACGTGCGCGTCGCGGCGCTGCCCAGCGGCCACCTGGAGGACTCGGCGCAGCGGTACGCCGAGATGGGCCTGCCCAACCGCGGTCAGGCGTTCAGCTACGTCATCGAACTGGAGGGCCGACGCCTCGGCTTCAGCGGTGATCAACCGCGCGACTTCCGCTACCTGCACCGCCTGGTCGCCGAGCCGTTGGATCTGCTGGTGATGGAGATGACGCACATCCGCCCCGAAGAGGTCCTGCCGTGGCTGGGCGGGCAGCCGGTGCGCAAGCTGCTGCTGATCCACATCTGGGACCCGTGGCATGGCCCGGGCGAGGACCGTCTGCGCGAGATGTGCTTCGCGCACCTGCCCTTCCCCTTCACCATCGCCCACGACGGCACGGAGGTCGAGCTGTAGCAACGACCAGCGGCATGACGCCATCCGCAGGTCCCCTTGCGCTCGCGGAGAACATCCCGCCATCATTCCCACCAGGAGGCCGACGCCATGGATGCCGAACGTCGCAGGGAGATACTCGCCACCCATAAGCCGGAGATCCCCTGGGCCAACGAGCCCGCGATGGGTGGCTACTACACTGAGGCCGAGTTCGAGGCCGTGCGCGCCGAGATGGAGCGCTGCAACCAACCGCACGTGGGCTTCAACGCCAACGCACCCATCACCCGCGAGTTCGAGGAGGAATTCGCCACATGGTGCGGGGCGGACCACGCCATCGCCGTCAATGGCGCCGGCACCGGCCTCGACATGGCCGTGATGTGCCTCGACCTGCAGCCCGGCGATGAGGTAATCGTCCCCGCCATCAACTTCAAGGCGGCCGCGCTGTCCGTGCTCGGCCAGGGGGGCACGGTCGTGTGGTGCGAAGTGGATGAGCGCACCTTCCAGGCCGATCCCGAGGACATCGAGCGCCGCATCACCCCGCGCACGCGCGCCATCTACCCGGTGCACATGAACGGCATGGCCGCGCCCATCGACGTCTACCTCGAGATCGCCGAGCGGCACCCGCACCCGAAGCACGGCCCGCTCAGGGTCATCGGCGACGCAGCGCGCTCCTGCGGCGCGAAGCTGCACGGCAGGCGCGTCGGCTCGTGGGAGTGGATGTGCGTGTTCAGCTTCCACACCATGAAACTGATGACCACCCTGGGTGAGGGCGGCGCGGTCGTCACCAGCGATCCGGCGGCGGCCGAGCGCATGCGCAAGATCCGCGGCTTCGGCGGCGACACCTGGGGCACGAACTACAAGCTCACCAACGTGCAGGCGGCGGTCGGACTCGTGCAGCTTGCGCGCATTGACGAGATGATTGAGCAGCGCCGCGCGGTCGCACATGAGCGCAATGAGCTGCTCGCCGGCCTTGAGGAGATTACGCTGCCGTACTGCCCCGACGACCGCTGGCACACCTACTACCTCTACACCTGCCTGGTGCCGCGCGAGTGGGCGGGCGAGAAGCGCGATCGCGTGCTGCAGATCATGCGCGATGACTACGGCATCCCGTGCGTGGTCGCGAACCCGCCGTGCTACCAGTCGCACACGTTCCTGCGCGAGCACACCGACTGGAGCAACCTGCCGCGCTCCGAGGAGCTGGGCCAGCGGCTGTTCTGCCCGCCGATCCACCCGCTCATGTCTACCGCGGACAACGAGTACATCGCGGCCGCGCTGTGGGAGACCTTCGAGCGCGTGCGTGAGGAGTAGGCACAACCCGGCGGAGGGCCGCCACCGTCTTACGCGAGATCGCCCACAGACCACAGCCGCTTGCGCGCGCTCACGACCTCAACCGCGCGCTCACGGTCGGCGGGAGTGAGCCGTCGGGCAAGCTCCGGGCGCTCCCAGGCGCGCCCGAAGGGCACGTACTGCATCAGCAGCACCATCTCGACCTCGGGCAGCGCCTCCTCGAGTACCGCCGCCAGCGGAGCGGTGCAGCAGTCGATGTGCCCGGGCAGCACCAGATGCCGCAGGGTCACGTCGGTCCACGCGCTCACGTCACGCACCGCCGCCAGCGCGGCTTCCAGGTAGGCCTCGACGCCCGACAGCTCGCGCGCGCAGTCATCGTTCCCGTAGCGCAGGTTCGCGATGAACAGATCGACCGTGCCCCGCGCGATCTCGAGGCACTGCGGCGACGTGAACATGGTGGTCTCCCACATGACCGGGAGCGAGACGTCGAGCACCCGCAACCCGGACAGGATGGCGTGCAGATGCGGCTCGGGGGTGCCGCCGAGCAGCTTGAGCGTGCGCGCGCCCTCCCCCACTCCCGCGCGTACCGCCGCCGCGAAGCCGGGCGGTGCCAGCACCTCTCCCTCCCGCGGCCGGTCGAGCAGATCGGGCTTGCGGCAGTAGAGACAGCGCATGGTGCAGCCCGCGAAGAAGACGGAGTAGGCGGGAACGAGGTCGGGCAGCTCTCCGAGGTGCACCATCTGCGAGCCGATGTGCGCCCGCGCGCCGACGCCGCAGAAGCCGGTCTCTCCCGCGAGGCGATCGACACCGCACTCATGCGGGCACAGCCGGCAGTCGGCCAGCGCGCGCCGCGCCAGCTCGATCTTGACATCCAGCAGCGAGGGTGACGCCGGCTCTCCCCCAGCGCCCAGCGCCGCCAGCCCCCGCGCATGAGCGGCGCGCAACTCGTCGTCGCTCGCTCCAGCAACGTCGCCCAGCGCCACCGGGGTCGATCGACAGCGCTCGTAGCCGGGCGCCGCCAAGCCGTCGCGCACGCGCCGGAAGCGGTTCAGGTCTCGATCTTCCTCTCACCGTCCGCGGGGTCTTCGTCCTCTGCCGTGTCGTCATCCTCGATGGGGACACTCCGGCCGGGCAACTCGCTCTCGAACAGGTCGTCCGGCTCGTCGGCATCCTCGCCCGCGTCATCTCCCCGCCGACGGCGAAGCAGCGTGCGCCCGCCGTTCACCGCGAAGCGGAACAGCTCCAGCGCGATGGGCAGCCGCGGGCCGGCCTCGTCATCATCGAAGAACCCCGCAGGCGCAGTCTCGCGGTAGCGCAGTCGCTGATTCACCCGGCGGAGCTGCTCGCGCGCCTCGCCGAAGTCGGGGTCGGCCCGCAGCGCCTCGCGCAGAGCCACCGCGGCGCGCGCGTCATTGCGGTCGCTCAACCAGCTCAGCGCGATGCAGTAGTGCACGTGCGCGTTGCCGGGGTCCGCCTCGATCACCCGGCCCCAGGCGGCGCGGGCCTCGCGCTGCCGGCCGGTGGCGGCGAGCGATGCCCCCAGGTGCGTCAGCGCCGACAGCCGCAGCGCCTCCGGCGGATCGGACCCAAGCACCTTGCGCAGCTCGTAGATCGCCTGCCGATGCCGGCCGCGCCCGGCCAGCGCACGCCCCAGCTCATGGCGCGCCTCGAGATCATCGGGGTCGGTGCGCAGCACCTTGCGATAGGCGCGTTCGGCCTCCTCGTAGTGGCCGTTGATGAGCGCCAGGTCGCCGAGGTCACGTTGTGCCGCCGCGTCGTCGGGCGCGCGACCGGCGGCCATGCGGTACGCCTCTTCGGCCTCCGCGAAGCGCTCCTCCTGCAGCAGCCGATCGCCCTGGCGCTGGAAGTACGTGGTCGGTTCGCGCCTCTGTGGCGGCAGCGTGACCGCCGGCTCGCGACGCGAGGGCGGCGTGCCGCAGTGCTGGCACACGCGCGATCCCGGAGTCAGCGGCCGACCGCATCTGTCGCAGAACTCGATGCCTCCCTCGACCCGGCGCGGACGACGCTCCTCCTCGAAACTGCGCTCGCGTTCGTCCAGCTCCTCCTCCACCGCCGCGCCCGGCGCATCGCGCTCCACGTACTCGCCCTCGTACGCATCCGCACGGTAGGCCGAGGCGAGGGCGCTCTGCATGCGCGCGGCGCGCTGGTAGCGCTTGGATGGATCCGTCTCCAGCGAGTGCATCAGCACGCTCACCAGCGCGGGCCACGACCGGGCGACCTCGCGCAGGATCTCTTCGGAATCGCGTTCGGCCCGCTCGCGTCCTACCTCGAGGAAGCTGAAGCGCCCGCCGATCTCCGGCGCGCGCAGATCGGGGCGGTCGGGCAGCAGGCCGGTGAGCATCTGATGCAGCAGCACCCCGACCGAGTAGACCTCCGCGGCCGGAGTGGGGGGCGCGCCGACGTGAATCTCCGGCGCGTGGTACTCATCGGCCAGATCGGTGAGGGCGATGTCGGGCCGCAGGGCCAGCGCGAGCTGAGCGTGCCCGAAGCCGGTGAGGATAGTGTGCTGCTGCTCGCGGTCATAGTGCACGGTGGCGGGGCGCAACCCCAGGTGCAGCAGCCCGCGCAGGTGGCCGAACTCCAGCGCGATCAGAAGCTGGCAGGCTACCGCCCACGCCTCGCGCACGGGCAGAGGAGCGGGCTCTGGGAGCAGCGCCTCCAGCGACGGCGCCTCCGGCGCCACCTGTGTGATGAGCACGCTCGCGTCGTAGGCGAACACCTCGAGGGTCTCGGCGATCCCCGAGTGCGACATGCCCACCATGACACGGGCCAGGCGTCGCACCTCGGGGTCATCGTCGATGCGCCGCGCGGCCGACGCGTCGCCGCACTCGATCTCGCGCAACACCACGGCGCTCCCGTCGGCGGCGCTCGCCAGCCAGGTGTTGCCGGATCGCTCAGTTCCGAGGAGGCGCTCGATGGCGTAGCCCTCGACGCGCGGCGGCCGGGGCGGCATCAGTCCCACCGGCGCACGCGGATGCGCACACTCTGGTCGGGGAGGATCTCCTCCTCCACCACCTGATAGCCGAGCGCCTCGGCCTCCTTCTTGACCTTGAGGTACGCGTAGCGCTGCTTCCACTGCTCGGCGACGTCGTCCGTGTCCACGCGCAGGCGCTCCGCGTCGGTCGGCCGGTACTTGGCCACTACCTGGTAGATGCCCTCGCTGTCGCGCCGGAGGCCGATGATGTCACCCGCGCCGGTGCGGATAATCACCTCCGCGTCCTGGAAGTCCGGCCCCTTGCCTGCGTCCTCGAGCAGCCGGTGGATCTCCTCCTCGCTCTGCTCACTCAGCAGGTCGGCGGTCTCAAGCCCGCCCTGCACCGCCTCCTGGATGAGCTTGTTGAGGCGGTCGCGCTCGGCGGCCTTCGCCGCGGCGCGCACTCCCACTCCGAGGACCACTGCCGTGGCGTGCGTAGCAATGAGGAAGATGGCGAGGTCGGCCAGTGCGATGCCTACTGAGACGCCACATGACATGTGTCAACGCCCCCTTTCACCCGACTGTCGCGCATATGAGCGCGCACACTCAGAACTCGATTCGCCGCCCGGTCCCGAACTCCTCGACCGGATGAATCGAGGCCGGGCGGGCACGGTCGCTCGCCCACTCACGCAGGGCTTCGATGTCCTCCTTGCGCGTCTCCGACAGCGGCACCGTATCCTCGATCGCCGCCAGCAGGTCCTCCTGAGTCACGTCGCGCTCGGCGTCGAAAGCATCGTAGAGGGAGGAGATCACCACCTGCTCGATCTCCGAGCCCGAGAAGCCCACCGAGGCCTCGGCCAGGGCGTCCAGGTCGAACTGCTCCGGATCGCGCCCGCGCTTGGTCAGGTGGATGCGGAAGATCTCCTCGCGCTCGGGCTGCGAGGGCAGGTCGATGAAGAAGATCTCGTCGAAGCGCCCTTTGCGCATCAGCTCGGGCGGCAGCGTGGTGATGTCGTTGGCGGTGGCGATCACGAACACCGGCTCGGTCTTCTCCTGCAGCCAGGTGACGAAGCTGCCGAACACGCGCGAGGTGGTGCCCGCGTCCGAAAAGCTCGAACTCTGCGTGCCCGAGAATCCCTTCTCCAGCTCGTCCAGCCACAGGATGCACGGGGAAATCGACTCCGACAGGCGCATCGCCCGCCGCATATTCTGCTCCGACGAGCCCACCACGCCCGAGAACACCGAGCCCACGTCCAGCCGCAGCAGCGGCAGGTGCCACAGGCCCGCCACCGCCTTGGCCGACAGCGACTTGCCGCAGCCCTGCACGCCCAGCAGCAGCACCCCGCGCGGCTGGGGCAGCCCGAACTGGCGCGCCGACTCGCTGAAGGCCTTGCCGCGCTTGGACAGCCACTCCTTCAGGGAATCGAGGCCGCCGATGTTCGAGAAGCGCTCATCGGCCGGGTAGAACTCGAGGATCCCCGACTTGCGGATGATCTGCTCCTTCTCGGCCAGCACCACCTCGACGTCCGCGGCATCGAGCGCGCCGTTGAGCACCACGGCCTTGGCGTAGGCGTCCTCAGCCTCGGACGCGGTGAGCCCCAGCGCGGCCTTGACCAGCAGTTCGCGCCCCTCTTCGTCCAGCTCGATGCGGATGTTGGGGTTGGTGGACACCTGGTCGATGATCCCCTGCAGCAGCGCCCCGAGTTCCTCCTGGCTGGGCAGCGGGTAATCGATGACCGTGATGTCCTTCTCCAGGTGCGGCGGGATGCACATCACCGGGGAGACGATGATCAGCGTCTTGTAGCTGGCGCGGAACGAGCGGGCGACATCGCGCAGCTTGCGCTCGACGGTGGGGTCGTCGAGGAACGGGTCAAAGTCGCGCAGCACGAACAGCGCGGCCTCCTTGTGCTCCAGCGCGAAGTCGAGCGCGCGCAGCGGGTCGGCGGTGGACGGATCGTTCTTCTGCTCGCCCTCCTGGATCATGCCGCGGGTGATGGTCCACGTGAACATCTGCTTGTCGCGCTTGCGCGCAATCTCGCGCAGCGACCGCTCCACCCGGTCCTCCTCCCATGACACCACGTAGAGGATCGAGTAGCGCGCGCGGATCAGCACGTCCATCTGCTGGTGCGCATCCAACTCGTCCCACGCTCCACGGACCGTCGCGATGGGGCTACGCAGCTACTCTTCCGCATGGCCGCGCGCCATCCCTGCACGATTCAGCGGGAGGAGCCGGCCGCGAAGTTCCCGAACCTGCCCCCGCGCACATCCCGCCACCGAGGGGGCCTGCCATGGTCACCGTCTACAACACCTCGAAGGAGATCGCCGACGCCAACCCGCGGATCGCCATCCTGCCGGTCGGCTCGCTCGAGCAGCACGGCCATCACCTGCCCATCGCCACCGACACCATCAACGCCGACGAGATGGGGCGGCGCCTCGCCCAGCGCCTGGGCGAGTGCTACCTGCTGCCCGCCATCGCCTACGCCAACTCGCAGGAGCACATGGACCTGCCGGGGACCATCACCCTCCGCCCGTCCACGCTCGCCCTGGTGATCGAGGACATCGTGCTGTCGCTGCGCCACCACGGCATCCGGCGCATCGTCATCTTCACCACCCACGGGGGTAACTGGGTGCTCAAGCCCACCATCCGCGACCTGAACTTCCGCTACCCCGACCTGCGCATCATCCACGCCGACGGGCCGCTGCTGTCCGAGCGCGAACGCATGCCCACCGAGACGCACGCGGGAGCCGGCGAGACCGCGGGGATGCTGGCGCTGCGCCCGGAGCTGGTCAGGGGCCGCTCACCGGACTTCGCGCCGGAGGTCGGCCAGGAGTGGAACGACTACGCGGGCTACGGGACCACCACGCAGACGGGCACCTGGGGCAATCCGTCGCAGGCCGATCCGGAGGCGTGGCGGGCGCGCGTGGACGAACTGGTCGAGCACCGCGTGGCCTACATCCGCGAGACCTTCGCGCGCCTGGACGAGATGCTGGGGCCGGTTGAGGAGTAGCGGTAGCGCACGGCACATCCTGAGGGTGGCCCGCCTTCGCAGCTCGTACCGGCCATGCAGGGGCCCCGCGACCGGCCGGCGCTCGATGCCAGGCATCGGTAAGCACCGACTGGTGCTTGCTTGCGCAAGTCCAGGTGTTCACGGTTGCTGCCAACAGCCTGTGCAGGCGAGGGCGCCTGCACTACGTCAGGGCTTTCCCTTACCTTAGGCGCCCACCACACCACCCACAGGATCGCGAGGAACGCGGCCCACACCAGCACAATCTGGGGCCCGCCCACGACCCAGAACCGCCAGTGGTGGCCCCACCAGGTGCGGTCTGCGGCCCGCTCGGGCAGGGCCCGGCTCACGACCGGGCCCAGCCCGAGTTCGTCCTCGACGTGCTGCCTGAGCCCTTCCATGATCTTGATCGACCGCCGAATGTGCCACACCCAGACGCACACCATGATGGGCGGGACGAGAGCCATCACCGT
>CAZTZN010000046.1:0-26139 GCA_964617715.1 uncultured Armatimonadia bacterium | reverse complement strand
CGCTCAGCGGCTCGGGCCGAACCGTGGTCAGCGTGCGCCAGCCCTCATCGACCGTCACCTGCAGCGACAGCTCGGCCGAAGAGCGAGGGATGCCCGCGTCCTGGCTCCAGTAGATCACCACGCGCTCGATAGCGCGCGCGCCATCAAAGCGCAGCTCGATCCAGTGGTCGGTGTCCGTCTCCGCCGAGGCCCACGCCTCTTCGGTCCAGTGCGCATCCGCCGGCGGGTGCACGATGCCGTCATTGATCGGCGTGGCATCGTAGCCCGAGTATGAGCTGTCCACCTCAACGCGGGCCTCACGCGCGATGTTCCCCTGCCGCCGCGGGTCCTCCATCACCGCGACGTCATCGAACCACGCGGTGCCGGAGTGGCGACGCAGCAGCAGGTAGACGTTCACGTTGCGGATGGGCTTCTCCGGCTCGATAACCTGCTCGGCGATCTCCCAGTCATGAGTGCCCGGCTCGAACTCCACGATGCGTCCGTAGAGTGGTGTGCCGTCGGTGTAGTAGATGTCCACGTAGAGAGAGTACCCGCGGTCGCGATAGCCGCTCACGTCCTCAGCACGGCTGGCGGCGCGCACCAGGATGGGCACGGGCCGCTCCTGATTGAGCGTGATGGTCTGCGAGATCTGAGCGCTGTCGGCCGGCGCGGCGTTGCTCAGTCGCAGCGATGCCGCTCCCCCGCGCGCGACCTGAGTGTCCACCTCGAAGTTGCCGTTGCCGCCCCATCCGGTGAGGCCGTCCTCGAAGCCGGGATTGCGCAGCAGGTTGGCCTCGGCCGGGATGTACAACATCGTCGCGCGGGCGACGCGGGTCAGCTCGCCGGCAGTAGCGACCGCGGCGATGTCCACGGAGCCGGCCTCCGCGCCCTCGCCGGGCGCCACCAGCGCGCTGGTTCGTTCCTCGGCGCCGGGATCAAGGCGCAGCGTCTGCGGATCGGGGGCCTGCCATCCCGCGGGCGTCTCCAGCGCGATCCGCACATCCATCGTCCGCGAGGTGTTGTTGCGCGTGGAAAGCCCCACCCGGAAGGCGCCGGTGCCCGGGTCGGTGCCCTCGCTGCGCAACTCCAGCGCCAGCGGCTCGACCACCGTCACCCGCTTCGTCACGCGGATGGGTGCGGCCTGGCCCTCGGGGCCGATCATGGCCTGGCCGACCAGCGTAATCAGCTCGCCCGGCTGCGCGTCGGCGGGCACGCGCAGCATCTGCTCGCCATCGGCCGCGACCACAGAGGCGTTGCCCTCAATCTCGATGGACGTGGTCACCGGGAGCCCGGCGGCGTCCGGCATCGAGAAGCCGATGGGCACTTCATCGCCGGCGGCGATCGTGGTGGGCGCGTCCAGCGTCGGCGCCGGGATGCCCAGCACCGCCAACAGCACATGCGTGAGACGCGCCTGCACGGCGTCGAGGTCGCGCAGTGCGCGCCGGCAGCCGTTCTGCGCATCCGCCGCGATGATCCACCGCCGGAGCGCCGCCGCACGCGCCCCCACGTCCATGACCGCCTGACGGGCCGCAGCGCCGGTGAGGTCCGCGGCCACGGCATCCGCAGCTTTCTCCAGCGCCACGGACAGGTCGGCGCTCTCCGCCGCGAGCCGTTCCCGCATGTCGGTCGGGATCGGCTCGTACCAGCGCGAGAAGTCGGCGTTCTCGACGTAATCGTCGGTGAAGCCATCGGTGATGGTGATCGAGGCAATCCTCAGCTTGCCGCTGAGGCCCGCCTCCATCTCGGGCCGCAGGTAGATGGCGCGCAGAGGCTGATCGATCGCGATGGTGAACTCGAAGTCCCGCCAGTCATAGGTGCCCTTGGGCAGGTCGAGGTTCGCGGTCTCGTAGTGGCTGTAGCTGGAACTCACCCATGCGTGACGCATCATCAGGCGCAGGGCGCCCTCGCCCTCGATCCCCTCGGCCGACGCGCGCACGTGGATGGTCGCCGGCGCGGCCTCGGGCTGGAAGAGCATGGCCCATTGCCAGGCGCCCTGGCCGCCCCGGTCGGTGCCATCGAGCACCATCACCGGACCCTCCGCGGTGTGCTCGCGCGTGTAACCGTCATTGATCGGGTGCCAGGCAAAGGCCACGGGCGGCTTGTCGGCGTCCACCTCGCGCATAGTCATGCCCAGCTCGACGACGTCACGCGCCTGGTCGAGCGACCACAGCGCAGCCTGCTGCGGCGTGGCCAGTTGCAGCATCATGACCTCGTCGGCGGGCACATCCAGGTCGGCCACGAGCGCCCCGCCCTCGCGGCGGAATTCGATGGCCCCACCGCCAACCAGGTCTACGCACTCCACGCCCGGGTCCAGGGCGAGCGCCTCGGCATCGATGGTGAGCGTCGTCGGGTGAGCCCGCGCGTCTTCGTTGAGGAGCGTCAGCCACACGATCCCGTCCTCGCCGGGGCCGTAGCGCTCCACGAACACCTGCGGATCGGAGGAACGTACGTAGGTCAGCGGCTCCCACCCCGCCGCCGCCAGCGTCTGCACCAGCGGCAGGTATTTGGCGTGCAGGTCACGGTCGCGCTCATAGTACTCGGGGTGGTCCCAGTAGCGGCCGCCCGGGCCCAGGCCGCTGGGCGGCCAGTCGAAGAACCCGGGGAAGATGCCGTAGGCGAGCGCGCGCTTCATGAACAGCTCGATGTCCTCGCGCGTCACGCCCTGCTCAAAGTTGCCCTTGAGCAGCGTGAGCATCGGCTTGTGACGGGCGATGGTGCGCAGGTAGTTCATGTTCTCGCGCGGGATGCGCAGGCCCACTTCGCCGCCGAAGAAGTCCAGCCAGGGGGCCACGTAGAAACTGGAGCCGAAGGCCCCGTTCATCATGGTAATCTGCCCGTTGGGCCGCAGTTGCTCCGCCGCGGCGCGGGCGAAGGCGCATGAGTCGAAGAAGTTGTTGAGCACCGGCTTGCCCGCCACCGGATCCCAGATGGGTGGCGCCTCGGAGTACTTGAAGTGCTCGGTGCGGTAGTTCAGCCCGCTGGCCAGCCCATCGTAGTAAAAGCCGTCGAGGCGGCCGCCGCTGCGCTCCAACTCACGCCGGGTGAGCGCGGCCGCGCGTTCGAGCGTCCACGCGCCGTAGGGCAGCTCCGGGTCGAGATTGAACTGGGCGATGATGTGCCCGTAGACACGGGCCGGGCGGATGTCGTACTTGTCTTCGCGGGTGAACAGGCCCACCGCCGGGTACATCTCCGCGGAGCCGGTGCGCTTCTCGAAGCTGTCGGTCATCACCTCAAGCAGCCGATCGTAGGGGGGCAGGGGGTCCTTTTCCGGGTCGTGGCCGGGGATGTAGGCGAACTGACCCGCGTGCGTGAGGTAGATGGTATCAAGGACATTGATCTGGTCGTCGTAGGCGACCTCGCGCGCCCCCTCCTGCAGGCCGAAGCGGAACTCGTTGGCGTTGTCAATCTGCGACAGCGGGCTGAAGGCCATCCACTGCCCCGGCTCGCGCGCGTAGACCTCGAACATTTGCGGGTACAAGTCGTAGTAGCGACTGAGCGCATCGCGGAAGCCCCAGGTCGGGTCGCAAGAGTAGAGCATGAACTCGAAGCTCCAGCGGTTGGGCGCGCGAGTGTCGGGCGAGAGCGCGAGGTCGTAGACGATCTGCAACCGCTCGGGTCCGGGATCCCAAGCGGTGCGGAAGATGCACGGGCGGTCGAGCGGCACCGCCAGACACAGGCCGACCGGGCCGGTCAGCACCGTGCAGAAGTTGCGGTTGGCCGCGCCCATGCGCAGCGAGGGCTGATCGGTCCACTCGGGCAGGTCGGGCCACTCGCGCAGGGGGGTGACGTTCTCATAAACCTGCTCGCGGCCGATCTCGCGGGCGGTCTGCATGTCGTCATGCCAGCGCCAGCCCACCGCGTCCACCGGGAAGTTCAGCCGCAGCAGCACTCCGCGCGCAGGCAGGTCCTGCTGCCCCGCAAGGTCGCAGGTGAAGCGCAGCGCGCCGCCCACCGACTCGCAGGTGATGATGGCACCCGCCTGCAGTCCCTCGAACTGCACCTGCAGGCCCTCGGCGAGGGTGCCGCCGGTCACGGCACCCGGCACGAACTCGGGGCCGCGGGTCACGTCCGCCAGCTCGACCAGCGGGCAGTGCCCGGCATCGCCGATCACGTCGGTGCCCGCGACCGCAAGGCCGGTCACGCGCCCGGCATCATCGATTGTGAGGGCCAACTCCCGGGCGGTCAGGGTTTCGGTTCGCGCTGCGCCTGCCACGACAATCAACCCGATGACGGTCAGTGCCATGCTCGCCCGCGTGTGCATCATGGTTTGCCCACCTCTCGTGGATCGCTGTGCCGGCTGAGATTTCTCGCTCGCGCTGCGGTATCCTCGTGCTCGAGGCGCGTTTATGCAGGTCGGATGAGATGCGGAGGCGAATTCGCGCGTCACACGCGCGCAGATCGCAGCATGAACGGAGAGGCGCATGCTCAACAACCGGACGCTTGACAAGATACGCGCCGACCAGCCGGCCTTCGGGCTGTCCGTGGGGATGAGCGACCCGATTGTCGCCGAGCTGTTTGCGCGCAGCGGCATCGACTGGATCTGGATCGACGACCAGCACGGCACCGGTGATCGCAGCAGCATCCTGCGCACCATCCAGGTGACCACGCCCTACGGGGTCGCGCCGATCGTGCGCGTGGCCTCCAACGATTTCTTCCGCATCGGGCGGGCGCTCGATGCGGGGGCCCTGGGCGTCATTGTTCCCATGGTCAACTCGCCCGCCGAAGCCGAACAGGCGGTGTTCGCCGCGAAGTACCCGCCACGCGGGGGGCGCTCCCGCGGCGGAGCCCGGCTGGCGATGCTGGGCGACGACTACTTCGACAGCGCCAATGACGCGCTTCTGGTGTCCGTGCAGATCGAGACCCCCGTGGCCGTCGAGCGCGCCGGCGAGATCGCCGCCGTTGATGGCATCGACTGCCTGATGCTCGGTCCGGCCGACCTGGCGCTGGGACTGGACGTGCCCCAGGGCTCGCCTGAACACGAGGCCGCCATGATCGAGGTGCTGGAGAAGAGCACCGCCGCCGGCAAGGTCGCAGGGATGCCGTGCGGCACGGTCGAGGATGGGCTGCGCTGGGCCGAGAGGGGCTTCAAGCTGATCCACTGTGGGTCCGAGTTCGGCATGCTGCGTGCGGGGATCAAGCACGTCCAGGATGCGCTGGGCATCGCGCCGGCGTGACGCCGAACGAATCCGCACGAGAGACGGAAGGGACCACCGTGGACCGCCCCAACATATTGTTGGTCATGCTCGACTCGGCACGCGCCGACCGCGTCTCAAGCTACGGCTACCATCGCCCGACGACCCCCAACCTCGACCGGATGGCCGCTGAGGGCACGCTCTTTGAGTCGTGCTTCAGCGAGTCCTCGTGGACGCTCCCGGTGGTGTTCACGCTCCTGACCGGGCTGGCGCCGCGCGAACACCTGTCGGATCACTACCGCGAGCTGCCACCGGGCATGCCCACGCTGACCGAGGCCATGCACCGCGTCGGTTACGAGACGCTGATGTGCTCGGGCAATGCCTTTCTCGGGCCCTTCACCGGCCTCGATCGGGGGTTCAATCGCAGGCACCTCGCCCGGGCCGTGCGCGCGCTCTGGAAGCCATTCATCAAGTACGTGCTGATCCGCCTGGGCCGGAGCGACTGGGGCGGCGCGGAGCTGACCCGGGTCTTCCTGCGCTTTGCCGAGCGCGCTGAGCAGCCGTGGTTCGGCGTGGTCTGGTACAATGACTGCCACCACCCCTACCTGGGCCGCGGGAAGTTCCGCAGCAAGTTCCTGCACAGGCCGATGTCCCTCGCGCGCCGCTTCAGCCTGATGGAGCGGATGCGTAACATGCAGGAGCTGGCGGCAACCCTCACCGCCGAGGACCGGCGTGAGATCAACGACCTCTACGACGGCGCCCTGGCGTACACCGACCACCTGTTCGGTGTACTCAGGGAGGGGCTGGAGCGAGCGGGCTCCTGGGACGACACCGTGGTGATCGTGGCGGGCGACCACGGCGAGATGCTGGGCGAGCACGGGCTGACCAGTCACGGCCGTCCGGCGGGGATGTACCGCCCGCTGCTGCGGGTGCCGCTGATTATGCGCGCTCCCGGCATGGTCCCGGCGGGGCGGCGCAGCACGGCCCTGGTGCAACTCGCCGACGTGACCGAGACCATCGCCCGCATCGCCGGCTGCGCCGATACTCTTCCCCGCACGGCCGCACCGAGGCTGGACCTGCGGCAGGCCGCCACGGGCCCGGGCCGCGAGTACGCAGTCGCGGAGAGAGCCGGATGGACCAAGCGCAGCCTCAAACGCTCCCGGCGGCGCAACCCGAGCTTCGACTTCGCGCCCTTCGTCGGACACATGGCCGCGTGGGTCCAGGGCGGCTGGGAGTTGATCCGCGCCGAGACGGGCCATGACGAACTCTACCATGTGGCCGATGACCCGCGTGAGGAGCGCAATCTCATCGACGACGAGCCCGAACAGGCGCGCCTCATGCGCGAGGCGTTGCGGCAGTGGCAGGAGCGAGCGCGGCCGCATCCGTCTGCCGAGGGGCGCGTCGAACGGGACACGCCGATCGTGCGCAGACGCCTCGAGGGCATGGGCTACTTCTGACGGCCGGGGCTACTTGGCCGCGAGGTCTTCGACGGTTGGCTCTCCGGACTGCAGCCGCGCGCGTGGCCGCACGTAGCGCCAGATGAGGAACGACGTGGCCAATTGCAGCGCCCCCATCACCACGAACGGCCAGCGGAGCCCGACCACCGACGCCATCAACCCGCCGGTGAGCGGCCCTAACGCGAACCCCAGGCACATCGCCGAGGTGGTAAGCCCGAAGGCACGGCCGTACATGTCGGAGGAGACGTGCGCGCCGATCATCGCATTCATCGCCGGCCCGGCGCCGCCGGAGATCAGCCCCCAGCCCACGCGCAGGCCGAAGAGCTGCCACAGCGCCCGCACCACAGCGTGGGGGATGCTGAACACCGCCGAGCCCAGCGAGGCGGCGATGAGCACGCGACGGTGGCCGAGTTGATCGCTGATGCGGCCGACGATGAGAGCGCTGACACCCGCCGCCAGCCCCCCCGCGCCCATGATCTGGCCGGTGATGGTCGCCGCGCGCGTAGTGTTGGCGATGCGCTCGACAAACAGGGGGAAGATCGGGCCGACGAAGGTGACCGCGAACGCACTCAGGAAAAACGAGGTCAGCAACGCCGCCAGACCCCGGCCACCGAAGGCCTGGCGCAAGCCCTGCCTGCCGTTGACGCACCTGGATGGGTCCACGAAGGTCTCGCGGGTCCCGAACACTACCACCAGGCCCGCAATCGCCCACAGCACGCCACAGACGAAGAAGGGGATGCGGTAGCCGAAGCTGTCCGCCACCACGCCCCCCAGCCAGGGCCCGACCGAGTTGCCGCCGATGATCGCGGTCTGCAGCAGCCCCATCGTGAAGCCCAGGCGTGCGCGGGGTGTGACGCTCGCGACCAAGGTGTTGCACGCCGAGCCGGTGCCGGTCAGCGCGCCCTGAAGCAGGCGCAGCAGCACGAGCTGCAACGGACTCTGCGACAGCCCCATGAGGAAGATGGTGATGGCGCCGCCGAACATGGCGCGCTGGAGCATGAGCTTGCGGCCGTAGCGGTCGGCGAGGGCCCCCCAGATCGGCTGGAAGACGGTGAGGCTCAGTCCCGCGGCGGTCATGGCCGCCCCGGCCCACACCCCGGCCAGCCGGTCGCTCTCTACGCCGAGGTCGCGCACAAAGAAGGGCAGGAAGGGCATTACGAACGAGAACCCGATCGCCGCCAGCAGGTGCGCGAACCAGACCGCGTACACGGTCCGCTGCCAGTGCGGGTCGTGCCCCCCGTCCGGGGCCGCCGGAGCGCCCTCGTGCTGCGCAGGTCGCGTCGATTGCGTCGCCATCACCAACTGCCAGCGCCCGGACACGGCCGAACGCCCCAGCAGCGCGGGATTATCACTCAGCCGGCAACGCCGCCATGATACACGGGGGCCGTGGGGATGGCAAGACCCGCGAGAGGCGGGGCGACCATCTTGACGGTCGGTGAGCTACCGCGCCGGGAACCCGAGGGGGGCGGGCCGCCCTCAGAGCCCCTCCAGCCAGCCCTCCGCGAGGCGCGCGCCGTAGACCTGCGGGATCGCGTCCTCGCCGCGGCGGGCGGTGAAGATCAGCCAGCGGTTGTCGGCGGTGAGGTAGGGGTGCGCGTGCGACCACTGCTTGCCATCGTAGACGGTGCGGCTGAAGACCGCACGGGCGCAGCGCCCTGACGCGAAGCTGCCGATGTAGATGGGCACGCCCTCCTCGCCGGTGTCGCCCACCCAGTAGCGCCCGTCGGCCGAGACGCTGACGTGCCCGAAGCGCAGGTCGCCCGAGTAGACGAGCCGGGGACCGTCGTCGCCCACGCGGCCGGTCCAGACGTTGCCCGCGCTGTCGGCGTCGCTGCCGGTCGAGAAGAAGATACGGTCACTCGCGCCCACCCAGGCCTCATGGCCGGTGGGACGCGGGGTGTGCGGGCGGTCGGCGGGGAAGAGCCGCATCTCGCCCGTGACCGCGACCTCGCCCAGGAGCACCTGCTCGACGTCGGGCATGTGGTTGAGCTGGATGAGCACGCGGTTGCGGCCGTCGCGCGAGAACTGCTCGTGCTTGGCGTGGTAGCCCTCCATGTCGAGCAGCACGCGCCACTGCCCGGTGCGCAGATCCAGCAGGTCCAGGCGAGACGCGTCGGCGTCCGGCGGCCGCACCGCGACCGCGTAGTAGCGGTGATCGGGCGAGACGGTCCCGTAGCTGTAACGGCCGCGATCGGGAGGCAGAACCGCCAGGTCCTCCACCTCAAGTGTAAGGTAGTTGCAGCGGCGCAGCACAAGTTGGTCATCCACGCGCTGATGGTAGTAGAGCCACTCGCCCCAGGCATGGAAGGCCGGGAAGGGCGGCTTGCCCTCGAGCACTTCATGGCGCGAGCCGTCGTAGAGGTCGATGATACTGATCCCGCCGGGCCGCTCGTCCGTGGGGTAGTAGCGCACCGCGATACGTCGGCTCGTCGCGTCGGAGTAGGGCTGCTCGCCGTAGATGTTGTCGGCGGGCCGCTCGTCGGCGCCCAGCAGGTAGATGTGCGCGCCACTGTCGGGATCGATCTCAATCGGCTCGCCGAGCATCGCAGTCCCTCCCGGGTCCGTCCCGGCATCCTGCGTCATCGCAGTGCCCCCCGCGCAGAGGACTCCGGCTATGAGCATCGCCGCTCGCAGCAGGGCATCGCGCGTCCGTGGATTCGCCATGCCGATCGCCTCCTCATGGCTGCCGGCGCTGCAGCACGCCGCCCGCCGGCGTCGAGAGGCTCCTTTCGTCAGGCATGGGGGCTGGACCTGCGGACGGCGGCCCGCCGGCGGACAGGGGCACGACAGTCAGGTCGGGCGGGCGGCAGGCACTCCCGCCCGGGCCCGCTGCCGGTGCGGGCAGGCCATCGCCCCCTGGCAGCGAACTGCGTAAGCGGGCAACGCGCCTTCGACAAGGAGCAAAGGGAGGGGAGAGCGTTCGGGATTCCCGCGAGCGAGGTCACAGCCATGCAGAAGTGTCTGGCAGTTGCCGCAACGATTGTGTTGCTGGGAGCCGTAGCCTCAGCAGCAACGTTGACTGTGACGACGGACGCGAGCAGCGGCGTGGGGTCGCTCAGATGGGCCATGGAGCAGGCGAACGAGAGCGCCGGAGCAGACACCATCGTGTTCGAGCAGGGGATGATCGGGGCCGTGATTCGCCCCACGACGCCCCTGCCGGCCCTGGAGAGCCCCGGCACGACAATCGACGGCGACATCGACGACGACGGCACCCCCGACATCACCCTCGATGGCCGCAGCCAGGGCGACTACGACGGCATCAGGATCAGTCTGCCGCCCTCTCTGGTCGCCAGGCCTCGCGGAGGGACCCGCGGCCCGTTGAGGCGTGCCGGCGTCCTCACCAGAGCCCCGGGCACAAGCTGCACGATCCGCGGTCTGGTGTTCCTGTACATGCAGGGGGCTGGGGTCAAGATCCAGCACTCGAACCACTGCCGTCTCGTCGGCTGCGCCTTCGGCGTGTCACGAGATGACGAGAGCCTCCAGCCCAACCACGGCAACGGAGTGCTGCTCGTGAACTCACACTCCAACATTATCGGTGGGACGGCGCCCGCCGACCGAAACGTGTTCCTCGGCATTAGCCCGGCGGGCCAGGTCCGTCCGAGCGTAGTGATGTCCGACTGCAACAACAACCGCGTCTACGGCAACTGTTTCGGCCTGGCGCGCGACGGGAACACCGCGTTCCGCGCCCTCCACTCCGCAGGCATCAGCATATCCGGCGGGAGCGGCAACCTGATAGGCGGACCGCAGCAGGGGCAGGGCAACCTGTTCTGCGATGTCGATTCCGGTGTGCGCATTCAACAGGGCGCGCGGGACTGCGTCATCGCCGGCAACAGCTTCGGCCTGCTGCAGAACGGAGCCGAAGGGACCATCGGGTCCGCGTGCGTGGCGCTCTCGGAAGACGCACAGGGGAACATCATCGGCGGCACCGAGCCGGGCGCCGGGAACATGTTCGCCGGCGCGGCGCA
Source organism: uncultured Armatimonadia bacterium (assembly GCA_964617715.1). Classification (GTDB taxonomy): domain Bacteria; phylum Armatimonadota; class Zipacnadia; order Zipacnadales; family UBA5352; genus JALGVA01. The sequence goes on along the minus strand of CAZTZN010000046.1, from coordinate 15,606 downwards.
GAAGGGCATCGCCCTCTGGGCAGGCGCCGACGTCAGGGACAACGTCATCGCGGGGAACTACTTCGGGATGACGGCCGATGGCGACCTGCTCGAGCACCCGCCGCAGAGGGGCGTCGAGATAACCGGCAGCGCAGGCCCTCAGACGATCGGTGGCTTCAAGCAGGGCGCGAGGAACTTCTTCGTCTGCAGCGACACCTGCGTGTACATGAACACGGGCTCGGGGACACGGATCATCAACAACACCTTCGGATGCACGCCGAACAGCTACGAACTGCCCGAGCAGGTCCGCCCCAGGTGCGGCATTCTGGCGAGCGGGGTGGAGGTCACGGCGATGGGCAACATTGTCTACAACACGGTCAACGAAGGTATGCGCGTCTCCGGGAACAACGCACACCTGTACGCCTACGCGAACTCGTTCCGTATGTGCGGCGTGGGCATCCTTGTGCGCGATGGGGCTCATGCGTCGCTGGGGGACATCCTCAACGAGGATGACGAGGACGATGGCTGGAACGTCTTCGAGCCGAACTGCGAGTGGGCCATCCGGAACGATTCGGGCCACAACATCTCGGCCGAGGGCAACGAGTTCGCGACGACATCGGCCGCGGAGATCGACGCCAGGATCTACGACTGGAACGACAACCACGACTGCGGGTACGTGGACTATCGGCCTCTGAGGGGCGGCGTTGACCCCACCGACTGACCGCGACACGAAGGTGACGCATGAGCGCCGACAGCCAGGTGCGCGAGTTCCTGCCTGGCGACATCGCGGCGGTGGGCCGGGCCATCCCGTTCATGCGTTGGCGGCGCCCGGGCATCGAGCACATCTGAGGCGCCGGCGCCATGATCCCCCCCGAGCCGCCGGCGGATGAACGATTGTGGCACGCTTGCCTGTCCAGGTAAGTGCTGGATGGGCATGGTGGTCGTGGCCATCGCGGTGAGCTTCGTGGTCAGAGGCGCGCTCATCATCGTCCAACGCACGGGGGCGCAGGCGCATGGGGCCGTCAGAGCACAGTGAGGTGAATTGACCCGTGAGGATCGCCGAGGTCATGCCGCAGCCGCGCGAGATGAAGCTGTCCGAGGAGCAGGCGGTGTCGGTCGGTCACGACTGGCGCGTGGCCGATGAGGCGGGACTGCTCGACGTGGGGACGAAGTTCGCCGAGGCGTTCCACATCGGCGTCAACACCCAGCCGAACCGCGTGGTACTGGCCTGCGACGAGGCCATGGAGCGCGAGGAGTACCTGCTGAGCATCGCGCCCGGGCACATCGAGGTGCGCGCGGCACAGCGTCCCGGCTTCATGCACGCGCTGGCGACCATCGATCACCTGCGCGACGGCGCGATGTTGCCCGTCGGAACGATCCACGACCGGCCGCGCCTGCCTCTGCGCGGGCTGCAGCTCATGGTCGAGAAGATCGCCCAGCTTCGCGAGGATTCGATCCTGGAGCTGATCCACTCGGCGGCGCGGCACAAGCTCAACGCGCTGCTCATCGAGTTCGGCGACCGCTTCCCCTTCGAGGGCGAGCATGAGGTGGTGGCGTCGCAGTCGGCACTGACCCGCCCGCAGCTTCGGCGTATTGTGAATGAGGCGCGCGACCTGGGGCTGGAGATCATTCCGTTAGTGCAGTGCATGGGCCATCTGGAGTATCTGCTGCAGCACGAGGAGTACGCCGACATCCGCGAGGAGGATGAGGTGCGGGCGCAATTGTGCCCGAGCAACCCGCGCTCGCTGCAGGTGTGGGCCGAGCTGACCGAGCAGATCCTGGACTTCGTCGGGCCGTGCGCGCGCGTGCACATCGGCGGCGATGAGACACGCCAGCTCGGCCACTGCCCACGCTGCGCCGTGCGGGCGGCGACGGCGGGCGTCGGGCGCCTCTACGCCGACCATGTCAACCAGGTGTGCGCGTGGCTGGCGGAGCGCGGAGTCGCGCCCATCATCTGGGACGACATCCTGTGCGCCCACCCCGAGACGATGGATCACCTGCACGAGGCCGCCGAGGTGATGTACTGGGACTACTGGACGACGCAGGACCCGAGCCCGCTGCTGGTCGCGCGCGGCTCAGGGTCGGTGGTCTACGACGAGCGCTGGGACACCGAGTGGTCGGGCGGCCTGTCGGAGGTCACCCGTCGGACGCTGGAGCGTTTCGCGCGACCGGTGCGGCTCGATCAGGACCTGAACGAAGCCTACCTCGAGGTCTACCGCGACTACCTTGGCGATGACCTGCCCCGGTATGTGCGCGCGCTGCCCTATCTGGAGTACTACCAGGACCGCGGGCGCACGGTCTACGGCGCGCCGACCTGCTCGGGCAATCACAGCTTCTGGCACACTCTGCCCGACCTCCCGCGCCACGGTGACAACATTAAGGTATTCGCCGACCGCTGCATCGAGGCGGGCGCGGCGGGGCTCATTACCAGCGCGTGGTACAACCGCAGCCCCGAGCTGCTGCACTTCGGCATCGTGGCGACCGCACAGTTCACCTGGTAAAGGCCTCCTCACCCCCCCGGCCCCCCTCTCCCTGGTCCCGCCCGGGGGCGGGACGGGCGGGAGAGGGAGGAGCAACGGCCCAGGCAGCGGGGGCACGTGATGATGGCGACAGCGCGACCGCCCTGCTGAGGCACGAGGCCCGGTGTTCAATCAGCCTGGCAGAGCCGACGCATGCTCGTCCGCAAGCCCCCTCCCGCCCGCGACGGGAGCATCGCGAAGATGCGAGCGACGCCAGGGAGGGGGTGCCCCGAGCGAGGCTCGCGACGGGGGAGGAGGTCGTTGAACGTGCGGCTGGAGACCAGGCGCCTCATCCTGCGCGAGTTCCGTGCGGGTGACCTCGACGCGGTACACGCCTACGGCAGCGATCCGGAGGTCGTGCGCTTCATGCCGTGGGGGCCGAACACCCCCGAGGAGACGCGCCGGTTCCTGCAGCGCAAGTTCGACGAGCAGGCCGCCGACCCGCGCCCCACGTATGACGTGGCGGTCGTCGAGCGCGCCTCGGGCCGGGTGATCGGCTCGGTGGGCCTGCGCCTGAACGCCGAGCGCACGCAGGCCGCGCTGGGTTACTGTTACGCGCGCCACGCATGGGGCCGCGGCATCGCCACCGAGGCGGCGTGGGCCATGCTGCGCTTCGGCTTCGAGGAACTGGGCCTGGACCGCATCCATGCGACCTGCGACGCGCAGAACATCGGCTCCGCGCGGGTGCTGGAGAAGATCGGCATGCGCCGCGAGGGCCATCGCATCGAGGACATTCTGCAGGACGGGCGCTGGCGCGACACTCTCGCGTATGCCATCCTCGCGCGCGAGTGGCGCAGCTATCAGGAGGCGCAGATGAGCGACGACCGGGCGCAGATGCTGGACGTGTTGCAGGCCGAGTGGATATCGCGGCGGGAGGGCACACGCATGGACATCCCCGAGGGCGTCGGCGTGAAGATGAACGTACCCTACGGCGTGGGCGGCGACACGGAGCTGACCCTCGACCTCTTCCTGCCGCCCGCCGATTTCGCCGCGCCGCGCCCGGCGATCCTGTTCATCCACGGCGGCGGCTGGCAGGGCGGAACACCTGCGCAGTTCTACCGGCAGGCCGCGCGGCTGGCGCTCAAGGGCGTGATCGGCGCGTGCTGCCGCTACCGGTTCTCAGACGTGGCGAACTTCCCCGCGGCGGTGCATGACGTGAAGGCGGCGCTGCGCTGGCTGCGGAGCGCGGCGGGTGAACTCAACCTCGATGTGCGGCGCGTGGGCGCGGTGGGTGGCTCATCGGGCGGGCACCTGGCGGCGATGCTGGCGACCACCGCGGGCATACCCGAGCTTGAAGGCGAGGGCGGCAACGCGGGCGAGCGCACCGACCTGCAACTGTGTGTGCCACTCAACCCGATTACCGACATGCGGCGCTTCGTCGAGGGCACGGACCTGCATCCGGCGGCGGTGAAGTTCATGGGCGGGACGCCCGACGAGCTGCCCGACGCTTACGCGCTGGCCTCGCCGCTGCTACACATCGACGAGAACACGCCGCCGTGCCTGCTGGTACACGGAACCGGCGATACGCTGGTGCCCCAGGAGCAGTCAACGCTGTTCGCGGACGCCATGCACGAGCATGGCCTGCGCGCCGAGCTGGTGCTGGTCGAGGGCCAGCCACATGGCTTCTTCAACCAGGACCCGCACTTCGAGCCGATCTACGCCGAGGTGGAGCGCTTCGTTCTCGACGTCCTGGGGTTGTGACGCGCGGCGTTCGACAGAGGGCGGCCCGACCGGCGATACGTCGCGCCCCCGCCTTTCGCGGTCACGGCGGCGAAGTGAAGAGGGAGCCTCGATCGAGGCTCCCTCATGATTGCGGGGAAACGTTCAGGTTCGTCACTCGGGCCGGGCGCCGCCTTCGCCAAGCGCACATTTCTGGCACATGAGCACGGCCTTGTTCCAGCAGTCCTCGCAGACGAGATCACCGCAACGCGGACACTCGTGAAAGTGCTCCGCGACCTCGGCGATTGCGGCACGAAGGGCGCCCTCGTGCTCAGGATGCCCCTGGGTGATGTGCTCTTCGGAGGTGTCGTGCTGAGCGTCAGCCAGCAGTTCGCCGACCATCTCCAGCAGCCCCTCGGGCTCCGGCGCGCATGGCCGGAACTCACTGACGTAGGCCGCACCACACCGCTCACAGTGGAACTTGAACTGGAAACCCGCCTCTGTGCTCAGATCGTCGTACTCGCGCGTCAGTGTATCAGGCGTCATTTGCGCGCCACCCTGGTTCATCGACCGCAGCTCCGACGGTGATGTAGTGTGCCCGGCTTTGCGGGCGCCGGGCGCCTGTGCGCTGCGCGTGCTGCTGCTACTGAAGACGCCGCCACCAGGCATCGGGTTCGTCGTGAACCACTCGCCGCCGCAACCCTGCGCGCGCGGCGTAAAGCGATGGCAGCACGCCCGCCAGCACTCGATACTGCTCCGCCTCATTGTCGGCGAAGATCGGCTCGCGCCGGAAGCCCACCTCAGTCCACGCACGTACCGCATCCTCAGCGCGCGCGAAGACGAAGCTCGCGTGGTCGGCTTCCGACAGCACCTCATACAACTCCCCCGCGCCCACGGGGCACAGCGCCACCAGGCGCAGTTGGCCCTGCGGGTCTGCGCTCAGCACCAGCCGACGGATCGCGTCTGCCTCGTGCAGGATCGCCCAGAAGTCGCGCCGTTGGTCACAGACCAGGCCGGCCGCACCCTCGACCTGCGCGATCTGTGCCACGGTTGGGGTAAAGGGCACCTGTTGCCGGATCCGCCCCATGCGAGCGTCGTTGGCCCACGGCAACCCGGCCAGCTCCAGCGCGTCCGCGAACTGCGCGCGCGCCTGCTCGATGCGTCGGTCGGTCTCGGCATCAAGCTCGCGCGAGATGCGCCGCAGCCCCGACAGCTCGCTCCCGCCCAGCGGACCGTCCAGTATTACTGTGTAATCATCGGCACAGAAGCGTGCTGAGTCAAGCTCTCCGTAAAGTCTTACGAAACATGAGCCTGCGTCCGGCACCCAGCGCAGCCCGTCTTCGTAGCGGTAGAGGAAGCCCGGCGTCGCGCCCGCGGCCTCCGTGATCTCCTGCGGATTGCGGTCCGGGGGGGCCATCAGCCGCGCCAGCGCATCGGCGCGGCAGCGACGCAGGGCCAGCTCCAGCTCGTCGGTGCGCCTTGCGAAACGCCGCAGCACCAGACCTTCGCGCCCGAATGCGCGGCGCACGGCCATCTCGTACCCCACGCGCTCCACCGCCACGATCTCGTGCGCCGGCCAGATGCGCGGCTCGCCGTCGGGCGGGGCGATGGTGATGCCCGAGGGATCGACCGTGAGTTCGCACGTAGAGGTCGCAGCCCCCTCCTGCACCTCGCCCCGCGCCCGGAAGATGGCGAAATCAGCCAAGCGGCTCACCGCACTCAGAGCAGAACTTCGCTCCGGCGGGGTTCTCGGAGCCGCACTTGGGGCACTCGGCGGCGGCCTTCAGCGGCTTACCGCACTCGTTGCAGAACTTGCCGCCCGTAGTCTTCGCGCCACAATGCGGGCAGAGCACCACAGCTTCGTCGGCGACGTTGATCTGTGACGAGTAATCGGTCTCGGCCACGCGCTCGCGGAGCTGCTCCAGCCGCGCCTCCTGCTGCATGGCGGCCAGCTCCTCCTGAGTGTCGGGGGCGCACTGCTCGCACAGCGCAACGCTGGCGTTCCAGCACACGTCGCATACCCACTCACCACAGCGCGAGCACTGATGGAAGTGCGGCCGCACCTCGGCGACCGCCTCCTTGAGTGCGCCATCGTGGGCCGGGCCGCCCACCGCGCGCTGGATCTCGTAGGCGCTGTCGGCAACGGCGGAGCCGCGCCCCAGCAGCCCGGTGACCGCGCGCAGCACACCGGCGGCGCGCCCGGCGGTGAAAGGTTTGAACTCGCTGAGGTAGCCGTTCCCGCACCGCTCGCACATGAACTTGAACTGAAAGCCCTGGTCCGTGCTCAGGTCCTCGTAGTTGTCCGTGAATTCGATGAGAGCCATGTCGTCCTCCAACCGGCGCGCATGCCGCCTGAGGCTCGCCGCGCAGATTCGACCGACCACACCCCGCCGCCTGCAGCCGCCTTCGCGCGGAAGGGGCCGACCCGATCGCCGGCGAACTGCGCCGCGGTCGCAACGTGAACGCCAGAGCGTTTCAGAGGGGATACTTCCCGTGAACGATAGTATTATGCCCGATATCTGGGGCGACGGCAAGCTCCTGACCTTTTCGGGGCTCGAGGGCGCTACGAGCTGGGCGCACACGCTGGTGGGCGGAGCATCCACCGACCCGTTCGGCATCGTCTGGCATCTCGGCCCCGACGCCTTCCTGGTCTTCGGCGGGAGACTGGAGGGTCAGGAGGGGCGTCTCGTGCTCGGCGATGCGGTCGAGACCGGCGCGCGGACCGCGGATGGTGACGGCGACCTGCGCATGGCCTTCGCCGATTGCTGGACGCTCGTGGGCGAGGTCAGCGGCTCGCTGTCGGTCAGGCTCGACGGTCCGACGCGGACCGAGGCCGGCTTCATCGAACTGCTCACGCAGGACCGCGGCAGCGCCGTGCGCTGGTGCCTGGCGCTCAGCCCGGAGTCCGCGGCAGACGCGCACAATCGGGCCGAGACGGGTATGAGCGCCGACCTCGATGCGCTGATCACCGCGCGCAGCGAGTTCGTGCGCGGCCTGGACACCTCGGACCTCGCCGCGGGCGCGGACGAACGCACTTTCCGCAAGTGCGCCGAGGTGCTCAAGCTCAACGCTCGCGCCGCCGAGGGGCGCATCGGTCGCCGCTGGACCACGCCCGACGTCTGGCCTCACCGGCACATGTGGCTGTGGGACTCGGCCTTCCACGCCCTCGGCTGGCGCGAGCTGAACGGCGAGATGGCGCAGGACGCGATCCTGGCGGTGATCGAGCTGCAGGAGCCGGACGGCAAGATCCACCTGTGCGATGCGCCCGAGCCGCAGAACCAGCGGCATACCCAGCCGCCCATCCTCGCCTGGGCGGCGTGGCGGGTGTTCGAGGTGACCGGCGACACCGAGTTCCTGCGTGCGTGCTACGCGCCGCTGGGGCGCTTCATGGAGTGGCTGTTTGCGAACCGCGATGTGAACGGAAACGGGCTGCTGGAGTGGCTCAAAGAGTTCGAGATCGAGCGCTGCCGCTGCGGGGAATCGGGTTGGGACAACTCGCCGCGCTTCGATCGCGAGATCATCGACGACCACGTGGACATCAACGCCATGGTGGTGCGCGAGCTGCAGATGCTGACGCGCATGGCTGCGGCGCTGGGGGAGAAGAGTGACTGGCAGGCCCGCGCGGACGCGCTCGCGGCGCTGGTTAACCAGCGGCTGTGGCACGAGGAGACAGGCCTGTATTTCGACCGCGGCCCCGGCGCGGACCCGGCCGAGTGGATGACCATGAAGTCGGCGGCGTGCTTCCTGCCCATGATCGCGGGCATCCCCTCCACCGAGCAGGCCCGACGCATGGTCGAGGAGCACCTGACCAACCCGGACGAGTTCTGGGGCGCCACGCCCGTGCCGACGGTCGCCTTCGACGAGCCGCAGTACTGCGACGACATGTGGCGCGGGCCGACCTGGATGAACGTGAACTTCCTCATCTGGGAGGGCCTGCGGCAGTACGGCTTCGACGACGTCGCCGACGAACTGCGGCGCCGCTCGATAGCGGCGATCGAGAAGTGGTACTGCGAGGGCGGCGGGGTATTCGAGTACTACGACCCGCGCAATGCGGTGCACCCGTTCTGGCTGCACCGCAAGGGGGGGCAGTGCGGGATCGGCGGTATCTCGGTGATCCGCGACTACGGCTGGACCGCCGCCACCTACCTGGCGTGGGCGAAGCAGCGGTAGCGGCGTCCGGCTATCCCTCCGACGCGGCGAAGTCCGCGACCTCGGGCTTCTCGAGGCGCGCGTAGTCGGCGTAGTCGAGCAGCACGACATCGGTGTGCGTGCACCCGCGGACGGCGATGCGCTCCTGCGCCGCCAGGTGCTCGTCCACGAGCGTGCGCAGGCCGAAGTGTGAGCCGAAGGGCGGCTCGGCGCCCACATCGCAGTCGTGAAACAGGCCCTTCATCTCGGCCTCGGGGATGATGTCCACTTCCGCGCCCAGGATCTCCCCGACGCGTTTCAGGTCCACTCGATGCGATGCCGAGAGCACCAGCAGCACGTGCTCGTCGCCGGCACGCACCACCACCGTCTTCGCGAACATATGCCCCGACAGCCCCTGAGCCGCCGCCTCCTCCTGAGCGGTGTAGTACTCGTCGTGGTGCATCACCGCGAAGTCAACGCCGTTTTCGTTGAGGTAGTCCAGTATCTTCATGACACTCAGCCTCCTCACCGGCAACGATGCGCGTAACATGTGGACAGGCGGACACACCCAAGCCTTCGACACACCCGCTCGGCTCCCTGCCATGGAGGCCAGCCGAAGGTCCCGAGCGCGACGGGGGCGAACTGCGGCGTCACTGCGAAGGGAGTGTCGGCAATGACCGGTCGGGAGATGGTGCAGGCGCTGGGTGGCGGACGCCGGGTCTACGGCACCATGTGGGCGCGCGGACTCAACGTGCGCTGGGCGCCGCTGCTGGCGGGCCGCGGTCTGGACTTCGTGATCATCGACAACGAGCATACACCCTTCAGCCGCACCGAGGTGGCGGACCTGATCTTCGCCTTCGAGGCGGCGGGCATCGCGCCGCTGGTGCGCGTGCCCATCCCCGTGTCGCACTACGTCACCATGGCGGTGGACGCGGGGGCGCACGGGGTGCTGGCGCCCTACTGCGAGACGGTGGACGAGGTGCGCGAGGTGGTGGGCGCGTGCAAGTGGCGGCCGCTCAAGGGCGAGCTGGCCGAGCGCGCTCTGCTCACCGGCGAATTCCCCAGCGCGGAGCTGCGTGACTATCTCATGGAACGCAACGCCGACAGCTTCACCATCATCGGCATCGAGAGCGTGCCGGCGGTCGAGAACCTGGAGGCGATACTGCAGGTCGCAGGCATTGACGCCATCTTCGTCGGCCCGCACGACCTGAGCTGCTCGCTGGGCATCCCCGAGCAGTACGAGCACCCGGAGTTCGAGGCGGCGGTGCAGCGGGTAATCGACACCTGCGATGCCGCAGGCGTGCCGATGACCGTCCACTTCTCCGAGTTGCGACTGTGCGAGCGGTGGATCGAGCGCGGCATGAGGCTGGTGTTGTTCTCGTCGGACCTGCGCATGCTGCCGGACGCGGTCGAGGAGAAGTTCGGCGCCCTGCGAGAGGTTGGGGACGCGTAGCCGCACGGCAAGGGCAACGACGCCTCCCCCGGCCCGAGCTGCGCTCGGTCCACCCCCTCCCTTTCGCCACGAGAGGCGTGGCGAGGGCGGGAGGGGGTGACGACAACGGCGGCCGGCCGGGTTCGTGTGCCCCCTCTCCCGCCCTCGCGCACAGCGCGCGAAAGGGGGAGGGGCACCGTAGGCCCCCTACCTCAGGTACATCTCCACCACCGGGATCTCGACCGGCGGCTTGACGATCGGCAGCGTCAGGATCAGATCATCGCCGTCCTCGCGGAAGAGCACCTCCGACGCGTCGTGCAGGAGCTGGGCGTACTCGACTCTCCCCGCCATGCCCCTGAGCCGCTGCGCTTTCATCGGCCAGGCGAAGAAATGGCAGTAGAGTCGCCCGGTGTCGAAGTTCTGCGTGTAGCGGCAGTCCCTCGGCGCCTCGAAGTCCGACATGGTGCAGCCGTAGATCGAGCGATCGTGGTAACGCATCCACTCGCCGATACCGCGCAGGCGCTCCTGCGCGCGGTAGTCGAAGGTCCCGCGCGCGGTGGGCCCGACGTTGAGCAGCAGGTTGCCGCCGTGGGCGACGCCGTCGATGAGCATGCGCAGCAGCATGTCTACGGACTTCCAGGTCGCCTCATCGCGGTGGTAGCCCCAGGAGCCCGAGAAGGTCTGGCAGGCCTCCCACAGGACGGGCTCGCCGTCGATCTCGTACCAGCCCTCGGGCTGCACCTGTTCGGGGGTCCAGTAATCCTGGGGGGTGTCGGTGCGGTTGTTGATGAGGATGCCCGGCTGCAGCTCGCGCACCATCGCCACCAGGCGCTCGGACTGCCAGTCCTCGCGGCCCTTGCCGTGCGAGAGCAGGCCGGTCGCCTCGCGCTGGGGGTAGGAGAAGTCAAAGAAGATCAGATCGATCTTGCCGAAGCGCGTCATCAGCTCCTTAGTCTGCTCGTAGAGGTAGTCGGCGTACTTGGTGATATCGCGGTCCTGGTTGGCCTTGAGAAAGTCCTCGTCGCCCGACTGCGGGTGCACCATGTCCACGGGGAACTCGGGGTGGTGCCAGTCGATGAGCGAGTGGTAGAAGCCGACCCTGAGGCCCTCGGCGCGGAAGGCCTCGACCATGGGAGCGATCAGGTCCTGCCCCCAGGGCGTGTTGGTCACCTTGTAGTCGGTCTGATCGGTGTCCCACAGGCAGAAGCCGTCATGGTGCTTGGTAGTGATGACGAAGTAGCGCATCCCTGCCTCGCGCGCCATGCGCGCCCACTCGGCCGGGTCGTAGAGGTCGGGGTAGAAGTGGTCGAAGTATTTCTGATACTGCGCGTCGGTCATCGACTCGTACTTCTTCACCCACTCGTGGCGCGCCGCACAGGCGTAGATGCCCCAGTGGATGAACATGCCGAAGCGGTCGTGCACGAACCACTCACTGTCGCCGATGGACGGCCTGGGCGTGATGGGCATGGTGAGGTCCTCCCTGGAATCGCACGGCTGGTGAACGCTGCCGCACGGTTCCTCGCAGGGCGCCGGGCACCTTCCGCGCGGCAGGAATGGCCGCAGGCGAGCGGGAACCCGGCGCGTGGCGGCCACCGAGGCCGAGGAGGGCCGAACCATGACCAGGACGCTGCCGGTCGTCTGCCTGCTGTGCGCACTTGTCGGGTCCGCTCACGCGCGCGAGGTCACCATCCCGCTCGAGATCGCCGACGGGCGCGGCTGCCGCTTCGATGCCCGTGGCGCGGAGCTGCTCGGGACGGTCCCCGCCCCCAACGCAGACGGCCTCATCGCCATCGAGGCCGAGGACACCGTGCGGCATCACTTCGACCCGAAGGTGCGCTTCGCCGACGTGCCCATGCCCGAGGACCCCGAGGCCGTGGGCGGGGCGTACCTCGACCACGCCACCTTCGCCGCGTACCAGTTCAGCGCCGACCGCGCGGGCGAGTGGTGGCTGTGGGTGCGGGTGCGCGATGACGATGTCGGGCACCGGCGCTTCCGGGATGTGCTCAACGGGACCGTGTGGTACTTCTTCGACGAGCAGCGTAAGGGCGGCGAGGCCGAGGACGATCCACCGCTGGGCTGGCACTGGGTAATGCGGCGCAAGGTCACGTTGCGCGAGGGCCTGAACCGACTCGAGATCACCCCCTACGGCTACTTGTTCCCCGAGGTGGACCGCTTCGTCTTCGCACCGACAGAGGCCTGGCAGCCCGAAGGCACGGGCCCGGCGGTCGCGACCGTCGGCGTGACGGCCGGGTGGGTCGAGACCGTTCCCGTGACCATCCCCGGCCTGGAACGACTCGTGCGCATCCAGGGGCTGCCGGGCCAGACGGTTGAGGTCTCCGTGCGCGGTGACCCTGCTGAGGAGTGGGTCACGGTCCATGAGGGCGTGGTGCCCTCAGGCGCGATCGACCTGGGCGCACCATCCCCCGGCGACGCCGTGCAGTTCCGCCTGGCGCTCTCGGGCATCAGCTCCATTGCGCGCGCGGGTGAGCCGGCGCTGGTGGCCGAGGTCGATGACGCGCGCTACGCCCAACTCGACAGCGGTCGCACGCGCCTGGTGTTCGACGCGCAGACCGCCGCGCTGCTGATGGTGCAGGACGCGGAGACCGGCCAGGCCGTCGCATATCCATCGGTGGCGCGACCGCTGATCGCCATCGACTTCAAGCTCGCGGGCGAACGGCGCATCGTGCGCGTGGATCCGGTGAGCGTCACCGAAGTGCCCATCGAGCTGGTCGAGAAGCGCGGCTGGCTGGAGCGGCCCGAGGAGCCCCGGCCGGTCGAGACGCCGCCGCGATCGGTGGAGGTCGGCGACAACTCACTGACCGCCACCTGGGAGTTCGCGGTCGAGGGCATGGGCCGGGCTGAGGTGACGCAGGCGGTCGTGCCCGACGAGGCCGGTGGCTTCCGCATCGACGTGACCGTGCACCCGCTCGAGGGTCCGGCGGACGTGGTCGCGGTCACCTGCCCGCGCATCCAGCGCTGCCGCATCGGCCACAGCGGGCTCGATGACGTGCAGTTGCGCATGCAGTCCTTCGGCCACGAGACCGTGCAGCCGGGCTATCAGCCGCTGCGCGATGAGACCTACTCGGGCGGCGTGGTCATGCCCTGGCAGGAGGTCTACGACCGGGAGCTGGGCCTCTACGTCGGCGCGCACGACCCGGAGGCCTACAACTGCCGGTTCATCTCGCAGGCGGGCGGGCCGGCCGCCGACAGCTTCAGCTTGGCGCTGCGCAAGCTCGATGACATCAAGCCCGGCGAGGAGTGCACCTACCCGTTCGTGGTCATGGTGCACGGCGGGGGCTGGCACGAGGGAGCCGAGCGCTACGCGGCGTGGTTCACCGAGACTTTCGGCCGGGCGCAGTACCCCGCCTTCATGGCCGACTTCGACGGCTGGCTGAACTTCGGCGCCATGAACACGCAGCGCGGCTTCGACTTCGGCGAGCTGCCGCGCCTGTTCACGCAGGCGCGTGCCATCGGGCTCGACTGGGTGCAGGTCTGGGGCCAGTTCTCCTACGACTGGGGCCCATGCTGCCACGACTTCACCGAGCCGTCGCCGCTGTTCGGCGGGCGCGAGGGCTGGGAGGCGGCGGCGCGGGAGATCGTTGCGCGCGGCGGGCATGTGGGCGGCTACTTCATCTATGACCGGCTCGACCGCCTGCCCATCGTCACCGACTGGTTCCTGGGGCATTTCCGCAAGTCCGATTACCCGGCCGACACGCCGTGGCCGAGCAGCGAGTTCTACGGGCGCATGCAACTGGTCGCCGACCCGGCGGGGACGCCCGACCCGTGGCCGCCGCCGCGGGAGGAGATCGAAGCGAAGCTGGCCGAGGTCGATGCCCACCAGGCGACCTACGAGAAGGGCGAACGCGCGCGGCCGGTCATGTGGTGGCATAACGTGTGGTGCAATGACCCGGAGTGGGCGGAGTATCTGCGCGGCTGGATCGTGGACCGCTACGCCCGCGCATGGAGCTGCAACGCCTGCTACATCGACGTGCTGGGCACCGGCGGCGCCAGGGTCAGCTACGACCCCGCGCGCGGGCACAACGGCGAGGGCTCGTGGGGGATGGGCCGACTGCGCATCGCGCGCACCGTGGTCGAGAGCGCGCGCGAGGTCTTCCCGGAGTACGCCGCCACGATGGAGGGCATGGGCGACCTGCCCGGCCTCTACTGCGCCTCGATGTGCTCGGGCGTCTACCGCGGCGGGCGCAACGTCATGCGCTACACCTTCCCCGACCGCGTGTTCATCCACGGCCTGGCGAATGCGGGCTCCGGCGGCAATACCCTCGATCGCTACTCCGAGACCTTCCTCGAAGGCATGCGCTACGATTTCACGGGCATCCCGCACACGGACGGCATGCGTTTCCTGACGCTGCAGCGCACGTTTGGGCCCTGGCTCTACCGCGCGCGCTTCCTGGACACCGCGGGGGTCTCGGTCAGCGACCCGCGGGTGCAGGTGCGGCGCTTCGAGCTGCCCGCGGAGGTAGGGCGCGGCTCCTTGCTGACCGTCGTCAACCGCCGGCGGCTGGAGGACGTACGCCTCACCGCCGACGACCGCGTCCTCGGCGGCATCAAGCGCGGCTTCTACGTCACTATCGACGGCGACGCGGGCGCGCTGGAGTTGCGCCGCGTGGGCGACGTGATCGGCTTCGCCCCGCCCCACGCGATGGCCGCGCAGGTGCTGCTGGTGGGCGAGGCCGCGGACGCCAACGCCGTCTGGCCGGTCATGCGCCTGGTGCGCGACGGCGAGCCGCACGTGGCGGTGACGCTGCTGAATCTGTCCGGTGACGCGCAGGCGGGCACCTGCCGCCTCGAGAACCTGGGCTTCCCCGAGCCGCGCGAGGCCGAGGTCGCGGCTGCGCGGGAGGCGGTGCCACTGATGCGGACCGAGCTGGCCTTCGACCTGGCGCCGGGCGCGGCGACGACGCTGCGCTTCCCGGTGGAGAGCCTGCGGAGGCACTACTACACCGTGCGCCTGCGCGCAGAGATCGCATGTGCAGGACTACCGGTTGTCACGCGTGAGTTCCTGGCGCTGCCGGTGGTGCTGGACGGGTCGTTCGAGGCACTGGGGACGCCGAGTGAGCTGGCGGTGGCGGGCGCGAAGGTGCTGGAGTTGGGCCCATCGATGGAGGGCTACCGGCATGTGACCCGCAGGCTGTGGCTGGAGCCGGGGCACCGCTACCGGCTGCAGGTGCAGGCGCGGCGCAGTGGCTTCACCGCGCGCGTGCACTCAACGGCCATCACCATGGCGGGCGAGAGTGGGGAGCTGCCGATCATGCGTGCGAATATGGACACGACGCGGCCGAACGAATGGCAGACGCTGGAGTACGCCTTCGAGACCCCGCCGGACCTGACGCGCGCGATGCTCTACCTCTACAATGTCGAGTCGCCCGACACTGCGTGGTTCGACGATGTCCATGTGGAAGACCTGGGACCGGTGCGGTAGGCCGGGGCTACGCACTCGCGGCGGGGACGCTCGCTTCCATCGCCTCGGCGCTGCGACGGGTGTTGTCCTCAATGTCCAGGTAGACCTGGATGCCCTCCACCAGCGCGCGCAGCGTGAAAGCCCAGAAGACCGACCAGAGGACGATGACGCCCACGGTCGCGGCCAGCGCCACCGCATCGAGGCCCGCAGGGATCGGGCCGATGGTGGTGCGCAGGTCCATCCAGCCGATGATGAGCATCCCCACAGCCGCCGCGCCGGTCACCAGGCTCCCCCACGCCGAGAGCATGCATACGTACTGGTAGGCGCGCAGGATGGGGTAACGCGACGCCCCGCGCATCCCCGGCACCCACAGCCAGCGCAGCGGTGACGGCGCCTCGCTCTCAGGACCGGGGCGCTCGTACTCGCCCTATCTGGCCTTCAAGGGCGGCAAGGGCGTGGCAACGACCCTG
>CAZTZN010000045.1:0-27202 GCA_964617715.1 uncultured Armatimonadia bacterium | reverse complement strand
CACAACCACCTGAGCCACAGTCAGGTGCTCTGCCGTTGAGCTACGCCCACCACTCGACGGTCCGGCACGGGGTCGAAGCGATCCCGTCACGACCATCAACGGCACTAAGTCAAGATGCCCCGCAACCACGACAATGGCGCGCCCGGCCCGATTCGAACGGGCGACCCGCGGCTTAGAAGGCCGCTGCTCTGTCCCCTGAGCTACGGGCGCGCGGCTGCACGGTCAAGGCCGGATGGCTGCAGATCGTCACGTCGGGTTCGCTGGTGCGCCCGATGACGCTGCAGTCGGCCACGCGCCGTCGTCTGCTGCCGGATGGAGCGGGCGATGGGATTTGAACCCACGACCCTCAGCTTGGAAGGCTGACGCTCTACCGCTGAGCTACGCCCGCACGACTTCCCGGACGGCCGCGTACCCTGGTCGGGGCGGCCGGATTTGAACCGGCGACCTCCTGCTCCCAAAGCAGGCGCGCTAGCCAAACTGCGCCACGCCCCGATTCTCGCCGGCCGCGCGACCGTGCTCAGTATACCCAAAGCCGAACCGAGTCGTCAACCCCCGTACGCGCGTGGCCGCCGGGCGGGAGGAACGCGCTACGCGGGGGCGTACCGCGGCGGATTCGCTTACGAGCCGCGCAATACCTCG
Organism: uncultured Armatimonadia bacterium; assembly: GCA_964617715.1. Taxonomy (GTDB): domain Bacteria; phylum Armatimonadota; class Zipacnadia; order Zipacnadales; family UBA5352; genus JALGVA01. The sequence goes on along the minus strand of CAZTZN010000045.1, from coordinate 26,563 downwards.
ACCGGCCCGATGAGGCCAGAACGCCGCTCTTCGCGCATCCACGGGAGGGTGCGCCGGTAGTAGGCGTTGAACCAGCCGCGCTCACGGGCCATCTCGACCACGTCTTCACGCGCGGCCTGGTTGGCGAGAGTGTTGGTGACCTCCACGACCAGCTCGTTGCCGCCCGCCTCGGGGATGCCTGTGATCTCGACACGGTGCGGCGGCCATGTGCTCTCACCCAACTGCACACCATTGAGCCATGCGCGCGCCACGCAGCCCACCTCGCCGAGGTCGAGGTAGAGCCGCTCATCGACCTCGCTCGGCGGCACGTAGACGTCGAGCACGTAACGCACGGTGCCGGAGAAATGCTCGAGACCCTGCTGCTCCAGCGGGCGCAGAGGGAAATCGGCGGGGATCTGCTCGGGCACGTACGCATTCTCGCGGACTTCAAGCTCGCCGGCGGCGGTGATGACGACCTCACGCACGATCTCGATGCCCTGTGCGCGCACCTCGCGCCCGACCACGGTCAGCTTGAGCCGCTTCGGGGGCTCTTCGACCTCGCCGCGCAGCGGGCGGGTGGTGATGAGCGCCGAGCCGCCGGGCGCGAGGGGCAACTCGAAGTACGTAGGCTCGTTCACCTCATGATGGAGCGCGATCACGGCCGGCTCGCCCGCCAGCGTATCCCAATGCTCGATCACGCGCGGGGTCTCGCTGACCAGCATCAGGCGCGCGTGTATCTCGCGCGCGCCCTGGTTGTGCAGCAGATGCACGGCCACCTCGCCGGCGTTGCGCGAGGCCATCGCCAGATCCGGCTCGGAGTGATCGAGCTGCAGCTCGTAGCGACCGATCACCAACAGGAGCAGCTCGGCGAGACGACCGGTTTCTTCCTCGGAGACAAGCAGGCAGGCGCCTTCGGCGGCCTCCTCATAGGAGAAGCTCATCGCGGGGCGCGGGCCGAACATCGCCGTCGCCGCACCATCGAAGAGGAAACTGAACGAGGGCCCGAGGCCACGCGCATCGTCGTCGCCCATCTCGCTGCGGGCATGCGCCGCGTCCATCTCAACGGCGCCGGCGAGCAGCCGCGCGCGCCCCGCGGCGAAGTCATCACCGCCCTGCAGCTCAGCGGGCATCGTGGGGACATCGGCGCAGAATGCCACGCGGCCGCCGCTGTCGCGCAATTCGGCCAGCCGCATCAGCGCGCGCACCGCCATGACCGGCGTGGCCGGCACGATGACCGCGCCGTAGAGCTGGCCCGGGGTCTCAAGCACCCCCGCGGATACGTGCGCGTCGGCGAGGGTGCGCGCGTCGATGATGTCGTAGCCGATCTGCCGCTCGTCAAGGGCGACACAGACGTCGCGCAGCGAACGCTCGGCCGCCGCGAGCGCTTCGCCCCCCAGCCAGGCGGCTTCGATCGGATAGTAGACCGCGACGTCGGCGATCAGGTCGCTCGCGCGCACGGCGGCGCTCATCACGGCGCAGTGGTCCGTGAAGGACGCGAAGCTGTCCCACAACGGGTTCCCCCGCCCAAGGTGGCTCATGGTGCCGATGAAGCGCCCGCCGGAGGTCTCGTAGTAGAGGGCCATCGGAGCCAGGTAGTTTATGCCGCGCACGAACTGATAGTCGGCGACCCAGCGCATCTGCTCGGGGGTGAGCGAGTAGCCGTAGACGGCGAAGCTCTCGCTGATGGTCAGGTTGCGCCAGGGGCGGTGCCCGCGCGCATCTTCGCCGCGGCCGACGAGCGCGGACTCGGCCAGCCGTGGGAAGCCGAAGTCACGCTTGCCGGGGAAGACCTGCCGCCAGATGGCGTCCACGCCGGGGGCGTGCAGGGCCCCGGCGGTCTTGAAGAAGTGGCCGAAGCCACGGGGGTGGTCACGCAGGTTATCCTCGCCCCCGACGTGGCCGATATGAATGAGATCGTGCTCGGCGCACCACCGGTTGATCGGCTCGAAGTAGGCCTCGCGGAAGAGATCGGTCCACAGCTCATTGAACTCGCAGCGCACCGCCGCGATGGTCGCCTCATCGAAATGCTCCGCCGGGTCGAAGCCGAGCGCCTCCGCAGAGAAGAGCACCGGCAGCAGCGGGGTCAGGTCAAAGCCACGGCGCTCGCGGAACTGCTCGAGCATGCCCGGCGTCCACACGATGGCGTCGGTGCCCACCTGCCCGCCCACCGCGACCTCGTCGGTGAACATGCCCGGGATGGTGCTGCCGAAGTGCAGGCCGACCGTCCGGGCGTAGCGCTCGTGCGTCACCTCGATGAAGCGCGCGGTGGCGGCGGGGTTGAGCGTGTCCACCGGATAGCCGTCGGCGACGGTGAAGACCAGCGTCCTCTCCCCCACCGTCACTTCCGCGACCACCTCACCCGAGCCGGCGACGCACAGCACACGCCCGCGCAGCTCCGGATGGCCCTCGACCACCCGGCCCTGCGCGGTGCCGCTGGGCCAGCCGCCCTCGTCGTAGAGCCAGGCGTACATGTCGTGCTCGGCGGCCGCCTCGACCGCCAGGCGAATCATGGCGAAGTAGCCGTCGGAGAGGTAGGGTGGGTCGATGCCGGCGATGAAGTCGTTGAGGCGGAAGCGCTCCCCCATGGGATGCAGGAAGAAGCCCCCGCAGCCGCGCTCGTGCATCTGCCGGATCTGATCGCGCATGCGCTCGGGAGTGAGTCGCCCGTTGAGGAGCCAGAACATCGCGGGCCGCCAGGGCGCGCCCGGATCGCGGAGCAGTTCAAGCGGGTCAGGACGTTCCTCGGCCATCAAGCTTCCTCCCGCGCGCGGGTGCGGCGCCTCGCTGAGGTGTGTTGGGTGCTTCGCTTCGCTGTGCGCACAGTCCTCCCGCCCGCCCCAAGAAGGAGTGTCGTGGCGGCCCCGTGAACTGACGCGCCGCCCACATTACCCGTGCGTAGGAGACAGCCTTGCCCGCAGACCGTGTTCGAGTGCTCCAGGTGCTTCAGCACGCCGCGCTCGGGGGAGGTACGCTGGTGGCGATGACCCTGGCCGAGCGCCTCGACCGGGATCGCTACGACGTAACCATCGCCACCGGCCGCGACGCCGGCACTGAGGGGAGCCTGCTGGACGAGATGCGGGCGCGCGGCCTGCGCGTGGTCACGCTGCAACACATGAGCCGGGCGCCAGGCCCGAAGCGCGACGCGCGGGCGGCGTGGGAGCTGGGCAGGCTGCTGGCGAGCCAACGGCCGGAGATCGTGCACACGCACGGCTCGAAGCCCAAGCTGCTGCTCCCCGTGGCGGCGCAGATCGGCCCGGCGCCCATTCGGATCGCGCACCTCCACGGCTGGGAGTGGCAGCCCGCGCGCCACGCGCTGGAAGCGGCGGCCTTCACGGCGGAGGCGCGCCTGGTCGCAGAGGCGTACCACGCGATGATTGCGACCTCGCACGCCACGCGTCAGGACGGCCTCGACCGCGGCGTGGGCCATCCGGCGCAGTACGAGGTGGTTCACCCGTCGATCGATCCGGTGCAGTTCGCTCCGCGCGGGCACGCCGCGCTGAGGCGCCAGGTGCGCGACGAGCTGGGCCTCGCGCGCGATGCTTTCGTGGTCGCGTCGGTGTTGCGGCTGGTCCCGCAGAAGGCGCCCGAAGTGCTGATCCGGGCGGCAGTGATGGCCGCGGCACGGCCGGACATCCGCTGGCTGGTCGTGGGTGGCGGGCCGCTCGAACCTCAGGTGCGCGAGTTGATCGATGGGCTGGGTCTGAGCGAGCGCGTGCGACTGCTGGGGCCGCGCCGGGATGTCCCCCGACTGCTGCAGGCGTGCGACGCGTTCGCGCTGTCGTCCGCGTGGGAGCCCTTCGGCCTCGTGTATCTGGAAGCGGCGGCGGCGGGGCTGCCGGTGGTGGGAACGCGCGTTGATGGCACCCCCGAGGCGGTCGCCGACGGCGAGACGGGGATCCTGGTGCCGCCGGGCAGGCCCGACCTGCTGGCAGCCGCCATCATGCGCATCGCGAGCGACCACGGCCTGGCACGAGCCATGGGCGCCGCCGGCGCGGCCCATGCGCAGCGTTTCGAGCACGACCGCTTCGTGCGTGAGGTCACCGCCATCTACGACCGGCTGCTCGCAGAGCGACGCCGGGGGGCTCAGAGATAGCCGAGGCCGCGCAGGCGCTCGGTCACGCACGCATCCGGGGCGCCCGCCGCAGTCGGTTCGCCGGAGAGCGCGGCCTCGTCGTCGAATGTGACCGCCGGAGCCTCACGGAAGATCTCCTCAACGACTCGCCCGTCGCAGTACCTGGGCACCGGCAGGCCGGCAAGGTGCAGAAGCGTGGGCGCGATGTCTTCAACGCGCGCGCCCGCGATGCCGCCTCGGCCGATGCCCTCACCGGCGGCCAGCACCATGCCGTCGCGGCGGTGGCCGCCGGTGTGAAGCTGTCCCCCCTCAGCGCGCGTGACCGTGATTCCTGCGCAGCGCAGTCCCGACAGCGGCGGCAGCTCCTCGCGCCAGCGCACCAGCAGATCGGGCGCGAACGCCACCTGCGGGCCCGCGTAGATGTCTTCGCGGCACGCCACGTCCTCGACGACAGGGTCGCCGGTGGCGGGATCTACACACTCCAGCAGGAGCCCACGCAACTCCGCGATGGCATCCGCCACGTCTTCACCGTCCAGTACCCCCTCAGGCTCACGCCCGCGCACGTTGAGCGCGACGTCCGTCCGACCGCCGTGAGCGAGAGCGAACGCCCGTGTACGACGCCAACTCACGTCGCCGACCAGCATCGAGGCCACGACGTCGTGCGCAGCGCGAGTCGCGCGCGCGGCCAGGCGGTGCTTCACGCTCGCGGGAGCCAGCCGTGCGGCCATGCGCGCGAGGCCACGCGCGAACGTACGCCTGCGCGCCTGCCAGCCCAGCGCGTCGAGCATGCCGGGCAGGAACAGATGGCCGCGGTGCTCGATTCCGACGCCGTGGTCGGAGACAACCAGCACTACGTCGGGCTGCGCCGCGTCGATCAGGAGGGGCAGGGCGCGGTCGATCTCCCGATAGGCCGCAAGCACCACGTCGCCCACGGCCTTCGGTGTGCGCGCGTCATGGGACGGATGCGCCGGATCAGTAAGGTGCCACAGGTAGTGCTGAGCGGCGTCGGTGTCGGTGAAGACGACGGCCATCAGGTCCCAGCGCTCACGCCCCAGGAGGTAGCACGCGATCTCGGCCTTGCGGCGCAGGTTGCTGAGAACGCGCTCACGCGCGGCGGCGACCCGGCCCGTCACGATCAGCCGTTGAATGTCCGAGTGGAGGGGGTAGTCGCCGAAGCGGACCGCCAGCTCCCGTGCCAGCTCCGGAGGATGCGTGAAGCCGGGCGAACCCGGAGAGGGCGTCAGCCAACCCGCGACCTGCACGCCGTTGACCGCGTCGGCGGGCCACGAGCACGGAACGTTGAGCACTGCTACCCGCAGGCCCGCCCGCGATGCGATGATCCACCACGGGTCGGCCATGCACGCGCGCGCGTCGCTTGGGCGGAAGCGGTAAGTGCCGGGCAGGCGGTCGAAGAAGCCGAAGATGCCGTGGCGGCCCGGGTTCACGCCCGTGGCCATGCTGGTCCACGCGGACGGGCTCATCATGTTGGGCGTGGAGCGCAGCGGGCCCAGGCAGCCGTCTTCCCGCAGGCGCGCCAGCTCAGGCAGCTCCCCTTCGGCCATCCAGCGCGCCAGCCACGCGGGCGAGGCGCCGTCGATGCCGATGAGCAGCACGCGGGTCATTGCGCCCCCTGCTCCCCCAGCAGCTCGAGGTAGACGCGCTCGTAGGCGCGCACCATCGCGCGCACATCGTGACGCTCCTCGACATCGCGGCGGGCCGCCCGGCCGATCTCTCGTGCCCGCTCGGGTCGGGCCAGCAGACCGAGCACCGCGGCGGCGACCGCCTCGGGATCGTCCTCGGGGACCACGATGCCGGACCGCCCGTGCTCAATCCCGGCCGCGGCGGCGGGGGTCACCACCACGGGCCGCGCACTCGCCATCGCCTCCAGCACCACCGCCGGCTGCCCCTCGTGCCGGGAGGTGAGCACGAAGACGTCACACGCCGCCAGCAGCTCGGGCATGTCCTCGCGCCGTCCCGGCAGCAGCAGGGCGTCGGCAACGCCCAACTCGTCGGCGAGTGCGCGCAGCTCGGCGGGGTGATCACCCGGGTCGGTCTCAGACCGCTCTCCGGCGATGAGCAGGCGAACATCCGGGTGCACGCCGATGATGCGGGGCAGCGCCCGGATGAGCACGCTGAAGCCCTTGCGACGCACCAGGACCCCCGCCGACAAGATGATCGGCGCCCGGGCCGGAAGGTCCAGCTCAGCGCGCACGGCGGAGCCATCAACCGTCGGCGCAAAGCGTGCGAGGTCCACCGCGTTCGGAATCACGGTCGCCCGTTGCATGAGCCGGCGCGCCCGCGGCTGCTCGACGAAACTGTCTTCCGTGAGCGGCACAATGCGAGTCGCGCAATGCTCCGCCACGCGCACGATGAGCGGCGGTAGCTGCTCCCGGATGCGCACATTCCACACGCACGGCACGCGGGCACGACGTGCCCCGGGCCCAGCCATCACGGCCGCGCGCGTCTGATTGCAGTGCAGTACGTCCACGTCGTGGGCGTGCAGCCACGCGCTCACACGGTTCGCGTACCGATGCAGTGCCAGCCCCGCGCGCAGCTTACACCCCAAGCCGGCGCGCACCAGCCGCCGCCCGAGCTGGTCGAGGGGCGGATCCGGAGGCACCAGCTCGACGGGGCAACCGAGAGCGCGCAGGCCCTCGACCAGCGCCCCGCCCCTCGGCAGCACCGCGACCGGCTCGAAGCGCCCACGGTCGAGATGGCGCACGATCTCGCACAGCATCATGCCAGCGCCGTGCATGGTCGCGTACGCGTCACAGAAGGCGATGCGGGCCGGACGCGTTCGAGAAGCCATCACAGATATCCCAGCCCGCTGAGGTCACGCTCGATGCGCGCACGCTCGGCCTCCGCATATCCTCCGGCGGCCCCCGCCGCCCTCGGCTCCACCGCCTCGCGGCGGGGCGGACGGCGACGCAGGGCCTCGCGGGTCAGCGCCTCCGAGAGCACGCGGCCATCCATGTACTCAGGCGCCGGCTCACCGAGCAGGTGCATGATGGTCGGCGCCACGTCCTCGATACGGCCGTGCTGCAGCGCGTGGCCCGCGCGCATTTCCGGCCCGTGCAGGCAGATGACCCCCTCGAGGCGATGCGTACCCTGGCGCAGCGGCGGTCCGAAGGTCGCGCGCTCCAGCCCCTCCGGCAGGGGCCCTGCGGGCGTGAACTCGCTGAGGATCTCCCAGCGGTAGCCGCGCGTCACCGCCAGCAGATCCGGCGCCTCCTCATCCCGCACACCGTCGCGCTTCGCGGGACGCAGCGCCGCCGACATCACGCGCTCGCCGGTGCGCGGATCCCGGATGTCCAGCAACGCCTCCGCGACTTCGTCGGCCAGCGCATCAACGCGCTCCTCCGCCACCGTGCCGCGCGCGAAGCGGCCCTCGCGGTGGATCGAGATGGCGCCGTAGTCGCTCCAGCAGAAGGCCTCGGTGCGCGCCCAGTCGATGCCGTCGGCCAGTATCTGCGAGAGCATCCGCCTGCGCGGGCTCGCCAGGCGGCCACGCAGTCGCTCGCGAGCCCGGAGCGGGAGGGCTCGTCCCAAGCGCAGGGCCAGGCTGCGCAGTCCGCGCACGGGTGAGCCCTCAAGCAGACGCAGCCATCCGTGATCGGCGAGCCAACGGTTGAGGTTGATCCCGCCCTCGCACGGCCCCGCGCCATGGTCGGAGACCAGCACGATGGTCGTGTGTGCGCGCGCCAGCTCGTCGATGATGCGCTCGATCTGCTCATCCACCAGGCGGTACGTGTGCAGCAGCAGATCATCCACGTGGCGGCCGTCGGTAGTTGTCACCGACCGTTCGTGCCAGAACCAGTGCTGCACCTGATCGGTGAGTGTGAACACAACCGCCAGCAGGTCCACCGCCCGGCTGCGGGCGAGATGACGGGCGATCGCGCCCAGACGCCTGATCCCGGTGTCGAGGCGATCCAGCTCGTACGCCTCGCGCCGCGGGGGGATGGCCTTGTCGAAGTACCCCCCGAAGCGCGCGCACACTTCCTCGAAGAGGCCCGCGGGGTGCGCGATCCCGGGCCCGAACGCCGGTGCGTCGAGGCCGGACAGCCAGAAGCCGCGGACCGGCCGGGGCGGCCACGTCCACGGCATGTTGATGACGCCCACCCGTGCGCCGCGGGCAGAGAGCAGCTCGAACACCGTCGGCAGGCGTAGCGAGCCGCCGTTGAGGAACTCCGGCGCGTAGCCGTCGCGAGGGATGCGCAGGAAGCCGTGGATGCCGTGGCGCGCCGGGCTGCAGCCGGTGAGCAGGCTCGACCACGCGACCGGAGTCAGGGGCGGCTGGGTCGAGCGCAGCGGGCCGCTCGCGCCACCTGCGAGCAGGGCGGCCAGCGCGGGCAGCTCGCCCGCGGCGGCCCACGGTCGGATCAGGTCGAGCGTCCCCCCATCGATCCCGATGAGGATGGCGGTAGGGGCGTACGTCACTGCTTGCTCACGTCCGAGTCGGCGGTCGCGCGCACGAAGGCGCGTCCGCTGTCCTCGCAGGTCGCATCGATCGCGAAGTGCCTGCCCACCAGCTCGTCGAGCTGAGCGGCGGTGAAGGTGAAGGTGTGCGTCTCACGCCCCCTGGGCTCACTCGAGAACATGCCGGCGAGCGAGCGCAGCAGGCCCCCCGGCGGCCTCTCCTCGGCCACGCCCAGCAGCAGGCCGAAGCGTCCGCCCGGCGCCAGCACACGCCGCGACTCGGCCAGCACCTCGTCGGGCTCGTTGCAGTGATCGAGCGCACCGAATATCAACACGGCGTCGAAGCTGCCGTCCGCGAAGGGCAACACCTCACCCACGCCCTGCACGAGCGACACCGCTCGCGAAGGCCGTGGCATGTGCTCGGGCAACTCCCCCGTGTCCGGTGCTCTGCCGCCACGCAGCGGATCGATGCCGATGTACGTGCACTCCTCGGGCAGCAGATCGGCCACCTGCCCGCTGCCCGCGCCCACGTCGAGGCACATGAACTTCCGCGCGGGCAAGTCGCAGAACTCGATGAAGCGGGAGTGCATCGCGGCGGCCGCCTCGCGGCGCGCGCGTGCGGCCTCGGGGTCGCCCCACGCCCTGTCGCGCCACTGCAGGAACTCGTCCATCACGGCGCGCCACCGCGCCCAGTGCTCATCGGCGGCTCGCAGGCTCGAGGCCACCTGCTCAGGCATGAGACTGGGGATGTCGTCGGTGACCCGATACCAGCGCTTGCAGTCCGCACAACCCAGGCTGCCCCGGGCCACGACGTCTCCGCGCGTCTCCTCGACGTCCAGTCGCAGGGGCGCTCCCCCGCACACAGGGCAGACCAGCACCGCCAGCAGCTCCTCGGCCAGCATCGCAGTCACCCCTGATCGATGTATCCCAGCGAGCGCAGGCGGCCCAATACGATCTCGTCCGCGTCGCCGGCTTCTCCGACGGCCTGCGCGTCGCCGGAGGGGTTCACCGTATCCCGGCGAACATCCTTCGCCGCCCGCGGGGTGAGCAGATCGTCCATCACCTCGCCATCCATGTACGCGGGAACCGCGCAGCCGGCCAGATGCAGCACCGTCGGGGCGATGTCGTAGATTGACCGCGCTGCGCGCTCGCCCCCCCCTCGAAAGCTCGGTCCCGCGGCCAGCAGGGTGCCGTCGGGATGGTGCGCGCCGGTCGGCAGCTCGGGCGGCGACGGGTGCGTGATGATCTCACCGCGCCAGACCAGCCTGTGCACCACCCGCGCGTGCCGCCAGTGCACCAGCAGGTCGGGCATGAGGTCAACGTGGGGGCCGTGGAACACCTCACTGCCGCGCACCACCGCCTCGACCGCCGGCTCGCCACTGTCCGCATCGCGCAGCGCCCCCAGCTCGCGCTCGAGTTCCGCCAGGAGCGCCTCACATTCCTCTCCCGGCTCGATCCGGCCCTCAGGCTGACGTCTCCGCAGGTTGACGAACAGATGGCCGGTCTCGGTGAAAACACGTGTGTGAGGCCAGTCGGCGGCCACGGCGCGTACCCCCGCCTGCGCGCGCGTCTGCAGGCCCGGCAGCCGCGCGCGCAGAACGGCCTTCACGCGCGCCGGAGCCCGACGCCGGGTCAGTTCGAAGCCCGAGGCCACCATCCGATCGAAGATCCGCCGCGGGAGCCACCGTCGGCGGGGCGCAAGATAGCCCGCCGCGACCAGCCACGGGCGCAGCAGCACCTGCGCGCCTGAGTTCGGGGCCTGACCGTGATCGGAGACGACCATCACGTCCACGTCGCCGCCCGCGGCTTCAATCAGCGCGGAAACCTGCGCATCAACCGCCTGGTAGACCCGCAGCAGGTCATCGAGCCAGTGTTTCGCCAGGCGCGGATCGTAGGCGGGATGGGCTTCATCGAGGATGTGCCAACACCAGTGCTGGAGCGAGTCGCACTCGGTGAACACGACCGCCGCGACGTCGGGTCGCCGACTCCTGATCAGGTGGCAGGCGACTTCGCCCTTGACGGTGATACCGTGGGTGGCCGCGCGTGCGGCCTGACCGAAATCACCGCGCATGACGTGGCGACGCACATCGGCGTGGATGGGGTAGTCGCCGGCCACCCGTGCGACCTCCGCCGCCAGCTCAGGCGGGTGGGCGAATCCCGGTGATGTCGGCGACGGGCACAGCCAGCCCGCGAGCACGATGCCGTTGACCGGCTCGGCGGGATAGCTGACCGGGACATTGAGGGCCGCCACGCTCGCGCCCGCCTCCGACAGCAGCGACCAGATGCTCCGGCAGCGGCGTGCGCGCGCGTCAATCTGCGCGACCTCGTAGCTGGCGCGAACCGGGTTGGTGAAGTGCAGGATGCCGTGGACGCCGGGGTTGACACCGGTCATCATCGACGTCCATGCCGAGGCGCTCTGATAGTTGGGGGTCGAGCGGAGCACGCCCAGGCCGCCGCGCCGCGCCAAGCTCGCCAGCGTGGGCATACGCCTCGCAGCCATGAGCCGACGCAGCAGCCCGGGCGGGAGGCCGTCGATCCCGATGACCAGCACGCGCGACATCTCAGTATTCCCAGTCGAGAGCGCGCAGGTGATCGCGGACGATGTCCGCGGTCTCCGTGGCGCGCCCGGAGTCCTCGATGATGCGCGGCATCTCCCGCTCCAGCAACCGCACGGGGTATTCCTCGAGGTACGATCGGCTCAGTGCCTCGTCGAGCACGCGCCCCTCGAAGTACGAGGGCACGCGCTCGCCGCACAGGTGCACAACGGTGGCCGCCAGGTCCTCCACGCACGCGCCCTCGACGCGCACCCCTCGCCGCAAGCGGCCACCCGCCGCGATGAGCACGCCCTCGCCCGAGGGCGCGCCGTTGGGTACTCGACCCGATGGCGGGCGCGCGATTCTCACCCGACCGTCGCGGCTGCCGGTGACGGTCAGGCCCTCCACCACACGGCTGTTGTCCCAGCGGGCCACGATATGCGGGATGCGCGAGAGATACGGCCCCGAGCACACCTGGTCGCGCGGGCGCACCCACCGTAGCGGACGCCGACCCGTCGCCGGGTCGATGCACGTCTGCAGCGCCGAGGTGATGCGCAGCCTAAGCTGGTCGAGCTGCGCGCTGCTGGCGATGCCGAGCGGGAACTCGTCCTCCGTGTTGACGTAGATGCTGCCGCCGGGCGCAGGGATGACCCAGGTACGCTCGTAGTCCAGCCACGGGTCGCCATCGGTGAGCCGCGATGGCGCCTCGTGTTCAGCCGACGGCGGGACGAGATCCGCAAGCCGCCCGGGCAGGATCGTGTGCAACAGGTCGAGGACACCGTCAACCGCACCGCCCAGCCATGAGGTCAGTCCATGCCACAGGCCCCCGGCCGCCGATCGGCCCACGAGCAGCTCAAGATGCGCCATCAGCTCGGGGACACACAGCGCCGCTCGTGAGTTCAACTCGACCCCGTAGGTGGAGATGACCATCACGCTATCTTCGGGGCTGAGGCCGCGGATCAGCCGGGCCACCGCGGCATCGACGGCCGCGTGCATCGCGGCGATCACGCCATCCGCGGCCGCGGGGATGTCGTCGCGGTGGTCGGGGTGGGCCGGATCGGCGAGGTGCCAGAACCAGCGCAGCACCCGATCCAGCTCGGTCAGGTTCACGGCCAGCATGTCCCACCGGCGCTCCGCCAGCAGATCCTCGGCCAACGCGCACTTGGCGTTCATCGCCTCAATCGCGCGCTCCAGCCCCGCATCGTAGCGCCCCGATGCGGCGTACGAGCCGAGCTGCACCGCCAGCGGCACATCCTTGAGGCGACGGCCCGCCATGCCCGCCACCCTGCGCGGGTGTGCGAAGCCCTCCGCGTCCGCCGATGGCGCCAGCCAGCCGGCGACCGTGGTCCACTCAGCCTCCCGCGCGGGGTAGGTCACGGGCACGAAGAGCGTGCCCACCTCGAGCCCGCGCTCAGTCAGGATTTGCGGCAGCGTCGGGGCACGCAGCATCCGCGAGTGCGGCACCTGCCACTCGTAACTCTCCGGCATGAGCATCCGCAGGTCCCACACACCGTGCATCCCCGGATTCACGCCGGTCAGGAAGCTCGACCACGCGGATACCGGGCTGGCGTTGGCCGACGACTCGACACGGCCATAGACGCCGTGGCGCATCAGCGCGCGCAGCGTGGGCATCTGCCCGGTCGAGGTCATGCGCTCGATCAGGTCGGGGTTGGCCCCGTCGATGCCGATCACCAGAAGCATGGCACTGCGGCGCGCCCCCCATCCCGCGCCGCCCTTCCTCCGCGTGTCATGGCCAGATTCATCGTATCCCGGTGTCTGCCGGCGGATAGTACGCAGCACCGTTGCGCACCGCGCCCAGCGCCACTATGCCCGACATCGACATGCCCCGCCGCGCGGCCAGGGCGGCCAACCGTTGCGCGTCGGCGGCGGTCGTTCGGTGCAGATCGACGCACAGCACCAGCGGGCTTCCGCCGGCAAATGCTGCCCCGAGGGCGAGCAGCTCCTCCAGCCCATCCGCCGCCGCCAGCACAAGGTCGGCACCACAGCCCGACAGCGCCTCGTCCAACGCATCACGCCCTCCCCGCGACAGCGCGGACTGCCCCACGCCCAGGCAGGTCACGCCCTCCCCCACCACCGGTGCGCCCTCCATCCCAAGCGCGGGTCCATCGGCGGTGAGCAGCACCACGCGGTCACCCCCCGCCGCGGCCGCTTCCGCCAGCGCCCGCGCGAGCGCCACCCCCTCGCTCTTCACCGACGCGACCGTGGCCCTCACCGGCACCTCATCGGTCGCCGCCCGAATGTGCGCAAGCACCGCCCTCACGGGCCCCGGCGCCCCATCGGGCTGCCAGCCGCGCTGCAACGTTGCGATCACCGGTGCGGCCAGCACACGGGCGACACGCTCCGGATCGTGCAACCGTTCGTCCATGTGCTCGGCGACGCCCACCGCGAGCAATCCCAGCAGCAGGCCGGCGACGACGCCGGCCAGCAGGCTCAGCAGCCGCTTGGGGCGCACCGGCTCATCGGGCGTAATCGCCGGCTCGATCAGTCGCGACACCGGCGATGCGGTCTTCTCGGCGATTTCGCACTCCTGCTCGCGCTCCTTGAGCGCCAGGTACACACGCTCGAGCAGCTCGATCTCGCGCCGCACGCGCAGCAGCCCTACCTGCTCCGCCGGCAGCCCCGCCAGGTCGGCCTCCACCCGTGCCACCGCTCGGCGCAGCACCCGCAGCGACTCGCGCGCCGCCATCTCCTCGCCCTGAGCCACCACGATCTCCCGCAAGAGTTGCTGGGCGACCGGGTTCACGGCCTCCTGTCGTGAGCCGATCACCTCGGCCGACGTCGCCTCCAGCCGCGCGCGCAGCTCCTCGATGCCGGCGCTGGCGCGGCGGACCGGCATGCTTTCAGGCGCGTACTCCTCGAGCAGCCCGGCCCGATCGGCCTCGGCCTGCGCGAGCGCGGTCTGCAGTTGCACTATCTCGGGGTTACGTGTGACCGTGATCGCCTGCTCGATGCGCTCGTCGATCCCGCGCAGACGCTCGGTCAGGTCGGCCCGCATCGCCCGACGCGCGTTCATCGTCGACTCGGCCAGCGCCGCCTGCTCGTTCAGCCGCACCAGCAGGCCGACCTGCTGCCGGGCCGATTCGTCGAGGACGATCGTCCCCGCGTGTTCGCCGAACGCCCGCAGCGCCTCCTCCGCCTCCGCCAGCCGCGTCTCAACACGATCCAGCTCGTCCGCGATGTATCGGCGCGTATGCCGCGTCGAGGCCTGCGCATCGGCCAGGCTCCGGCCCAGATACGCCAGCACCAGCGCGTTGACGAAATCGCGCGCCAGCTCCCGGTCTGCCACCTCGCAGCGCACTTCGATGAGGTCGGAATCCTCGACCGGCCCCACGTAAAGCGACCGCACCAGCGCTTCGTAGCGCTCCGGCCAGCGCCCTGGTGGCGGCTGCGGGCTCAGCTCCGCCAATACTCCGGGCAGGCGCTTGATCAGCGCCTCGGCTTCTCCAGGCCGATCCAGCGATGCCGGCAACTCCCGCCGCTCGAGCATCAGCCCGTAGGCCGCCTGCAGTGAGGGGCGGCTCTTGATGATCTGTATCTGCGTCGCCCGATCGGCCCCGCCGAGCGCGGATACCGGTTCCCCCAGCATCGACAGCAGTGGCGCCGCCGCCGACAGCACCGACGGGCGCGCATCCTGCTCGCCGGTCACCACCAGGGTGGCCCGCGCCTGGTAGGTCGGCGTGGCCAGCAGCACGTACACGACCGCACCGCCAACGCAGATCGCCAGCACGCCCAGCAGCACCCACCGGCGCCGCCAGAGCAGCCGCAGGTGGTCGCGCGTAGTCATCGCTTCGCAGTGGTCGTCGCCCATGACGGCTCAGAACAGCAGGTGCAGCACACCGGTGATGCCCAGCAGCGTGCGCACTGCCTGGTCGCGCGTGATCTCCTTACGAGAGGGCACGAACACGATGTCGCCCGCCTGCAGCGGCGGGTTTTCGCCCTCCGCAGCGCCGCGCAGCATCTCCTGCGCGTTGATGAAGGTCATCTGCGGTTCGCCCGCGGTGCGCCGCCACAGGATCGTCTCCGTCGGTCGTGAGTCGTTCTGCGACCAGCCGCCGGCGGCCGCCAGCGCGTCCATCAGCGTCATCCCGGCCTCGAGCGCGTAGAGTCCCGGATGTACCACCGAGCCCAGTACCGCGACGCGGTCCACCTCGCACGGCAGGATCAGCGTGTCCCCGTCGGCGAGCGCCGGATCGTTATCCGCCTCGCCCTGCAACAGCGCTTCGAGGTCAACGGTCTGCGATGAGCCGTCACGCCGCACCAGCACCGCCGCGGTGAGCCGCGCGTCATCGCTCACACCGTGCGCCAGCGCTATCGCGTCGGACACGCGCGCGCCTTCGTCGAAGTCATAGCGGCCAGGCGTGTCGAAGGCGCCGACAACCGTGACCCGGCGGGTCACTTCAGGCACCACGATCAGATCGCCGGCCTCGAGCGCGGGGTTGTCGGCGGCCACGCCGTGCTCGACGATGGAGGCGAGGTCGAGTTCGATCTGCGTGCCGTCGGCACGCACCAGCGAGCCGGCCTCCGCCGCACCCGGCGCCAGTCCGCCGGCCGCGGCCAGCGCATCGGCCACGCGATCGCCCGCCTCGCAGGGATAGCGCCCGGGCGAGGCGACCCGCCCGACGACACTCACCAGGAACTGCGCGCTTACCACCAGCGTCTCCCCGGGCGCGATACGCGTGGGGGACGCCGCGCCCGAGAGCGCCGACGGCACATCAATCCGCCGCTGCGACCCGTCTGCGCCGATGATGACCCCGAAGCGCGGTGCGGCGGCCGTGGTCAGACCGCCCGCCAGCGCGATCGCCTCGGCTACGGTCACCGGTTCGCGCACGTTCACCGCGCCCGGCGAGCGCACCGCACCCACCACGTAGACCGGCTCGACATGCCGGCGGACGAGTTGCACCGACACGCGCGGGTCGCGCAGTTCCCTGCGCAACGCTTCGGTGATGCTCTCCGCAACCTCCGCGATGGTCCGCCCGGCGACCTCCACCTCTCCGACGACCGGGACGTTGATGCGCCCGTCGGGCCGCACGATGGCGTTCTCCACGCTGAACTCGGGCTGGTAGAGCACCCGGATGGTGACCACGTCATCGACACCCAGGCGGTAGGCCCCCCCGTCGGCGGTGACCGCCGCGAGGCTGGCCAGGACGCAGATGGCCGCCGCGCCCAACCGCGCAAGCGGCCGCCAGTTGTGTCGCCGGCTGGCGCTTATCATTGTGATTCCCGTCTCGTGCCTGCGGCCCGCAGGAGTTACAGTTTAGCGAACGCCGCCCGTCGCGGCAAGTGCCGTCAGCGCAGCACCCAGATCACGGTGTTCGCGACCCACGCGATGCCGACGATCGCCAGGAATACCTTGGGCGCAACGGGGCTGCGAAGCGGCCCGGGGACCGCGGATGTCCCCCGCACCAGCGCCGCGAGTGCCCACACTGCGCCCAGCCACGCGCCAACGTAGAGGGGTGGCCCGAGCACATGTGTCGCGAACGCCGCCGCCACCTCGCCGCGGGCCATGTGGGCCAGCGACGTCGTCATCCCGCAAAAGGGGCACGGCAGGCCGGTCAGCATCTCGAAGATGCACGGCAGCAGCAGAATCTGCGTGTGAGTGCCATGCCCTGACGGGTCCGGTGTGAGCAGGGCCGGGATTACGATGATGGCGAGGGCCACGACCAGCGCCGCGGCGGCCTCGACCCGATCACCGGCCTGTCGATGCTCCGACAGCGCCTCGACGGCCTCAGGCTGCTGCCTGTGCTCACGTGCGCTCATGGTGGGTGCTTCTCCGGAGGACAAGGTTGCGCCTCCGCACGCCGGCAGAATGCGCAACTGACGGCTAACCGGGGGCCGGAGACGCCGTCGCGCGCCAGACCTCGACGCGGACGAACGGGTAGAGCCAGTCGCTGGCGGGAGGGCGCGGGCGCCGCGACCAGTGGGACAGTCCCTCGCCGAAGCTGGTCGCCTGGTAGCCGGTCGCGCGCAGTGCATCCATGAACGCCCGCACGTCCGCGTCTCCCCCGCGCAATGGGCCATCGATCTCCCAGCCGGTTACGACCACCGCATCGGGGCGCTCCAACAGCAGCCGATCGGGATCCGGGCCGAGCACGATCAGCCGGCGCACCGGGCGGCGGTAGTCGCGCCACGGCGGATTGCCGCGCAGCACCGCGCCCCCGTTGCAGTAGTCAACCGGCGGGTGGTAGAACCACGGCTCGCTGAGCAGCGCAACAAGGTCGCCGACCGGGACCTCGCGTTCGATGGCCTGCAGCGCCAGCTCGCGTGCGTCCGGCAGCGTCAGCTCGCGCAGCAGGCGCTGGTCCATGACGGCCGCGCCCCACGCCGACGCCGCCAGCAGCGTGGTGATGGCCGCGGCCATCCCCCACCCGGGCAGCCGTCCGCGCACCATCGCGAAGAGGTCGTCGGACACCAGCCCGCCCGCAAACACCGCGAGCACAGGCAGCAGGGGCATCTCGTAGCGGGCGTAGCGCACCGCGGAGTTACCGATGACCGCGAAGATCACCAGACCAAAGACCAGCAGCGGCAGGAGTTCACGCCGACCCACGGCGAGGCCTGAAGTCAGGCCGACTGCGGACGCGGCCACCATGATGAAGCCGGTGCCCAACGCCAGGCCACTGAGGTGGAAGAGCCAGCCGTTGGGCCATTCGGCCATCATCCACGGGTCGTCACCGATGCGCGCGTGCTGCAGCTCGAAGCAGATGGAGCGCCAGGCCTGCGGCCAGTCGAGGAACGTGTAGGGCGAGGTCAGCGCGAAGGCCGCGAAGGCGACGATCGGCGGCAGCACGAGCGTGCCGATGGGCGGCCGCTGCTCGGCGGCCCCACGCGCGCGCAAGCGGGCGAGCAGCCATGCCGTCATCGGCGCGAGCAGCACCAGCGCCCCCGAATACTTCACGCTCGTCGCCAGTCCGGCGGCAACGCCCGCCCAGATGGCGTTGCGCAGCGTCATCGCGCGCATCATATGTGCCGTCAGCAGCAGCGCCAGCGCCACGAAGAACGTAAGCGGCACATCGACCGTGGCGTAGTGCGACTGCAGCACGTGCAGCGGCGCCAGCGCCAGCAGCAGAGCTGCGGCCAGGCCGGCGCGATGGTTCCAGATCTCGCGCCCGATGGCATAGACCACACCGACGGTTGCGACCGCGAGGACCACGGTGACGATGCGCGCGTCGAGCGTCCAGGCGCGGATTGCCTCGGGGAGGATCGGCCCGCCGGCAACGGCGTCGGTGATGGACGCAAAGAGTTCGCCGTGCACCAGAGCCGCTGCGGCCCCGACCAGGTACAGGTAGAGACTCCCGTAGTTGAAGAAGTGCGGGTTCAGGTCTCCCAGGGCCATCGAGAAGGCGCCGCGCAGCGAGTGGAACTCGTCGGGGTGGTACGAGAACAGGTGGGTGGAGTCGGGCAGCCCCCAGGTGATGCCGGTCAGGCGCAACGTGCAGGCTACGGCGAGCACCAGCGCCAACCCGACGAAGCGCCACGGCCCGCCCTTGCTCTCCGGCTCCGGCAGAGTCACCTGCTCGCCCGACATCCGGCCCTCCTGACCGCATGGCGGCGCCCTCCGCGGGCGCCGCCGGCTCTGATGGTCGAAGCGCAGCCGATCAGCCCGCCGAGTGCATGATGGCGTAGTGCGCGGTCGGCCCCCAGTTGCCCGCGCCATCGACCGCGCGCACGTGCAGGAACCACAGGCCGGTCGCGACGTTGTCGAACGCCTTCGCAGCCGTCGGACCCTGCGACTCGGTCGGCGGATCGGTGGCAGGCTCCCGGTCGAGCACGTAACTGTAGCCGACGATGCCGGTGGTGTCGGTCGCAGTCCAGCGGAACACCGGCTTGACCGTACCCACTGTGCCGATCACGAAGTTGTCGAAGTTGGCGGTCGCGCCCTGCGGATTGTCACGGCTGTTGCGGTCACCGACGATGATCGCGTCAACATTGAGCGGCCCCCGGCGCTGGCGGCGCTTGAGCAGCGGCGCGATGTTGACCGACGCGTGGTGCCACGCCCCGTCCGCGCGCATCCCCGGCACGCGCCCGATGGCATCCCGGTCGGCGTCGGTCATCGCGATCGCCCACCACTGCCCGTTCATGTGCACCATCAGATCGAGCTTCAACCCCGGGTCGAAGCGGTAGTCGAAGGCGATCACCGGGAAGCGGTCGGCCGGGAAGGCGCGCGAGGTCACCAGCGCCTGCATATGCCCGTTGGCCTGCTGCTGGGTCAGCTTGATGCTGGCCTCCCCGCTGGCCGCGGTGGTGGTGTCGCGCTCGACGGCCGCGCCCTCACGGCCACCGCGATTCGACCAGCCGTCCAGCCCGCTCTCGAAGGTCTGCGCGAGTAGCGAGCGATGCGTGCTGCACTCCACGTCGGCGATCTGCGGCGGCGTGGTGTCCTGCGAGTAGTCCATCACCCAGCTCCACGCGGGCAGGCTTTCGCCCGGGTTGCCGGCGTAGTCCGCGGCCCGCTTGAGCACCACGTCCACCTGCTGGCCGTCGGCGAATACGGTTGGCTCCGGCGAGGTGCGCTCGCAGTTCCACACAAGCTGACCGCGGTCCGACAGGTAGGTCAGCCCGGAGTTGCTCACCGAGTAGTCCTTGCCGCCCACGCTGAGCACGACGCTGCCCGGGTCGATCCCGGCGATGCCCTGATCGGAGAGCCGCACGACGACCTCCGACACTGCCGTGCGCGCATCCGCCGCGGGAGAGGCCTGCGCGGCCACGGGCGCCGAGCTGTCAATGAGCACGCGCCGGTGCGCGGTCGCCGACCAGTTGCCCGCCGAGTCAACGGCGCGCACGTGCAGCCAACCATCAATGTCGCCGGGCTCGGTCCAGGCCACATGGTCGGCGGTGGTGAGCATGGTCGAGTCCAGCTCGGTGGCCGGGGACTCATCAATGGCCCAGTTGACGCCCGCCAGCCCGCTGATATCGTGCACCTGCCAGGACAGCGTCAGCGGCTGTGCGGCGGACACGATGGGCACCAGTGAGAAGTCGTCGATGTGATAGGTCTGCCCGGGCGCGTTTGAGGTCCAGCCGCTGTCGGCGATCCACATCTGCAGGACCTTGTAGCCGGGAGCGTGCGGATCGTCGCGACGCAGCATGTTGTAGAGGTTGAACTCGGCGTAGTGCCACCGGTTGTCGGCCACCACGCCCGGCACCTGGCCGATGCGCGGGTAGCTGCTGTCGGTGTCGGTGAAACGGATGGCCTTGCGCGCGCCGTTCACGTGCACCATCAGGTCGGCACGCAGGCGCTCGGGGACCTTGTAGGCGAAACGCACGATGCGATAGCGGCCCGCGTCGAACGCGGTCTTGCGGATGTAGGCGCCGAAGCTGCCGCCGCTGGTCGGGTTGTAGAGCTTCAGCGAATAGCGGCCGCTGGCGGCCGTGCTCGGGTCACGGGTCAACACGGCGCCGCCCTCGGCGCCCCAGTTGCTCCACTCGCCCATGCCCTCCTCGAAGTCATCGTGGATCATCGGCAACTCGCCCACCGCCAGCACGGGCGGGGCGGGCGAGACGTCGTCGATCTCCGGTCCGGTCTTGAACGCCCATCGGGGCTGCTCCGCGATGGCCACACCGTTGCGGTCGGCGGCGGCCAACAGCGCCACCTCGACCGAGCCTCCCTGCGGGAAGCTTGCCACCTGTGCGACATCGACCGAAAGCGTCTCCGATGCCGGGTCGAAGCGCACGACTTCACCATCCACGCTCAATTCAGTGTCGCCGACGCCCACGCGCACGGTCTCCGGGTCAACGCCCACGCCGCCCCGGTCGCTCAGCGTGATCTCGATGGGCCGATCGCCCGCGGGTGCGCCGCCCTCCGGCGTGATGGCGAGCACCGCCGGCGGTTGCGTGTCCACGGTCACCGCCAGCGTCTCGGCCTCGCCCCACGCGCCGTCGGCGAGCTGCGGCCGGGCGTGCACGAACCAGCACCCGTCGCCGGGAGCCGACAGCGTGGCCTCTCCATCCTCGCTGGTGACGGTCTCGGCGGGCACTGCGTTCGGATCATCATCGATAGTGATGGCCCACCCGGAAACCCGCACGTCGCGCGCGGCGCGAGCCGTGACCTGCACCTCTCCCGGCGCCGGGTGATAGAGGGCGAGGTTGTCCAGGAACACCTTGCTGCCGGCGTGATTGCCCCCGAAGCCCGCATCGATGTAGTCGCGGGAACTCAGGTTGCCGATGAAAAGATCTCGGGCGAGCAGCCTGCCGCTCGCCCCCAGCGCCTGCTCGACGTAGCCGAGGAGGTCGATCTCGGCGTGATGCCACGCATCATCCGCCTGTACTGCGGGGACCGCGCCGATCATGCGGGCGCCGCCGGCGGGCTCGCGGCCGCCGGAGAGCACCATCTCGCACAGCTCGTTGTTGATGGTCAGGTAGAGGTTGACCCTCGCATCCGGCGACAGGCGGTAGTCGAAGGCCAGCCGGGGCAACTCGCGCAGGTCGAAGCGGCCGGCGTGCAGGGTCGCGGCGAAGCTGCCGCCCGCGTAAGTGTTTACCAGCTTGGCGCAGTGCGCGCTCCCCCCTGCGCCCGGAGCGGCGATGGTGACCATCGCGCCCTGCTCGGCGTCACGGTTGGCCACGCCGCCCAGGTCGGTCTCGAAGTCGTTGAACAGCGAGGCATGTGTGGCGCTGGCGAGCGTGGCGTGACGCTCATGGACCTGCTCGACCGGCCGTACCGCGAGGTGTCCCAGGGGCACAGGATCACGCGGAATCTGCTCCCCCTCGTAGTAGATCTTGATGCGCGAGAGGATCAGGCCGTTGTCGCGGGCCCAGATGGCGACGCGCCCGCCATCGAGCGGCTGCGGGTCGGTGGCCACGGCGACGACGCGGCCGTCCACGGAGAACTCCAGCCGATCTCCGCGTTTGCTTACCCGCAGCATCCACCACTTGCGGTGGAACTCGTATGTGCTGGGAAAGCCATCCTCAAAGATGGGCAGCATGGCCTCATCGTCGCGGTTCTCGGTGAGCACCTGCGTGCCACGCATGATGCGCGTGGAGCTGTTGAGGTCGCCGCCGAGGATGAAACTGTAGCCGCTGTCGAGGTTGGCGCCGTCACCACAGATGGTGATGTTCATGTCGTTGGGGTTGCGGTAGTTGCTGGCGCCGGGCACAACGCCCATCTTGAACCCGCAGTAGACCTCGACGGTGATGTCGCCCGTGAACTGGCGCTTGTTCCAGATCGCGGCCACGCCATCCCGGGCGTAGCCGCCGAACCATGACCACTGCGGGCTGCAGGTCCAGCGGTTCGTGGTCTCCCAGATGCCGCCGGTTGTCACCCAGTCGGTGGGCGGATCGGAGAAGGTGTAGTCGTAGACGTGGTCGGAGTATATGTCCAGCGCCCCCGGATCCACCTGCAACCCCGAGATGTCCAGCGCCAGCCGGTGATCATCGGTGGGCAACACCCAGTCGGTGAGCGTGTCGCCGAGCATGCGCTGCTGGCGCGCAATCTCCTCGGCCACCGCGCGCAGCCCCGCCTTGGCCTGGCGGTGGTCCGGGTTGGCGGCCAGGACTTCGTCGAACAGTGCCCGCGCATCAGTCAGCCGCCCCTGGAGGCGCCGCACCTCACCCAGCCAGTAGCGCGTCTCGACCGAGGTGGGCTTGGCGTCGAGCACAATCTGGAACTGCTCCACCGCCCCATCGAGATCGCCCAGCGCCACGCGCGACCGCCCCAGCCAGAAGTGCGCCGGGAGGTTGTCGGGGGCTTCGGCGACGATCTCCTCGAGCATCGCGGCCGCGGCGGCGCTGTTCCCGGCGGAGATCAGCTTGGTCGCCTCGGAGATCGAGGCCGCCTGTGCCGGCGCCCCCCACCAGGCCGCCAGGAGGCCTGCCACGATGCCCGCCACGGTAAGCGCGCGCAGTGAAGCCCTGCTGCTCATCATCTCATCCCTCGATGCATGCCGCTCGGCGCGTCAGATCTTCTCGTTGAAGACGACCGAACCGTCAATCACCACGACCGCCCACGTGCCCCGGCGCTCGAAGCGCACCGGGCAGGGATCGCTGGCGACCTCGAAGGTGGTCTGACCTATCTGCTCATCGCCGTGCAGCAGCGTCAACGTCAGCGTCTTCGAGCCCTGTCGGGCCGCGATCACCAGCATCAGACCCGCCTGCGGATCGTCGGGCTCGGTGTCCAGGCGCAGACGCACCTCGCCGGTGCTCTGCCCCACCCCCGGAATCTCGAAGGCGATGGTCTTGTCTCCGTAGTAGTCGCCCTTGCTCCACCACGTGCCGTCATCATCCTCGGGCTTGACCCACGGCGCCCGGGTGCTGGCCCACTCCGCCATCTCCGGGTGCTGATTGCCTTCAGTGAACTCCTTGGTCACCCGCGCGATGCGGCGCGGCGGCAGCATGGCCACATAGACGTTGTCGAAGACCCCCGCGCCGGCGCCGTCGGCGTAGAGGCCAACCATGCCGGCGGTCGCGTCCGCGTCGAAGGCATCGATGATGCGCTTGTCGTCAACATAGCCGGTCAGCAGACCGTCGTCAACCACCAGCCGAACACGATGGGTGGTATTCGGGGCGATCACCGCCGGAGTGCCGGCCAGCACCGTGGTCTGACCGCCCTCCACGCGCACGATCTGGGCATGGCCCTCGTAGGGGACGCCCGAGCCGCGTACGCCGATGCGCAGTGCGAAGTAGCGGTCTTCGACGCCACATACCGCCAATCCCACCCCCGCTTTACCCTCGGCCGCGATGTCGGCCGCGTACGCGTAGCGGGCCCACTCGGGCCGGCCCGTGAAAGCCACGGCGCCCGAGCCCGAGCCGCGCATCCGGCCTGCGTCGCTGTGCCAGGTCCCTGCGTGGGCGATCCACCGTCCCGGGTTGGACTGCTCGAAATCGTCGGCGAGAACCTCCCAGTCCACGATGGCGACGCTGTCGAACGAGGTGCCCGCGGAGCCCTCGCAGTAGAGCCCGGGCTGCCCCTGTCCGAAGAGGTCGGCACGGGCGGCCAGGCGTGGCTCATCATCGACGAGGACCTGCATGAGCCCGTCGCAGATGCGCAGCTCGACCCGGTACCATTGGCCGGGAGTATGCCCGCCCCGACACTCGGCCAGCACCGAGGACTCACCCCCCACCACCGCCACGAGCTGCAGCCGGTCGGCGTCGTCGGCCTCCGACAGCGCCGAGGTCCAGCGCGCCGCGATGTAGTTCTCGGGGTCCTGGAAGTAGGCGATCAGGCCGAGCGTGTCGGTCTCGGTGGGGCGAACCGCGGCGGAGACCGAGTAGTTGTTCCAGAACCAGTAGCCGGTGCACGCGATCCCCGGGCCATCCGCGCTCTTGCCCAGGTAGCTGAAGGCGTTGGCCGACTTGCTGGCTTCCATGCGGTCACTTTGCTCGTCCACGCGCAGCGACTGCAGCTTCCAGGTGCCCTGCACCTTCTCCCAGGTGCCCTGCGCCGATGCGTCCGCCACGCGCTCGAACGGGTCGGTCATGTACACGCCACCGATGGGCTGCAGCATCGGCTCAGCGACCTCGCCACCGGCCACCTGGTAACCCACCGGGCCGGGGGGAAGGGTGGCATCCCACGCCCGGGCCAGCACCTCGTGGTCGAGGATGACCTCGATGCGCCAGCCGTCGCGCCGCACGGTCAGCTCGAGGTCGCTGTCGGGCTCGAAGGTCCCGTACGCCCGACCGCGGCCGATGGCCACCGCCTTGCCGTCCACTATGCGCTCGATGCCGGTGCCGGCAGGGGTGAGCCACACGGTGTAGGTGTTGGCCGGGTCCTGGTGGTCGATCGCCACCAGCAGGTTGAGGGTCGCCGGGTCGGTGACATGGAGGGTTGCGGCGAGGGCGTAGGGCCCCTCGACCGTGTCCTCCAACATGATGAACTCATCCTGGGCGTACACAGTCGCCACCGCGCTGATGAGCACCAGCGCGGTGGTCGTTACCACGCATACGATGCCGGCCACTGACCGGCGCCGGTCTGTGTCTGTCATCTCGGCGTCATCGCACTCCTGCCACCGACCTACTGGGTCGGCCGGATGATATACTGCGGCGTGCGCGTCTCGGCCCGCACCGGCACGTAGCGGCTGTTGTTGGTGAGCAGGAACTGATCCAGCTTCGCGCCATCCTCGCGGTTCTGGAAACGAATCACGTGCTGTCCGGCCGTGAGGGTGATGCGCGCCCCCTTCACCCAGTGCCAGGTCCCGTAGGTGCCGTCCTCGCCGATGACCGTCGCGGGCGTGTTATCGACGATTACGAAGAACGAGTTGCCGCACGAGTCATACCAGTTCGCGCGCGCCCACAGGGTGTAGGTGCCGGCCACCGGGACATTGATCTTGAAGCGGGCATTGCCGTCATCGGCAGGCCCGGTCTCGGTGGTGGCGTGCGGGCGGCGCAGCGGGATGTGGATGTAGGCTCCCCCGGCGGCCTGGGTGCTCCCCGTGGCCTTCGCCATCGACGGCTTGATCGAGAAGTAGTCTTCGCCTTCGACGACGATCTTAACGGTGGCGGCCGACGCCAGTGAAGCCCCGACCAGCACGAGTGCGATGACGGTGCTGACAGCGATCAGGCGACGCATGTTCAGTCCTCCCGGGAACCTTCGTCGGGTTGATCCGGCGCATCCTCCGGGGGCCGTGCCCCGGCGAATCCGTAGACATGGACAGACGCGATCATGGCGAAAACGAGCGCCCACACCAGGCTGCTTCCTCTGACGAACAGGCTGGACACAATGTTTACCAGGACTATCCCGTAGACGCTGCCCAGCAGGCCCCAGCACACCCCCATCGACCAGTGGTCGCGGGCGTTACGCCAGTTGTCCTCAGCCCGACGCCAGAAGTGGCCCATCCACGCCAACAGGGCGACCAGCCCGAGGAAGCCCATCGACCCGGCCACCACCAGGTAGAGGTTGTTGGTGTCGGGCTCGGTCTTCTTGGCGTTGGGCAGCATCCCGTAGTACTGTCCTTCGCCGATGTGCTTCTGAAATCCCCCGGTCCCCACGCCCAGCAGGAAGTTGTCGGCTATCATACTCAGCGCGGGCTGCCACTCCAGCCAGCGCTTCTTGACCAGCACCGGCGTCTCCTCGCCCGCCATGGTCACGATCTTGTGCACTTCGCCGCGCTCAATCGGGTCCACGACCTCACTGAAAACCGCGGCTCGGTTCACGGGCAGAGTGCCGATCACCAGAGCAACGAACACCACCGCGCCCAGCAGGTAGTAGCTGAACGCCCGCAGCCCCTTGAGAGCGCTGAGCACCAGCAATACCACCGCCAGGCACCACAACTGCACGCCCGCGAGCATGGTCAGCGCGCCCACGCCGATGACCAGCAGAAACCAGGCGCGGTGCAGCGTGTCCCGGGTCCAGATGGCGATGCCGTAGAGCAGCGGCAGTACCATTACGAGGAACGCACCGTAAACGTTGCGGTTGCCGAAGGTGCCCCGGACCTGCATCGGGTCATCGACCGTCAGGTACTGCCACAACGCGACGAACACGGCGACGGTGGTGGCGATGGCCAGCGCCTTGGCGGCCGCCACCAGCCGATGCTGCCCGCGCAGCACATCGGCGAACAGCGCATATACCGCTACGAAGTACAGCAGTATCTGCGCGATCTCGACCGCCGCCGACTTG
>CAZTZN010000044.1:0-27922 GCA_964617715.1 uncultured Armatimonadia bacterium | reverse complement strand
GCGCAAGCTCGTGGTGCGCCTGTACAGCGACGAGAAAGTGCAGCGGTATATCGTCGATCTCGTCTGTGCCACGCGCGACCCCCGCGCGTATGACCTGGCGCGGCTTGAGCCCCTGATCGAATACGGCGCCTCGCCACGCGCGACCATCTACCTTACCCTCGCGGCGAAGGCCAACGCCTTCCTCGACGGCCGCGGCTACGTGACCCCCGACGACGTGCTGGCGATCGGCATGGATGTGCTGCGCCACCGTGTGATCGTCAGCTACGAGGCCGAGGCCGAGGAGGTCGCGGCCGAGGACGTCGTGCAGATGATCTTCGACAACGTGGAGGTGCCGTAGCGTGCCGCTTGACGAGGAGCACGACGGCGACGCCGCGGCGCTGACCGCACACCTGCTGCGGCAGGTGCGACGGCTGGAGATTCGCGCCCGGCATCTCGCCGAGGACATGTTTGCAGGCAGCTACCGCTCTGTCTTCAAGGGCTCCGGCATCGAGTTCTCCGAGGTGCGCAGATACTACCCCGGCGACGCGATCGGCAACATCGACTGGAATGTGACCGCCCGCACCGGCTACCCGCACGTGAAGCAACACGTGGATGAACGTCAGCTCACCGTGCTCCTGGCCGTGGACATCTCGGGCTCAGTGGAATACGGGAGCCTTGACCGACGCAAGCAGGACGTGGCTGCGGAGGTCGCAGGACTGCTCGCGTTCTCGGCGATCCGCAACAAGGACAACGTCGGACTGCTGATGTTCGCGACCGAGGTGGAGAAGTACATCCGGCCTGACAGCGGCCGGCGGCAGGGCCTGCGCGTAATCCGCGAGATGCTGCATCACACTCCCGAAGACCGCGGCACCGACATCGGCGGGGCGCTGGAGTTCGTCAGCCGGGTACTGACGCGACGCGCAATCGTCTTCCTTATCTCCGACTTTCATGACGAAGACTTCTGGAGCCCCATGTCCGTGGCCGCCACGCGCCATGACCTCATCGCAGTGCGCCTCATCGACCCACGCGAGCGCGGTCTGCCCGATGCCGGGCTGGTGGAGTTGATGGACTCAGAAACGGACCGGCACGTGCTGGTGGACACCTCCTCGCGCGCATACCGCCGGCGGCTGGTGGAGCTGATGGCGCAGCGTCGGATGCAACAGGACGAGCAGATGCTTCGCCGGGGCGTGGACGTGATCGACGTGCCTACCGACGGCACTGCCGTCGATCCGTTGCTGCGCTTCTTCGACCGACGCCGGAGGCGCCTGCGATGAAGCGCGTGTTCACCTGCGGTCTGCTCATGCTCGTCGTCCTGGCGCCCGTGCAGGCGCTGGATGCGCCGACGGTCACGCTGGCCGTCGAGCCGTCGGAGGGGCTGATCGGAGAGGTTTTCACGGCCACGGTACAAATCACGGCGCCTCCGGAGATGTCGCTCGTAGTACCGGGTAGGGACGCGGACCTGGGCGAGGCCGAGGTGTTGGGGCTGGATGCGGACGATCGGACGGACGCCGAGGGCACGCGCACGGTTACGCTTCGCTACAGGTTGACCTTCTGGGAGGTGGGGGAGAGGACGGTCACCGCGCCGCCCATCGCCTGGCGCACCAGGGACGGCGAAGCCCGACAGGCCGAGCGTCCGGAGGCGACGGTAACGATTCGTAGTGTCTTGCCCGAGGGTGCGCAGGAGATCAGGGACATCCGCGGGCCGCGCGAGATTCCGCTGCGCTGGTGGCACTACGCACTGGCGGCGCTGCCCGTGCTGCTCTTCGGCGGTCTGGTGGCGCTCGGCGTCAGGTGGCTGATGCGCCGGCGGAGCGCGGAGGAGCCGCAGGTGGTTGCGCCACCGTTGAGTCCCGACGAGGAGGCGCTGCAGGCCCTGGATGAGCTGGCCGCCGAAGATCTGCCGGGTCGCGACCGCGTCGAGGAGCACTATGTGCGCCTCAGTTGGATTGTACGCCGTTACGTCGAGCGCCGCTGGGAGCTGCCGGCGCTGGAGGCTACCACGGGGATGCTGACGGAGATCATGCGCGGATCCGGACGGGTGCCCGATGAGGCGATGACGGCCACGGTCGGACTGCTGCGCCGCGCGGATCTGGCCAAGTTCGCGAAGCATCGTCCGGCCTCCGATGTGGCCCGCAAGGACATCGACCAGGCGCGGGAGATCATCCGGCGCACGCGGCCCGTCCCGCCGGTTGAGGTGATGGAGTCCGCCGAGCCTGCCGCGCCCGAGCCGACCGAGCCGGGGGGCGAGGGCTGATGGAGTTCGCCAGCCCGTGGTGGCTCGTGCTTCTGGCGGGCCTGCCCCTCGTAGTCCGGTGGCTGCGGCGGCCGGGCAGCCCCGACGCAGGCGCGATGCTCTATCCGGAAGTGTGGGCGCTGCGGTGGCGCCGGACGGTGCGCACTGCGGCCGCGCGCGCCCTGCCGTGGGTGTCGGTGCTCGCGCTCGCGCTGCTGATCGTGGCGATGGCGCGCCCGCGGCGGCTGCAGGACGTGGTCAAGGTGTCCTCGGAGGGCATCGACATCGTGCTGACGCTCGACATCTCGGGCAGCATGCAGGCCGAGGACTTCCAGCCGCGCAACCGCTTCACGGTGGCGCGCGACGTGCTGAAGAAGTTCATCGAGGGCACCAGGGGCGATCGGCTCGCGCTGGTGGTGTTCGCGGCCAAGGCGTTCACGCAGTGTCCCCTGACGCTCGACTATCACATGCTCGAGCAGCTTCTCGATCAGGTGGAGATCGGCATGGTCGATGAGACCGCGACCGCCATCGGGATGGCCATCGCCACCGGTGCGGCGCGGTTGGAGACCTCGGATGCGGCCAGCCGCATCATCATCCTGCTCACCGATGGGATGAACAACGCCGGAGCGATCGACCCGATGACTGCTGCCCGGGCCGCGGGGGCAATCGGCGTGAAGATATACACCGTGGGCGTCGGCAGCGAAGAGGGGGCGCTCGTGCCCATCGACGACCCGGTGTTCGGGCGCACCTACGCCCGCAACCCCGACGGCAGCTACCAGCGCACCGAGATGGACGAGGAGTCGTTGCGGAAGATTGCCCAGGTCAGCGGCGGGAAGTACTTCCGCGCGGCCGACCCGGATGCGCTGCGTGCGGTTTACCAGGAGATCCGGCAGCTCGAGAAGAGCAAGTTTGAAACCACCGAGTACCGCCGCTACCGCGAGATGGCCGGCCTGTTTCTGTGGCCGGGGGCGCTGCTGCTGGCGCTGCAGGCCCTGCTGTCATGCACGTGGCTGCGCAAGGTGCCGTGAGCGAGGTGCACGCATGAGCGACGACGCGTACGGCGCGAGCTGGAGCGGGGGCAAGGACAGTTGCCTCGCCTGCTGGCGGGCGCTGCAGGCGGGCGCCCACGTGCGCTGGCTGGTGAACTTCAGCTCGGAGACCTACCGCCGAGTGCGCTTCCACGGCGTTACCGAGGCGCTGATTGCCCTGCAGGCGGCGGCTACCGGCATTGAGCTGGTTCAGAAGCCCACGCGCGACTCAATGGACGGCTATGAGCGCGGCTTCCGCGAAGGCGTCACTGCCCTGCGCGAGCGCGGGATGACGCACATGGTGTTCGGTGACATTCACCTCGACGAGCACCGCGAGTGGGTCGAGCGCGTCTGCGGCGAGCTGGGCGTGAACGCCGTCGAGCCGTTGTGGGGAGACGATCCGGTGGCGCTGCTGCGCGAGTTCATCGATGAGGGCTTCCAGGCGCTCGTGGTCAGCGCGATGGGAGAGCACTTCGGGCCGGAGACTCTCGGCCGGCGCATCGATCACGCACTGATCGACGAATTGGTCGCGCGCGGGGACATCGACCCCTCCGGTGAGAACGGTGAGTACCACACATTTGTATTCGACGGGCCGATGTTCAGGCGCGCGGTGCAGTTTGTGGAGATAGGGCCGGTGCGCAGGAACGATCACTGGTTCCTCGACATCCGCGCCCATCGCGTGGAGCCCACGAAGGAGGCGGGCGCGCAGACTGATGCATGAGTACCTGCGCTGGGGGAATCCAGGCGCCCTCAAGCTGCTGTGGCTCACACCACTGCTGGTGGGGTTGTACGTGCATGCCGCGCGCGCGCGCTACCGGGCGATGCTCACGCTCGCAACGCCGCGGGCGCTGGAGCGTATCGCGGCCGCGGACATTCGCCGGCGCCGGCGGGTGCGCGCGGTGCTGATGATCGCGGCGTTGATGCTGCTGGTGGTGGCGGGCGCACGGCCCCAGCTCGGCGCCAGGATGGCGCGCGTCGAGCGGCGTGGCGTAGATGTCCTGTTCGCGGTGGATACCAGCCGCAGCATGCTCGCCCGCGACGTCTCGCCCGATCGTCTGACCGCCGCCAAGGATGCGGTGCGCGCGCTGATCGGCCGCATGGACGGCGATCGCGTGGGCATCGTCGCCTTCGCCGGCGACGCCTTTCTTTACTGTCCGCTGACCATCGACTACGGTGCCGCGCTGATGTTCCTGGATGCGATGGATACCTCGGTGGTCGGCGACCCCGGCACCGGGCTGGCCGACGCGATCCGGCAGGCCGCGCGAGGCTTCGAGGCCGCGGAACACTCCTATCGCCATCTCGTCATACTCAGTGACGGCGAGGACCACGAGGGCGGGGCGGTCGATGCCGCGCGCGAGGCGCATGAGGCGGGCGTGACCATCCACGTGGTCGGTGTGGGCGGCACTGCGGGGGAGCCCATCCCGGAAATCAACTCCGAGGGCCAGGTCGTCGGCCACAAGCGCGACCAGGACGGGCACGTGATCCTGTCACGCCTCAACGAGGAGGCCCTGCGCGCCATCGCCAAGGCCGGCGGCGGTATCTACGTCACGGCGGCTGATGGCACCATCCCCGTCCAACGGATATTCAGCGAACTGCAGCGCGCCGAGGGCCGCATCGTCGGGAGCTATCAGTTCACCGAGTACCACGAGCGCTACCAGGTGCCGCTGGGCCTGGCCATCGTGCTGATCGCAATCCACGCGGTGATGGGCGACGTGAGGCGACGCAAACCATGATGCGCGCGCGACCGACCTGGATGGTGATACTGGCGCTGCCGGCATTGCTCGGCTTCACCTGGCCGGGCGCGATGGAGTGGCTGTGCACGCGGGGCATGCGGCAGTACCGCGCGCAGCGCTACGACGACGCCGCGTCCAGCTTCACCCGTGCTCTGGCGGTCGATCCCGGCAATGCCACGCTGGCGTACAATCGTGGCACGGCGCTCTACCGCGCAGGAGATTTCGACGGGGCGGAGGAGGCCCTTGGGCAAGCGGCCAAGGTGGGGGAGAGCGATCTGCGTCGAGATGCGACATACAACCTGGGCAACGCGCGTTTCAGGGCAGAAGACTTCCAGGGCGCCGTCGAGGCGTACCGGCAGGTTCTGCGAGAGGATCCCACTGACGGGGACGCGCGTTACAATCTCGAACTTGCTCAGCGGATGCTCGACCAGGAGCAGAACCAGCAGAGCCGGCAGAATCAGGATGAGGATCAGCAGCAACAGCAGCAGGACAACGAGCAGCAGCAACAGGATCAGCAGCAGGAGAGCGACCGGCAGGAGAACGACCAGCAGCAAGAGGACCAGCAACAGGAACAGGCCGGGCAGGAGCAGCAGTCGGAAGGAGACCTCCAGGCCGGGCCACAGGGCGGCGAGGAGAGTTCAGGCCAGCAGGCTGAGCCGACCGAGGACGGTGAACTCAGCGCGGCCCAGGCGCGGCGTCTGTTGAGGGCGCTGGCAGGGGAGGATGCGCAGATGCAAAAGATCGTGCGGCGTTCGCCGCGTCGAAGCATCCCGCGCCCGGGGGAGAAGGACTGGTGAGCGCACTGCGGCTGGCGGGATATGCGTTGCTCGTGTGCACGTTGGCGACGGGACGCGCGGGCGCCGAAGTGGACGTGCATGCCTCGCTCTCGCGTGACACGGTGGCGGTCGGCGAGCCGGTTGAGCTGAACATCGCGGTCACCGGCGCCATCGGCCGCGTGACTGCGCCCGAGGTGCCGCCGATGGACTATCTCCAGGTGGTCTCGTCGGGCTCGCAGCAGAACATCTCGTTCGTCAACGGGCGGATGAGTTCGACAAACACGTACACCTTCCGCCTGGTGGCGAGCCGTGAGGGCACGTATACTATCCCGAGCATCGAAGTGCGTGCCGCCGGGCAGGTCTTCACTACCCGGCCGTTGACGCTGACCGTCACCGGGCGCTCCAGCACGAGCCCGCCAACACCCGCGCAGCCCGGTCCGTCCGGCGCCCCGCCACCCGCCCCGGACGAGGCCGTCCCCGCTGAGGAGCCGCCGCGCGAGGATGTCTTCGTCAAACTTGACGTGGACAATGATCGACCGTGGGTGGGCCAGCAGGTGACCATGAGCCTGCGCTTCTATCAGTCGATGTCGGTGCGGCTGATGGGCTCGGCGGAGTACTCGCCGCCGTCCACCGAGGGCCTGGTGGCTGAGCCTTTGCCCGATCCGCCGGTCACCACGGTTGATCTCGGCGGCCAGCCCTATCGGGTCATTGAGCGCAGGACCGCGCTCTTCGCGCCTACCCCGGGCGAGTACACCATCGGCCCGGCATCGATCGACCTGATCCGCAGCTACGTCTCGGGGGAGGAAACCATCACCACCGAGCCGATCACACTGCACGTGCGGCCACTGCCCCAGGCCGGGCGCAGCGATGCCTTCAGCGGTGTCGTCGGCCAACTGCACGCGGTGCTGACTACCACCACCGACTCGGTGCGCGTGGGGGACGCAGTAACCGTGCGCCTGGAGGTGACCGGCACCGGCGACATCCGCCAGCTTGAGGCGCCGGAACTGATGTGTGACGATGCGCGGGTCTACCCGAGCGGTCAGCAGCGACAGGTCGGCCCGCAGAGGGTCGGCGCAGACGAGGTCATCGGCGGCACCGTGGTTTTCGAGTACCTCGTGATGCCCGCGCGCGCGGGCGAGCTGACCATCCGGCCGGTCGAGATCGATTACTTCAATCCCGACACCGAGCGCTACGAACGGGCGCGCACCTCAGCCCTGTCACTGCATGTGCTCCCCGGCGAGGGCGGCGAGACTTCGCTGCGGCCGGAGGGCGGCGAGATTCGCTATCTCAAGGAAGATCAACTCGGCCTGCGCAGCCGCACGCCCATCACCTCCAGCACGTGGTTCTGGCTCATCCAGCTCCTGCCGCTGGCCGGCCTGGGCTGGGCATTGACACGACACCGCGAGCTGCTGCGCCGCGCGGCCGATCCCCGCTACCGCCGCTTCACCGAAGCCGCCGCAGTGGTGCGCCGCCAGTTGGGGGCGATCTCTCCGGCCGCGGGCACGCCGCGTGAGGTTTACCAGCGGGCCGATGCTGCGCTGACGCAGTACCTTGCGGCCAAGACCGGCGCGGCCCCCGCCAGCTTCTCGCCGGATGACGCCCGTCGGCTGCTGCCGATGGCGGGCTGCCCCGAGGATCTGGCGGCGCGAGCGGAAGAGATGCTGAGCGTGCTGCGGGCCGGCGTTTACGCCCCCGGTGCCTCCTCGCAGCTTCCGGTAGACGAGGTGCAGGCGCGCCTGCGAGCGCTCATCGACGAGATCGAGGCGGCGTTGCGATGAGCCCGCGACGATGGTGGCTGGCGGTGGCTGCGCTGGCGCTGGCGATCTGCGGAGCCTGCGCCCAGCAGACCCACGACCCGCTCGCGAAGGGCGATGAACTCTACCGCGCGGGCGACTTCGCGGGCGCCGCTCAGGCCTACCGCGAGGCGCTGGCCGGCGGACTGGACGGCGCGCGCGTGCAGTACAATCTGGGCAATGCGCTCTACCGCTCGGGGAACCCGGGCGAGGCTATCGCGCACTGGTTGGCGGCGCAGGCCATGGCGCCGCGCGACCCCGATATCCGGGCGAACCTCCAGCGCGCGCTGATGGAGCGTCCGCAGGGCCCGCCGGCGCCGTCACCGTCGTGGCTGCATTCACTGGTGTCGCGCGTCATCGACAGCCTGACGCTGAGCGAACTCGCCGGGGCGGCCGCCCTGCTCTACTGGCTGGCGGCCGCGGCGGGAATCGCCCTGCTGGTGCGCACTCGCCCATCGCGTTCGCTGCATCGGGCGCTGATCGTGCTGGCGGTACTCGGCGTCGTCGCCCTGGCACTGGGCATCGGGCGCTGGTGGAGTTACCATCGGGTGGAGCGGGCGGTCGTGGTGACCGAGGCGACGACCGTCAACACCGGCCCGGGCGAGAGCTTCGGAGCCGCACAGACCGTGACTCAGGGGGGACTGCTGCGCATTGTCGGCCGGGACTCGGGCTGGACGAAGGTGATTGCCGAGGGTGGCGTGCGGGGATGGGTGCGAGACGACGCCATCGTAAGGGTGCCCGCACCAGGGGCCCGTGAGGAGCTGGCTCGGACTGACTGAGCGCCGGGAGATGGACCTCGGTCGCGACGGGGCGCAGGAGACCGACGTCCCCGTGAATCTGCGTCCGTATGCCTACGTGCTCGCCGCAGTGATGCTCGGGGGCCTGTCCCCGGTCTTCACCAAGCTCCTGCTCCTGCAGAACGTCGAAGGCCCCACCATCGTCGCCGCCCGCTATCTGCTGACGGTGCTGCTGCTCATCCCCTTCGGCATCCCTCAGCGCCGGCGCAACGCCCCGCCCCCGGACCGCAAGGCGTGGTTGACTCTGATCCTCGTCGGCGTGTTCGGCTCGGGTTTCGGCGCACTGCTGTTCACCGCCGCCGTGGACCTGGGGTCTGCCGGGGTCGTCAACGCCATCTCCAAGACCGCTCCGATCTTCGTCGCCCTCTTCTCCTACTTCACGCTCCGCGAACGCGTCACCTACCTCCGCCTCCTGCTGGTCGCGGTCATGGTCGCGGCCGACGTACTGATCGCCGCCGGCGAGTTGACCTTCACCGGAGAGCTGGCGCGAACGCGCTTGATCGGCGATCTGCTGGCGCTCGGCGCCGGAGTGACACGCGCGGCGGCCGAGGTGCTCGGCAAGAGCGCGCTGCAGCGCTTCCGTCCGACCGCCGTCGCCTTGTGGCGCTTCGGGATCGGGCTCATGGTGGCGGCCACCGTGTCCGTGAGCACCGGCGGCTGGGCGTCGCTGACCGGTCTGAGCCCGCGCGGCTGGATGATCCTGGGCGCTCTGGCCGGCGTGAGCACCGCTCTCTACATGGTGCTCTACTACCGGGGTCTGTCGGAGATCCCCGCGCATGTAGCGGTCAGCCTCAAACTGCTGGGCGCGATCGTCACCGTCATCGTCTCGTGGATCGTGCTGGGCGAGGCGCTGACGCCCTACCACATCGCGGGCATCGCAGTGCTCATCTCCGGCGCATACCTGCTGGTGATGCGTACCGCCCGGCCCGCCGCCACGCACACGCCCCTGCCCGGGCGCAGGCCCTGGGCGCGGCTGCGGCCGCGGCTGGTCGGGCTTGTGGTGCTGCTCGTGCTCACATCGGTGGGTGTCGTGTGGTACCTGTCCGTCCGCCACAGCGTGCAACTTGTGCAGCAGCAGGTGCAGCTTACGGTGGGGGAGATCGCCGCCATCCTCGTTGAGTTCGGCGGGCTCGAGGAGCGGCCATCGTGGCAGAGTTATCAGCAGTACCTCCAGCGCGTGGTCGGCCACCGCGTCGAAGGGCGGCTGTATGCGCTGGAGGTGGTCTACGTCGCAGCCCTCGACGAGCGCGGCAATGTCGGCGCCTTCGCCACCACTCCCGAACTCCAGGTGGCGGCCGATGACGGCCACGCCTACCCGGTGCGCGACCGCGAGTCGATGCGCCGGTTGCTGGCGGCGATGGAGAATCCGGCGCAGCGCCGCGGCCTGATCACCGCCACCGCCCGACTCATCAGCGAGGGCCGCACCGTGGGTGCCCTCAAGATGGGCTGCAAGCGCGAGATGGCCGAGGGGATGGTGGGGGAGATCGTGGGGCGCAGTGCGCTGGCCGCCCTCACCGTGCTGCTGCTCGCGGCGGTGATCGCGACCATGGTTGTGGGCGGGATGATGGAGCCCATCGAGCGCCTGGCCGCTGAGATCTACTCGCGACGGGGACGCGGCGCGCACGCCTCAGTGGAGGTGGACGAGGTCGAGCAGATCCGGCGCGCGCTGGGGGTGGTCGGAGAGGCGGTGGGCCTTGAACGCCGCACCACCGCCGCCGTCAGCCTCGGCCTGGCCGAGTGCGCCATGGGCGGGCCGGATCTGCCCCCACCGGACAAGGCGACCTGGCTGCTGGTGGAACTGCACGACGCCAACGCTGACGAGCTGGCCATCACCATCGAGGTCGTGGCCCGTGAGGCGGCGCGTCAGCACGGCATGTTCGCGGGCGTGGGCGGCGTCCATGTGCTGGGGGAATGGGCCGGCGAGCGCGATGACGCCCTGCGCGCGGGCCTGGCGGCGCTGACCATCGCCGACGATCTGGCCCCGGCGCTGCGCGGCCCGGTAACCATCGCCGTCGGTGCGGGCAATGACGCGCAGGAATGGCCCGCAGCGCAGCGGGCACTCGCCCAGGCCGCTCATGGCGAAGGCGTGCGCATCCTCATCGGGCCTCAGGCGCAACTGGACGTTACCGACCACCTTGTGACCGAGCATGCGGAGGGCCTCGGCGGCTTTGCCCTGCTGATCGGGCACGGCGGGCCGGACTCGCTTACCGCCGTGGCGAGCGTGACCGATGACTGATGGGCGAGGGATGGGTAACCAGGTGAAGCCCAGTGCTGCGGAATACATGTGCTCACCGCCATTGCGGGCGCTGATGGTTGCCCTCGTTATGGCGGCGCTTCTCGTAACCCTCGGCGGCTGTCCGCCACCGGGAAACAACGAGATTCGGGTAACGGTCAGTGACACCGGGGATGATTCCACCGATCTCACGCGGGAGGAGGTCGTCGCCCTGGCCCGCCGCGAGGCGGAGCTGTGGTGGTACACGTCGCTCCCCGAAAGCGAGGCCCGGGAGTACCTGCGGCGTTTCCAGGCCGAGTACCCGTACATCACCACGCACCTGATGCGTGGCAGCACCTTCGAGATCGTGCGCCGTATCGACCGGGAACTCGCGCGGGGGCAGGTGCAGGCGGACGTGGTGCACGTTCTGGATCCGGGCGTCTTCGACGACCTGCGCCGCCGCGGTGAGCTGTACGCCTACGAGGCGCCCGACGCTCGAGCCATCCCGGCCCAGTACCGCGAGCCGCGTCAGTGGGCCGCCATGCGCGCGGTTACGGTGTGCATCGCTTTCGACACGCGCCGCATGACGCTGCAGGAGGCGCCCCAGACCTGGCCGGAACTGCTGGAGCCCAAATGGCGCGGCCGCATCGGCCTCAAGGATGCGCAGACCGGCGGCTCGGCCTACGCGCAGTACTACCTGCTGCGCGAGGAGTACGGGGCGTCGTTCTGGCGGCGCATGGCCGCGCAGAACCCGTATCTGTTCCGCTCATCGGCCGATACTCTGCGCGCACTCGATTCGGGTGATATCGATCTTGCGGGCGGAATCCTCGGCTACAGCGTCTACCAGGCGACTCAACAGGGCCAGCCGGTTCGAGCGGTCTGGCCCGAGGACGGAGTGCCCATGACGGTTGGCCCGCTGGCGATACTCAGCCGTGCTCCCCATCCGCACGCCGCCATGTTGTTCGTGGATTACGCGCTCTCGCGCGCCGGACAGCAGGCCATCGTGGATATCAGTAGCTGCTACTCGCTGCGCGCCGATGTCAGCCCGCCGCCGGGGCGGCCACCCCTCTCGGAGCTGAACATCCTCACGCAGGAGGGCTCGTGGTCGGAGTACCGCACCCGTCAGGAGCGCCTGCAATCGGAGTACAGCCGACTGTTCCATCCCGAATCGGAGTAGTCCGCGCGCGATGGAGGTGCCGCGGGTGCGGTGGCGAATAGACGACAGTTAGACGTGGAGGCACTGCGTGCAGCCCGCTGCCGCCGATGTGTGCAGCGGGGGGCACGTGTGCCCTCTGTGCGCCGATACGGAGTGAATCCGAGAGACAACAGGAGGCCGAAGCGATGCGAAAGATGATGTTGGTGGTGATGGTGGTGGCGCTCGTGGCGCTCGTGTCTGTGGCGGCGCACGCCGGTGCGCGCGCCTTTTCGGGCGCCCGCACCCTGGGCATGGGCCTGACGCGCGTGGGTCTGGCCGGCAGTTCGACGGCGTTCATTGACAATCCGGGGGCGCTGCCGACGGTCCAGACATGGGGTATGAGCCTGTCCCCGTGGCCGGCACGCGTCACCGGCACCGCGACCATCGACTCCGAGAGTGGTAGTGACCGCTACAGCATCGCCGGCAGCGCGCGCAACACCGCCGGCACACAGGGCTTCGGGGCGGGGTGGGCGAGCATTGATGCAGCCTACAGTGACACGGACATCTTCAGCGTCGGCTACGGAGCCGAGCTGTGCCTGTGCGGCCTGATGTGCGGTCTGTCGGCGAACTACCAGTCCTGGGAGAGTAGCGGCAGCATGGGCCCCGAGCAGCTCGGCAGCAATGACAACACCTGGTTCGACATCGGCCTCTTCAAGCAGTATTCGCTGCCGCTGAACACCTGGTCGATCGGCCTCGTGGCTCGAGACATCACCGATGAATTCGGCAGCGGCCCCACCTTCGACGTGGGCGCGTCCGTCCAACTGCCCACCGGGCTGGTACTTGCCGCCGACCTGGTTGATGTGAGCGACGAGGTCAACAGCGTCCTCAACCTCGGGGCCGAGTGGCCTCTGCCGCTCTCCCCGGTGGTGGTCCGCGCGGGCCTCGCCGACGGCGACTTCACCGCGGGCGCGGGCTACCGTTTCGGCAACTGGGAGATCGGCGCCGCCTGGGCCGACTTCGACTGGGGCGACGAGACGGTCGTCAGCGCCACCGGCTGCTTCTAAGACGCAGCGTCACGGTCGCGGCCCGGGCCGAATACGAAGGAATCTCTGCCCGGGGCGCTGAATAGCCGTGTCGAGCATAGTGACGACCTCGGCAACGATCGTGCTTGTACCTGCGGTCTACATGTACCGCCGTGCCGAGAACTTATGTGGGCAATGTTGCACTACGAACAGGAGGCAGTATGATGAGGAGCCTGACGTTGTTTGTCGTGATGCTGGGGCTGATCGCCTCAGTTGCGATCC
The DNA here is from genome assembly GCA_964617715.1 of uncultured Armatimonadia bacterium. Classification (GTDB taxonomy): domain Bacteria; phylum Armatimonadota; class Zipacnadia; order Zipacnadales; family UBA5352; genus JALGVA01. Next base: position 14,932 of record CAZTZN010000044.1, on the reverse strand, counting down.
CGGTGCTGGCGCAGAACGTGCGCACCGCCGCAATGGGCGAGACCTCCGTGGGCCTCGCCGACGACTCCGACGCGATGTTCTACAACCCTGCAGGGCTACCGTGGGTCAACACCCCGGGCGCGGACGCCTATGATGGCGCATGGACCGGCACCGCGTCCGCCGTGGCTTCGGTCGATGCCGACTGGGACCGCTACGGCATCTCCTACGCCGGCCACTCTGCCGACATGCGCCAGGGTATTGGCGCCGGCTACGATTACTGGGACTTCGGCGGTTCTGAGACCAGCACCCTGGGCGCGGGTTACGGCATGCAGATCGGAGAGAGCCAGTTCAGCGCCGGTGTTGCGCTTCTCTTCGAAAGCCACGATAACGCCCTCAGCGATGACTTCACCTTCATCAACGTCGGCCTCATGTACCGCAACACGGACGAGATCGGTAACGAGTGGCGCGCCGGTTTCCTGATCAACGACATCGCCGAGGAAAGCTCACCGGCCCCCATCTACGACTTCGGCGTGTCGGTCAGGACCCCTGACGGCCTGATCCTCGCGCTCGACGTCAATGATGTGAGCGACGAGGTGGACACCTGGCTCAACGTCGGCGCGGAATACCCCATTCCCGAGACCGACGCCATCCTGCGCGCCGGACTCCTGGATGGCGACCTCACCGTCGGCGCGGGCTATCGCTTCGGCACCTGGGAGGTCGGTGTCGCCTATCAGGACCTCGACGGCGGCGACGAGACCTCGCTCGGCGTCGCGGGCCTGTTCTGATCACAGACCGCTGCCCGCACTCACGAGGCCCCCGGCCGCGCTCGGGGGCCTCGTCACATTGAGGTGGGGGAGTGTGATGCCATCTCCCTCACTTCCCGGGGACGACCTCATCCGCGCAACCACGCAATCTGCATACCCTCAGATCGCCTATGTAGACCAACCAACCAGCGTCATGCGCCTCATCCTCCTCAGTTACGTAAGCCACCCGCCTCATCCTGCCACCGGCCTTTGCCTTTTGTCCAACCTGTGACAGTTGCGACAGCATTTACCGACGTCGCGGCTGTTCGTCCTCACACCCGCCACCGGCCCGTGGCCGCCCGCGAATGACGCGCCGGGCTGCTCAGCAGCAGAAACGTGACTTCCGCTGCCTCGTGATCGGAAGCCCGGGCGGCCACTTGCACGTGAGAATCTCGGCATGAGCAACGCCCGCGGTGGCTTGAGTGCCACAATCGAGCCCGTGCGCGGCGATGGTGAAAGCGAGACCGCTGAGAGCACGACCTCCGTCCAGGGCGCGGTCATCCTCAGAGATCTCAGCGCGGCGCCAATGGGAAGCGCGCTCCCGACGGACGGGCGACGATGCTCGACGGCCGCGCAGGAGACGTCGAGATGTGGCCCGGTAGCCGCATATGCGCTGCGTTGCCCTCCGTCGGCCGCGTGTGCGTATAACATACATTATGTTATCTCCCTCAAAACCACGCCGGGCGCTGTGAATCGCCCCATCACCCGGCAGGTCACGCGCCCCCCGGAGCCCTCCACCCAAGCACACACCACGCTCATCGCCCCCCTCCTCCTCAGCACACCGTGCGTCGTCGCGCTCGGGCCGAGCCTGAATCCTGCGAGGCTCGGGAGCCTGCACCTGCGCGGCCAACAATGACGACCTCGCGAGCCGGTCCTCCGAACGACAGCGACACGACGCGCCCCCCGCAACTGCGAAGCCCCCCATCACGAAGAGAGCACATCTCCGGGACACTGGCCCCGGCCCGCGATTCAGGACTGCTCTCTGCCCCACCTTCCGCCGCGCGAGCGCAGGTCACATGTAGCCCAGGCTCCGCAGGCGCTGCTCGACCGCCTCGCGTTCTCTATCGGTGTACGTCTCGGGCCCCCCACGTTCCGGCTCGGGCCACGGCGGGCACGTGCGGGGATCCCTGCCGACGACCGCGGCGTCGAGCGCCTCGAGCAGTGCGCGCCCATCCATGTCCTCGGGGATCGGCTGCCCCAGCAGGTGCAACACGGTCGGCGCCAGGTCCTCCACCGAGGCCTGCTCGATCTGCACGCCCGTCGCGACAGCGCGCCCGCCGAGTATGATAATGCCCACCGAGGAGTGCACGCCCCAGCCCGGATCGAGCGCCACCACCGGCTCTGGCTGCACATCGATGAGCGGCAACATCCCCATGCCCGAGCGCGCGCTGACCGTCAGGTAGCGCTCCTCGACCGGAATGCCGTAGAGATCCGGCCCGAGATGACCGTAGGGGCCATCGTAGAGCTGCTCATTTCGCAGCACCTCGGTGTATATCGCCGCACCGGAGACCGGGTCGCGCAGTGACGCGAGCAGCGCGGTGATCTCGTCCGCGAGGCCGGGCACATCTTCCGGCGCAACGATCCCCCCGGCATCGCGTCCGGCCAGGTTCAGACGCACCTGCGCGTATTTGCCCCACGGGGCCGCACGGGTGCGCGACCAGTCAATCGCTACATCTTCCTGATAGGTCGAGAAGCGTCCGCGCATCCGGCGCGCCAGCGGCGCCATCAAGCGCGCGAGCGGCGGCAGAGCGCGCTTGAGGCCCATCCACAGGCGCAGGGCCGACGCCGCCCGCGATCGGCGCCCCTGCAGCTCTGCGGGCTCGCCCCCACTCTTCGAGGCGTACGCCAGCAACCCATGGTCGAGGAAGAGCTTCTCGAGGTTGACCAGCCGATCGGCGGAGGTGCCGCCGTGGTCAGAGAGCACTATCACTGTGGTCTGCTCGCCCATCCACTCCGTAAGCAGCGCGCCGATGCGGTCATCCACCAGCCGGTAGGCCTCGATGACGTGGCCGTCGGCGGGGAGCGTCTCCGGGCGCATCGGCTCCATCTCGCGCCCCAGGTGACCGTGATGCACCCAGTCCACGATCTGGAAGGAAGTCATGTAAACGTCACACGGCCATCTTCGCAGCAAGGCGCTTGTCCCCAGTAGCGGCACATCGGCATGCTGGACCAGCGCGGCGCGGTCTCCCGCTGGGTCCTGGATAGAGAACGGGCATAGCTCATACTCGCCGACGGCGTCGCGGAGCACCTCGAAGGCCTCGCGCGGCTGCGCCATGGACGGTCCGTAGTCTGCGGCGTCGAAGCCGGAGACCTGGAAGCCGTTGAGCGCCTCGGGCGGGTAGGTCGCGGGCAGGTTGAAGGTGCCCACGCGCAGCCTGGCGTCGCTGAGCGCGTGCCAGAGCGTCATGGCGCGCCGCCGCGATGCGATCGGCGCGTCCATGGCGTCGCCCGCCATCGGAAGGAAATCGAAGACGCCGTGGCGCCCGGGGCCCTTGCCGGTCATGATCGAGGTCCATGCGGGCGGCGTCGTCGGCGGCGTGGTCGAGCGCGCCGGCCCCCACGCCCCTCCCTCTGCCAGCGCGCGCAGGTTGGGCAGTTCACCCGCGCTTATCAGATGGCGCGTGATCAGCCAGTCGGCTCCGTCAATGCCGATCACCAGCAATCGCGGCTTCGTCGTATCGCTCATGAGGTCATCCTCTCCGCGGCGGTGATGCGCAGGTTCGTGGCCTGACGCCGACGCTCCTGCACGCCCCCACGCTTCTCGCGCCACCTTGTCGAAGTCGTGCCGATGGCGTAGACTGTGCCGGTGGGCCGGCGACCACCTTCGGAGCGCAGCACACTGCTATGACAGCCCGCTACAGCGTCATCATCCCGACCTACAACCGCCGCGAGACGCTTCTCGTGGTGCTGCGCGCCTTGCTGGCACAGGACGCCCCGAAGCTTCTCGGAGAGCTGATAGTGGTCGATGATGGCTCCACCGACGGGACCGCCGACGTCGTGCGGGGATTCGACACGCAGTTTCCGCTGACGCTGCTCGAGGGGCGGCGCGGCGGGCCCGCGGCGGCGCGCAACGCGGGTGTGGCGGCGGCCTCATGCGAGCGCGTGCTCTTCCTGTGCGACGACATCGAGGCCACACCCTCACTGCTGCGCGGCCACGAGCAGCGGCGTGCGGGAGTGACTGATGCCCACGCGGTAGTCGGCAGGGTGCGGTGGCCGCCGGGCAAGCGGGTGACGGCCTTCGAGCGCTTTGTGATGGAGCGCTATCACTTCGGTTACGACGCCCTGGAGGGCCTCGACGAGCTGCCCTTTCACGCCTTCATCACGGCCAACCTCTCGATCGACCGGGCGTTGCTGCTCGAGCTGGGTGGCTTCGATGAAGACTTCAGCTACGGGTGGGAGGACACCGACCTGGGCCTGCGCGCTACCGAGGCGGGCGTGCGACTGCTGTATGCCCCCGACGCAATCGGGTATCATCATCACACTATCGAACCGGTCTCGTACTGTCGCCGGCAGGAGGCGGTCGGGCGCTCGGCCGCACACTTCATCGCCAGGCATCCGACGCGCGGCGAAGTCGTCGGCGCCCACCGACTGCCGCGCCGATGGAGCGCCCGCTGGCTGCTTAAGGGCGCGCTCTTCAACCGCTGGATGCTGAGCGGCTGGCGAGCGATTGCGGGCGGGCTGGCGGGGCTCGGCGCCGCGCGCGCGGCGCGACTCGTGTGGAGTCAGGTGCTGGCGGCCTGTTACTATCGGGGCATGGCGCAGGCACTCACCGGGCACTGACCCGACACCCCGGGAACCGGCGGGACCGATCCGAAGGTTAGTACGCGGGGGATCACCCACACGCTGACGACGACCGGAGGGACACGTGGCAGCGCAAGCAACTGTCGAGCGTGAGGAAGCAGGGCCCCGGCCCCGGTGGCGGCAGTGGTACGAACTGCTCGCGATCATGACCGTGGCCCAGCTCAAGGCGCGCTACCGGCGCTCGTTCCTGGGCTTCCTGTGGTCGCTGATCATGCCGCTGTTCCAGATCGTGGTCATCGGCTTCGTCTTTCAGGGCCTGCTGCAGCATCGCATCCCCAACTACACGCTGGTCTTCCTCACCGCGCTGGTGCCCTGGATCTACTTCAACGACGCGCTGCTCGCCTCATGCCCGGTCTACCTGCGCTTCCGCGACGTGGTGAAGAAGATCTACTTCCCGCGCTGGGCGCTGCCCATGTCCGTTGTGAGCAGTTCGTTCGTGCATTTCCTGCTCTCCATGGTCATCCTGTTCGCGGTCTTCGTGGTGGTGCCGGTACGCTTTCCCCCCGCCTTCTGGGCGCTGCTGCCGGCCACCGTCGTCCTGACCGTGATGCTCGCCGGGCTGTCGCTCATATTCTCGGTCGTGCACACCTACTACCAGGACGTGGAGTACGCCCTGACCGCGTTCACCCGCATGCTCTTCTTCGTGACGCCGGTCATGTACCCGACCGCCGAGATTCCCGAGGCCTACCGCTTCTGGTACCTGTTCAATCCACTGGCGACCATCTGCGAGGCCTTCAGGTCGGTACTGCCCCACTACGAACTGCCCTCGCCCGTGCACCTGCTGTCGGCGGCCGTGTTCTCGCTGTTGACGCTGCTGGTGGGCACGGTCGTTTATCGCAGGATGAGCGCCCAACTGCCGGAGGTGCTGTGAGCCGATCCGGCCTCGACACCATGGCCGACCCTGCGCCGGTGGTAGACATTCAGGGCCTGTGGAAATCCTATCGCAGGCATCACGACCGTCCCGCGCGCCTCAAGGACGCCTTCCTGGCGCGCGCGCTCGGCCACGTCCACCAGGTGGAGGCCGCCTGGGCGGTCCGCGATTTCACCATGCGCGCCCGGCCCGGAGAGGTGGTCGGGCTGGTCGGCCCGAATGGCTGTGGCAAGACCACCGTGCTGGCGATCATCGCCGGCGTGCTCCGGCCCACGCGGGGGATGGTGCGCGTCCACGGTCGGGTCTGCCCCATGCTCCAGGCGGGGGCGGGCTTCCACCGTGACCTGACCGGGCTCGAGAACATCTACCTGTCGGGCGCGATTCTGGGCATGTCGCGGCGGCAGATCGACACCAGGCTCGACGACATCATTGCCTGGGCGGAGGCGACCCAGTGGGTGGACACGCCGGTGCGCACCTACTCGTCGGGGATGCTGATGCGTCTGGGCTTCTCGGTGGCGGCACACATGGAGCCGGATGTGCTGATCGTTGATGAGATCCTCTCTACCGGCGACGAGGCCTTCCGCGCCCGCGTGCGCGCGCGCCTGCGCCGTGAGGCCGAAGCCGGCCGGATCGTGCTCTTCGTGTCGCACTACATGACCGAGGTGCGCGCGGTTTGCGACCGCGCCGTCTGGATGAAGGACGGTGGCATCGTACGCACCGGCCCAACCGACCAGGTGGTGGACGAGTACATGGCGACCACGGGGGCTCCGGCCGAGCCGGGAGCCGGTGACCGGTGATGAAGGTTGCCGACAGGCGCACGGTGCTGGCGCTGTGCGCTGCGCTGCTGGCGGCCGCAGCGGCCCACGCGCAGACGACATCGTCCGAACTGCGCCCGACCCCGCCTCCTGAGCACGCCTCCGAGGCCGAAGTGATCGCACACGTGCTGGCCGAGCAAGTGGGGACCTGGTGGCGTGATGCTCCTGCGGCCGAACGCGCGCCCGCACAGATTGAGGGGCTGCGCGCACAGACTGAGGCGCTGACCCTCTACCGCGCGCGCTGCGGGGCGCAGACGCGCTATCGCGAGGCCGATAGCGGCATCGCGGCCGATGTCATCCTGCTGGGCTTCCCGAGTTACCTCGATGCCCTGGGCTTCTTCTCGGCGCAGCGTACACAACAAGCACGGCGCGTGCTGCTCACCTCCAGCGCCTACCGCGAGGACGGCGTGTTGCACGCCTGGTCGGGGCAATGGTACCTGCGCGTTCATGCCCCCGACGCGGAGACAAAGGGCCTCCCGGCGGACCAGCAGCTTGCGGCACGGCTCGAGGTCAGGCTGCCGATTGTTCCCGAAGACGAGGTCCCTCGCCTGATTTCTCTGCTGCCGCGCAGGTGGATCACCTCGTTATCGCTGAGCTACCGCCCCACGAAGCTGCTCGGCGACAGCGCGAGGCCGATGGCGCTTTGTGTCGAGCACGAGATCGGTCTCAGGCGGGTGTCGATCGAAGTCATCGACGCCCGCGATGATGCGCAGGCGCGACGGTGGTACACGGCCATCCTCTCGGGGGTGATCGAGCGCACGGGAGCATTCGCAATCGATGGACTGGGCCAGGAGGGCTTCGGCGCCCGGCTCGACTCGGGGTGGTCCGTCGGCGTCGTGCAGGATCAATTCATCGCCTGCGTGTCCGGTGCGCCCGAGAGGAGTGATGCGGAGGCGCTGGCGCGGCTGGTGGGAGTGGCGATCCGCACCTCACGGCCTCTCCCCCACTTTCCGCCCGATGAAGACGCCGCCGTGGATCAGCGGGGCGACTGACATCGTTGTCAGTCGCCCTCGCCGTCCACCGCGTGACGCGGCCGTTCAGCCGCTGTCGGTCACCGGGACGTCTTCCTGCAGCCTGCCCGTCTGCTCGCCGATCAGCTTTGCCAGACGCCTGCGAGCCTCACGTGGCGGGCCGCCGTTCCAGGGCGCTCCCCCGGCCGCGCGCCGGTCAAGATACTGGATGGTCTCCTCGGGCGTCCCCACCAGGCCGTGCGCTGCTTCTCGATGGTTTCGGAAGTGCAGCGCCACGCGATTCGTGTAGGGCTCCCACACCACACGGAAGGTGCGAAAAGCGTCGTCACGGTCCGCGATGTGCTCGAACAGGATCTCATGTGGCATGCCCCACACCTCCCTTTCTTGTGGCTGTGGCGCCCCTCGCGCGCCAACCCTTCCCGATGATAAATATACCCCGTCGGGCGGACCGGATAACCAACCTTAACGATTTTTTACGGACGGGATGCCCGTCTCCGGGGCAACCGCGGTCAGGAGGGATCGCGGGCGAAGCCGGCGCACATGTTGACTGAAGCTGCGAGAGATGAGGAGGTTCACCGTCATGCTGCAGATGAAGAGCGATGGACAGGGCCGGCGCACCGCTGACGAAATCCGCGACGAGGTGCTGAAGCGGCACAGGGCCGACCTCGTGGCCGGATTCGGCGAGATCTCCGAGTGGGGGCGCGCCCACCGGGAGCGCGAGCGGGTGGCGTCGTTCACCGATGCGCGCAGCGCCTACTACGTGCACCAGGACGGCCGCCACCACCTGCAGATCTGGACCGAGCCGGTCCCCGCGGCGACCGGTGCCGATTCTGTGATCTTCATCTTCGCCGCGGGCACCGGAATGGGGTCAATGCTGCCTCAGCCATCGGGGCGCTTCGATGTTCGACTCAACGTGCCGCCGGGCGTCAGCACCGATCTCGTCTCCTTTTGCGTCACCAAGGAGAGCCGCGTGTGGCAGAGGGGCGAGGTGCGTCTGGCGTATGACGTGCGCCGCCGCGAGTGGGCTCCCGGGTTCGCGCCGATGAAGCTCGACGCGCATATCACTGAAGAGAGCGCCGCGACCTTCGGCATCATGGCCCTGCGTGTGCCCAAGCGCATGCTCGCCGAGGGACAGCCTACGCGCATCGACATCGTGCCGGTCAACCGCCAGCCCTCCACGCGCTGGGCGAAGATCGACGTGGACATGTTCGCGCGCCCGATCTTCAAGTGCGGCATCGACGCCGCGGTTGAGAGCGCCATCGCCGGGCCCACGCCGCCATGTGTCGGAGACTGGAACGTATACTTCGGAGACCTGCACGCGCACAGCGGCGAGGAGCATGGATCGGGGCGCAGTTGCGGCACGGGCACGATCGAGGAGAATCTCCTTTACGGGCGCGATGTCGCCGGCCTGGACTTTATCGGCATCGCCGACCACGACTGGCAGATCCGCGATCAAGACGACTGGAACGAGCGCATGGCGCAGACGGACGAGTGGAACGAGGACGGTCGCTACGTGGTCATTCCCTGCTACGAGTGGACCTCCGCCAAGTTCGGGCACCGCAATGTGTACTATCGGGACACCGGCTGGCCCTACTTCGACAACAACCCCGGCCCAGGCCACAACGCCATCTCGGATGACTGCCGATCGCCGGCGCAACTGTGGGCGTCATTGCGCGAGTGCGGCGCGCGCGCCCTGACCATCGCCCACCATCCCAGCGTGGGCTTCTTCCCCGTGGACTGGTCGTACATGGACCGGGAGTTCGACCGCCTGGTCGAGGTGTACTCGACCTGGGGCAACTCGGAGTACTTCGGCGCGCCCTTCCCCGGGCAGGCGGCGGACCGGCTGGAGGGTCTGGGGGCACTGGACGCGCTGGTGATGGGCCATCGCCTGGGCATGATGGCCTCCAGCGACGGCCACGACGGCAACCCCGGCAACGCCAACTGGTCGTGGCGCCAGCCGCACCTGCAGCACCGCCTGGGCAGTGGCTTCATAGCGGTGCTGGCTGAGCAGCTTACGCGCGCGAGTGTCTGGGACGCCATGTATGCCCGGCGCTGCTACGCCACCACCGGCACCCGGATCGTGCTGGACTTCCGCGTCAATGGCGCGATGATGGGCAGCGAGATCACCGCCCCTGCGGGACGGCCACGCATCATCGAGGCGCAGGTGACGGGCACTGCGCCGCTGCAGCGACTGGAGCTGGTGCGCAGCGGTGAGGTGATGGCGTCGATCGAGTGCAGCGGCATGACGCAGACGTTGAAGATCGAGGACGCCGACGCGGAAGAGCCGGCGTTCTACTACGTGCGCGTCTATCAGAGCGACGGCGAGATGGCGTGGTCGAGCCCGGTCTGGGTCGATCCGGCATAGTAACCCCCGCACACCGGGACGAGCCGGAGAGCACCCGCCCCTGGGCTTGGCCGGGGCCACGATGTTTCACGTGAAACATCTGTTCGACGACCGGTGCTCTCCCCTACCTCGCATGTTGGGCGCGCCACGCGGCCTCCATCTCGTCGAGGGTCGGGAAGTACCAGTTGGTGAACAGGGCGTCGCGCTCGGCGTTGATCCCCGGATAGGGCCAGCGCGCGCGGCCGTTGAGGTCAAGCATCACCTGAAGCTGCTGCCGCTCGTCGGCGCCCTCCATCCTGTCGCCCTTGAGCGTGGCGATGGCGTTGCTGATGTTGAAGGTGCCCACCACGTAGCGCAGGTAGGGATCATCCGGGCCGCTGATCGTCTGCCCCTCGCCACGCAACAGGAAATCCGACCAGGTATCGATGAACGGGCAGTAGATCGTGGTCGCGTTGATGGGCGGATTGAGCGTGCAGTGGGTGTAGATCACCGCATCGCCCACCATCGCGCGCACGGTGTGAATGAACTCGTAGGACCACGGCCACTCCTCACCGCGCCCGAGGCCGTCGAAGTAGAAGCCGTCGGTGCCGTAGCGGTCCCGGTGAGCACGCAGCAGCGCGATCTGGTGGTCGAGGTCCCTGTCGGTGTAGGCGCCCGGGTTGAAGTACGGAAGCACCTGCATGCCCGCGGCGTGCGCGGTGGCGATTACCCGCGCGTACTCGGCATCGTCCTCGATGATGTAGGGGCCGCTGCTCAGACCCCCGGTGTAGATGCCCTGGTGCAGCACCAGCACGTTGCAGTACTGCGCCATCCAGCGGATCTGCTCATCGGCGGGATAACGGTTGGAGTGTGCGATGCGCGTCTGGAACGACTGCGCCCATGGGAAGGGGCGCGGCGGGAAGACCCCCAGCGCGACGAGCTTGCGCGCTCCCGTCGCCAGCGTCGCGGTCCAGCCGGCCTCCGAGGTGTCCTCGGGGAGCTGCGTGAAGATCGAGGGCTCAGTGTCGTACTGGAGGCGCTGTTCAGGATAGATGCAGAAGCCCCCCAGCTCGTCGATGGCCAGCAGGTTGTCGCTCATCACCACGTAGTGCTCGGGCGCGATGTACGAGGTCGCGGTGATGGTCATCGGGCGGTTGGTGCCCAGGGCGATCAGTCCGTCGGCATTGACACTGAACGCGACCTCGTCGTTGCCCAGGACGTAAGCGTCGGTGGTCCACTCCAGCACGTGCATCTCGCCCAGGGGCGGATCGAAGTCAAAGCGCACCAGGTCGCGCTCCTGGGGAATGCGTTGGCGCACCAGGATACGGTCGCCGGTCATGGGCACCTGGATCTTGGCACCGGTGGTGATGATCGTCACCAGCTCCGCCTGCTCGTCGAGGACATCCTCGATGCGCATGACGTGCGGTCCCCCTGGAGTGCCGGGCCAGATGATGTCATCGGGGAGTTCGAGCCGTGGCGCCTGCGGGCGCTCAACGCGGCGAACAGAGACGTCATCAACGTAGATGGTGTCCACGCCGTTCTTGAGGATGATGCGGAAGGCGAGGCCGGCGGCGTCGGTGCGGTTAGTGATGAAGTCACCCGTGTACTCCTGCCACCCGCCGCGTCCCTCACCGGTCTGCAGGCTGATGGGGTAGGCCCCCAGCGCCCAGTCGCCACGCCTCAGCCCGGTGCCCTCAGCGTCAATGAATCCGCCGCCGACCCGCAGGGCGCCGGCGCCCGTCTCGCGGCGGATCTTGAGCGTGATGCGATAGAGGGTCCGGGGCTCGATGGCTACGTTCGGGCCGGCGATGGCGAAGTAGTACTGCGCCTCATCGCACTTCATCATCAGCACGTGCGTGCCGCTGGGGGCGTCGGGCAGCTCGACGATGTGGCGCTGCTCGTTGAAGCTCCAGCCGCCCTCGCCCTCGAAGTCACCGTTGACCACCAGGTTGGGCTCCAACTGCTGGCCGGCAACCACTGAAGCGGCCAGCAACGCCGTCAACGTGCACACGCGCAGGGTCATGACCTTCACTCTCCCCGGCGGATCACCTGCCGCAGGCTTCCCGGCGGCCCCACGATCTACCTTCGTCGCCGAGGCGAAGACGCCTCACTGCCCCGGAGCTTCATCAGGCGCGGTCGGGGGTTCCCGGAATCGCTCCAGCTCGCCCTCCGCGAGGTCGTCGCGCGGCTCAGGCAACTTGCCGGCGAAGACCAGGGCGGCAAGCGCCAGCACCAGCCCGGCGACGAACACGACTTTGAAGCCGACGGTATCAGCCGCCCAGCCGTAGACCAACGGCGCGACTGCCAGCGGAACGGTGAAGGCGCTGGCAAAGGCCTGGTAGGACGGTCGCAGGCGCCCGGGCGCGATATCCATCATGTAGTTGAGGGTCCCGATGACGTGGCCGGTCATGAACAGCCCACTGAAGACGAAGGCGGCGCCCAGCACCACCATGCGCGGGTCGAGCCGGCCGTCGGCGACGGTTGGTGCGGAGGGCCAGTGGCCGAATGATGCCAGCACTGCAAGCGCCGCCGCGGCGGAGAGGGTGATGGCGGCACCGACGACCACGCGGCGATTGCCGTAGCGATCCGACATGCGCCCGGAGACAACCGAACCGATGATCTCAGCACCGAGCTGCAGGGCGAGAAAGGTCGCGGCCGCCTGATCGCTGAGCCCCCACACCTTGGAACCGAAGACGACGAAAAACGGTCGGATGCCTGCCGCCAGGCCCAGCAGCAGGCGAGCGCGTATCAGCCGCCGGTAGGGCCGGTCGCGATGCACGATCCGCCACCCCCGGGCGAGATGCATACCCATGCCCAGAGTGCGGCTCGATGGACGCGACGGCGGCTCGTGGACGCGCGAGAACAGGATCCAGGCGATGACGAAGCCGCTCGTGCCGATGAAGAACAATAGCGCGTAGTTCTGCGGAAAGGGGTACGGGCCCGCGGGACCGATCATGTACCTGACGAAGGGGGCGACAACCACGAGGGCGAGGCCCAGCCCGAGCATGCGGCGCCACATCCACAGGCTGCCGCGCCTGGTAGTCGGCACCGATTTGGCGAGGACGTCGGTGAAGCCGAGCATTCCCCATGCCCCACCGGCGGCACGCGCCGCCGACGCAAATGCGACGGTGGCTACGACCAGCGCGCCGGGCAGCAGCCGCGCGTACCACAGCACCGCGGCGGTGAGGAACCCGAAAACCCCTCGGAACCACGCCGATGCAACGTAGTCGGGCAACTTGTATTCCAGCGCATCCATGCGCCGGGAGATCACGATCTGCATGACTGCGCGCGCGACCGTACACGCGCCCAGGGTCAGTCCGACCACCCACGCCGCGCCGGACAGCTTGTGCACCAGCAGAGGCAGGATCGTGGACTCATCCGCGAGGCGGATGGCCGCCATGGAGATAATGCCGTTGACGATAGCGATACGATACGTACGAACGTTGAGCGGCACGAGCATCTCACGCCCGTGCCGGCGCCGGTCATCACCCACGGTGCGAAGACTCCCCGTCACGATGAACTGCAGCATTGGTCATGCGACCGATGCTTGTTCGTCATCGGCCGACGCAGGCCTCCGCAAACCCGAAGTGCTCCACCCTTGACAGATATTAGCGACTTGGCTAATATGCGCAGCGTGCAAAGACGGAGGTCCGGCACGCAACAGGTTTGCGGAGGCGAGAACACTGGCGACAGAGGTCTATCAACGTAGAGCCGAGGTCATGAAGGCGCTGGCGCACCCGTCGAGGCTGATGATGCTCGACGCGCTGGCCGATGGCGAGCGGTGCGTGTGCGAGCTGCAGGAGGTCGTGGGCTCGAGCATGCCCACGGTGTCGCGGCACCTCGCGCAGATGAGGAATGCGGGCATAGTGAACGCCCGCCGAGATGGCAATCAGGTCTTCTATCATCTCACCTGTCCATGTGTGATGCGCATGTTCCCCTGCCTCGACGCGGTGACGCGGTCGGAGGCCGAGCGGATGGCGCAGACCGTTGAGTTGGCGGAAGCCGCCGCGGACAGCGGCACCGCCGCGTAAGTATTGAAGCGGGCGCGGTACACGTGCGCACGCCTGGAAGGTGGACGACGCCTGGATGTCGGATCGAGCCAAGCTGCTGTTGATCACCGTCGTGTTCCTGGTCGCGTACTTCATCCCCCTGCAGCATCCGCGCGTGCAAAGCGCCATCGAGGACACCTTCGTGATGCTGCAGGACTACGCGCAGAAGCATGTGCTGTTCTGCCTGGTCCCGGCCTTCTTCATCGCAGGCGCCATCGCCGTCTTCATCAGCCAGGCAGCGGTCATGAAGTACTTCGGCCCCAGGGCCAATCGCGTCCTCTCCTACGGCGTCTCGTCGGTCTCGGGCATCATCCTCGCAGTGTGCTCGTGCACCGTGCTGCCGCTGTTTGCGGGGATCTACAAGCGCGGCGCGGGCATCGGCCCGGCCTGCTGCTTTCTGTACTCGGGCCCGGCCATCAACATCCTCGCGATCATTCTCACCGCGCGCGTGCTGGGCCTTGAGCTGGGGCTGGCGCGAGCCATCGGCGCGGTCATCTTCGCGGTCTTGACCGGGTTGCTGATGTCGTACTTCTTCCACGAGTCCGAGCAGGAGCGGGCGGCCGAGTCGGCGGGCTTCGATGCGAACGCCACGCAGGAGCAGGCCCTGCCGCTGCCCAGGATGGCCTCCTACGTGGGTGTCATGGTGCTGATCCTCATCTTCGCAGCGTGGGCCAGGCCCGAGGAGCAGACCGGTCTGTGGTGGGCGGTCTACGAGGTCAAGTGGTTCATCGTGATGCCCCTGCTGGGCGCCCTGGCGATCATGCTGTGGCGCTGGTTCACCTCCGAGCAAATTAGCGAGTGGCTCCAGGCGACCAACAGCTTCGTGCTGCAGATCATGCCGCTTCTGTTCGCGGGCGTGCTGGCCGCGGGCTTCCTGCTGGGGATGCCCGGGACCGACAACGGGATCATCCCCAACACCTGGGTCGCGCGGGTGGTGGGCGGCAACTCGGTCTGGGCGAACCTGGGGGCGGCGGTCGTCGGGGCCTTCATGTACTTCGCCACGCTGACCGAGGTGCCGATCCTGCAGTCCCTGCTCGGCAGCGGCATGGGCAAGGGCCCCGCGCTGACGCTGCTGCTGGCCGGACCGGCGCTGTCGCTGCCCAACATGCTGGTGATCCGCAGCGTGCTGGGGACGCGCAAGACCGCCGTGTTCGTCGCGATCATCGTCGTGCTGTCCACCATCACTGGGCTCATCTACGGAAGTCTGTTCTGAACGCAGACCAGAGGAGGTAGCCGCCGTGAAGTTGCAGATACTGGGCACCGGCTGCCCCAAGTGCAAGGCCCTGGCCGCCAACGCCGAAGAGGCGGTCTGGCAGTCGG
>CAZTZN010000043.1:0-28618 GCA_964617715.1 uncultured Armatimonadia bacterium | reverse complement strand
TCAACTTCACGCTCGAAGGCCTGGAGCAGAGCCAACAGGCGCTGGCGCGACTGTGGGACTTCGCGGACCGGCTGACCGAGGTGCCCGCCGATGCCCAGGGCGCGGACCTGTCGGCGCAGGTGGCCGCCGCACAGGCCAAGTTCGATGCGGAGCTTGACGATGACCTGAACCTGCCCGGGGCGATGGCGGCGGTGTTCGAGCTGGCGCGCGAGGTCAACCCGCTGCTGGCGCGGGCGCAGGTGGGGGCGGAGGGCGCGCGCCGGGTGCTGGACTTCCTCGAGGACGCCGACTCGGTGCTGGGGATCATCGCGCACGAGAAGGGCTCGGTGGATGCCGAGATCGAGGCGCTGATGGCCGAGCGCGAGCAGGCGCGGGCGAACAGGGACTGGGCGCGCGCGGACGAGATCCGCGACCGGCTCCTCGCGCAGGGCATCGTGATCGAGGACACCCCCACCGGCCCGCGCTGGCGGCGGGAGTAGGGCGGCCCCGTCCGCCCTCCGCAGGACGCGAGCGTCGATGGGAGGCGGGCCGTCACTTGCAGGTCACCGGGCGCCGCCACCGAATACTGGTGTGCGCTCGGAGTGACCATCGCGGGGACCGTGGAGGAGAATGCCATGCGCATGCCATGCGTGCCCCGTGTGTTGCTGGTGTGTATCATCGCCGGCGCCTTCGCCCTGCCCGCCCGGGCGGGAGAGGAAGAGCCCGTAATCCAGGATCGGCCGCTCTCGGAGTGGATCGCCGACCTGCAGACCGGAGACACCGACCGCCGGCTCATGGCCGCGTGGGCCATCGGGTCGGTGGGCGCTGAGGCCGCGCCGGCGGTGCCCGCGCTGATCGAGCTGCTGTCATCCGAGGACCCGGTGCTGCGCCTGTACTGCGTGTCGGCGCTGGCGGGCATGGGCGCCGCGGCCAAGGAGGCGGCCCCGCGGCTGCAGGAGCTGCTGCACGACCCCAACGCCGAGGTGCGCGGCTACGCTGAGATGGCGTTGATGGAGATGGGCGCGTCTACCACCCCGACGGGCGGCGTGGTGCCGCTCGAGCCCACCGAGTCGCTCATCGTGCCCGAGCCGCAGGTCCCCGCCGACGACCCCGGCCCCACGCTCTTCCTCCAGCCGCTGCGCAATCACGAAGCCGCGCTGCAGGCGCTGGAGCAGCGCATGACGGGGCTGGCCGCGCACCCGCCGCAGGACCCGGCGCAGGCGCGGCGGTGGGCCACCGACCTCAAGCAGACCGGCCGGGACCTGATCGCTGAGGCGCGCGCCTTCAACGGCACGCTGCACTCGTTCATCAACTCGCGTACGCGCCGCGGACTCACCGAGGAGCTGGAGGTGATCGATGAGTGCATCGAGCTGACTGTCGAGGCCGGCGAGGGGCTGGAGACGCGCAGCGGCTTCGACATCGCAGCCTACGCCGCCGCGCAGCAGCTTCGGCAGGAGTCCGCCGCGGTGCGCACCGAGTTGATCACCATGCTCGCGACCGAGGTGGACGATCGCCTGGAGGCAGAAGGCCTGCTCGCGCTGCTGGCTACCGAAGGCATCGGCGCGGTGAAGACCGAGGTGATGAGCCGCCTGCGCACCGGCGCGGAGCAGGAGCTGGATCGGATCACCCAGCGCGAGTTGGGCCTCGCCTTCCACGACGCCCGCTCATTCCGCGCGGCCGTGCGCCAGAGGGCGCGGGACGCGGTGCGTCGGCAGGTGGGCAAGCTGTTGTTCCGCATCACCGGCAACCAGATCATCGTGGAGCTGCTGGGCGCGCCCATCATCAACTGGCTTGAGAACGACCTGTGGCCCAGGCTGCGGGAGGCCTTCCGCCACAAGGGCAACCTGGAGGCACGCACCGACACCTCGATCGCGTCGCTGGAGCGCGCGCGCATGCGTCTGTGGCGCCTGCCCAACGACGCCACCATCGACCGGGTGCAGGCTACGCTACGCGGCGCCCGGGGCTCGCTCGGCGCCACCCGCTACCTGGTGGGCGACCTGCAGAACGCGGGGCGGGCGGAGCTGCTCGCGCGCCTGGAGGCGACCGCCCGGGACCTGCAGCGCGCGATGAGCATCACCGAGAAGCGCTTCCTGCTGCACAAGCTCGAGACGCTTGCGGGGCTGGGCAGCAAGGAGGAGGTCATGCGCGCGCTGATCGCGGTGCTGGAGGCGATGGTGGCCGAGATTGACATCCCCGACGCACTCGCGCAGGCGCCGGAGGGCGGGCGGACCGCCGAGGGCACCGAAGAGGGCGTCCCGACGCAGGAGGTCGAGCGCATCGAATTCACGCCTCACTTCCTTATCCACATCATCGAGACATCCACGATGTCCGGGCCGCAGGAGAGGGACGTCTGGATCCTGCACCCCGAGCGGCCGAACGAGGATGGCGTCGTGCTGACCGCCGACGGGTCGGGCGGCTGGTTCATCAACAGGGCCGATCAGACGCTCGGCCCGTACACCTCCAACTTCGAGCTGTGTCCGGTCCTGGTCGGGCTGGGCGTGGGCGGGATCTCGCTGGGTAGACAATGGATCTCCGCCGACCCCGCCATCTGGGGGGAGGGCAACTGACGCGCGGCGTGGCGACGATGGTTGACGAAGGCACGGCGTGCCTCACAGCCTTCGCAGCGGGTCGGCGTCGCCGAGGGCGTCGGGCTCGTCCTCGTCGGGAGCCTCGGGCTCGTGGATCAGGCGCGCGCGGGTGATCGCGCCCCGGCCGAAACGCTCGACGATGGCGTCGCGCGCGCGGGTGAGTTCGGTGATGCGCTCGGCCTGGTGATCGAAGAGCGAGAGCTGGCCGGGTGCGACGCCATCGACCAGGTTCGACACGCCGACGCCGATGAGCCGCGCGCGCCGGGCGCCGAACCGCACGCGCCGCAGCATCTCACGCGCACTCGCGAAGATGGTCTCGTCCAGCTCTGTCGGGGTCTTCAACGTCTCGCTGCGCGTGAACAGGCGGAAGTCGGAGAGCCTGACCTTGAGCGTGACCGTGCGCGCGCATTGCCCACGCGCACGGAGCCGCCGCCCGACCTCCTCGCACAGTCCCAGCAGTCGGCGCTCGAGCACCGCCAGATCGCGCGTGTCCTGCGCCAGCGTCTCCTCGCGGCTGATCTGCTTGCGCGCGTCGTCTCCGGGGCGGTACCAGGGCACCGGCGCGTCATCCTCGGCATGGGCGGCGCGGTGCAGATACTGCCCATGCTTCCCGAAATGCTGCTCCAGCAGCGCCACCGGCACACGGGCGAGCCGGCCGATGGTGTGCACGCCCATCTGCGCGAGGCGCTGCCGTGTCACCTCGCCCACGCCCGGGATGGCGCGCACCGGCAGCTCGAAAAGGCGCTCGGGCAGCTCCTCGGGGCGCACGATCACCAGCCCGTCGGGCTTGTCCCAGTCCGACGCCATCTTCGCCACCAGCCGGTTGGGCGCAACGCCGATCGATACGGTGAGGCCCAGCTCGTCGCGAATCTCGCGCTTGAGGCGCGCCAGCAGTTTACGCAAACTGCCAAAGAGCTTGAGTGAGCCGGTTACGTCGAGATAGGCTTCATCGATGGAGGCCGGGTCTATGCGTGGGGTGAAGCGCGACAGGATCTCACGAGCGCGGGCGGCGCACTGCGAGTACGCCCTGCCGTCAACGGGCAGGAAGACGCCGCGTGGACAGCGCCGCCGGGCCTCCCACATGGGCATGGCTGAGTGCACCCCGAACTCGCGCGCCTCGTAAGAGGCGGCCGAGACCACACCACGTCGGGAGAGTCCGCCCACGATGACCGGCCGGCCGCGCAGCTCGGGGTTGCGCTGCTGCTCGATGGACGCGAAGAACGCGTCGAAGTCCACATGCAGGATGATGCGCTGCTCGCTCATGGGTCAATATACGCAGCCGTGGTAGAACGGACGTTCGATAATAGTATACCGCAGGCCCGCGCGCGAGTAAAGGGGTGGATGCAGCGCGCGTGAATGCTGAACCTCAGTGGCCCACGGCGCAGAGACGCAAGCGAAGCCGCCCACGCTTCAGCAGTCTGGTGGGGGGGGCTGCCGCCCCCGGCGGCCACCGATAAGGCCCGGCGGCAACCGATGGAATCTGCACGGTCTGCGGCCGCGCGGCGGAACACGCACTCCTCGCGGGCTGACGCTTCGCCTCGGGCGCTCGGAGCGGCCCCTTCGCACGGTTTACTGCCGATAGCGTCGCGCCGCGCGTTACTCCTCGCAGGGCGGCTCGGGTGGCGGTGGCATCTCGGGCGGCATATCCTCGGCCTCATGGGTCGGCTGCAGGCGGTAGGCGTCCTCCTGCACCCTGCAGCTCCAGGGCGCGTCGAGGCGCACGTGTCCGTCCGCGTAGGCGTAGTTGTTGGCCTCGTCGTGACGGCCCGGGTCCGGCACCGAGGTGCCCGGGAAGTCCGGCCAGTCGAAGGCATCGCCCTTGCCGATCTCCGATTCGTAGAGCATGATCATCTCGGACGGGTATGCGACCTCGTCCAGCAGGCGTCGGCTGAGCTTGTAGTTGTAGGCGTAGCTGAAGGCCGCGTCGTCGGCGGGGCAATGATGGATCTGGCGGTTGCGGACATAGGGATACGTCGCCGCGCACCATCGGTCGGCGGGCGGGAAGCGCATGTCATAGTCCTGCGCGTACATGAGCATCCCGAGCGCAAGCTGCTTCAGGTTGCCCTGACACGCCCGCGTCGCGGCGGCGCCCCTGAGCTTACCCTCGATCACCTCGGCGAAGGTCTCGCCCGGCTCAAGCAGCACCAGCTCGCGGCACCACGCGATGCTCCAGCCGCGGTCGCCGTTGGCCAGGGGCAGGGCCAGGTGCATGGTCGCGACGCCCACCACCTGCACGCGGGCGCGGTCGTCGGCCACGCTGGCGTCACCGACCGCGAAATCGGCCGCCAGGCTGTCGCGCAGCGCCAGGTCGGTCAGCGACATGGCCCCCGTGGCGGGCTCATCCATCATCATCATGGCGCGCAGCCACTCCGTGCCGGTGCCGGGCTCGCGGCGCAGCGGCTCGAGCTGGCGCTCGATGGCCGCGCGCGCTTCGAGCTGACGGGTCGCCTCGAGGTCGATGGCCCAGTCGTCGCCCAGGCGCCGCAGCACCAGCGTCGCCGGCACCTCGAAGCGCACGGTCATGTCCGCCCAGCCATCCATCTCCCCGGTGGCGATCTGCCCCAGCTCGATGTCCGCGCCCATCAGGATCATGGGCAGGGAGTAGCGCAGCTCGTAGAGCCACTCGGAGGTGTATTCGTCGCCCTCCTGCTGCCTGGCGATCTGCGGCAGCGACCACTCGTTGACCTCGATGCCGCCGCGGGTGTCGGGGTGGGTGAAGCCCCACGCCACCTCCCACTCGCGGGCCTTGATGGCCTGCAGGTAGCCGAGCACCGCGCGCTCGATGGCGGCGCGCTGGGCGGGCGTTGCGGGCTCGCCGGCGGGGAGGTCGGGGGCTTGCGGCGGAGGAGCCTGCTGCAGGGCGGCGATGATCGAAATCAGTGCGGAACGCGCGGCGGCGGAGTTCGAGCGGGCGGTGGCCGTGCTGAGGGCGAGGCTACCCGCGATTACGGCGGCGAGGGCTACGACCAGGAGCGTCTGAGGGCGCCACTGCTGCCAGATGCGTCTCAACATCTGAAATACCCCCCGGCCAGTTGTGTTGTCCTACCTCTCTCTTCGCGGCGTCGCAGCATGTCACCTGCACCCGGTACGCACCGACGGGTCCGGCGCGCGCCGGACCCGTCGCGGTTGTCGTCGGCTTCGCGCGTCCGGGAACCCGTTACTCCCCCTCGGCGGCCGGGGGCGGCGGCGCCTGAGCGGCCTGCCGGCGCTGCTTGTGCCGCCGCCAGGCGTTGCGGATCAGGGCGATGATGATCAGCAGCGGGATCCACACCACCGCGCCGGGGATGGCGATGTAGATAATCGCGACCACGATCGCGCGGATGGCGCTGATCAGGGCGCGCACGGCGCCCTTGAGGTGGTACTCCAGCCGCCAGCCGCCGGTCTCCTCGATCGGGGCCTCGCCGTACTCGGTGAGGGTGATGGTGAGCGTCGAGTACTTGACCTGGTCCTTGAGGAAGCGCAGGCGGCCCTGATAGCCCTCAATCTCCATGCGCACCTCAGACAGGCGCTGCTCGACCTTGAGCAGGTCCTCGACGGTGGTGGCCTGCTTGAACATCTCGCGAACGCGCTCCTCTTCGGCCTGCTTGTTCGCGATGCGGCGCTCGAGGTCCATGAACTCCTCGGTCACGTCCTGGCCGCCGATGTGGTCGCGCTCAACCTTGCCCAGCGCCTTGACCGCGTCGTAGACTTCGCGGAAGTGCTCCGAGGGCACGCGCGCGACGATCTCCGAGACCCGGCTGGTGGTGTAATCGCTGACGGTCAGCGAGCTGATGAATCCGCCCAGCCGGTCCACCATGGCCACGACCTGCTTCTGCGCGTCATCGAGGTTCTCGACCTCGACGTCGAGTTCGGCGGTCTTGATGACCTTGCGGCCCTCCGCCGCCTCGGCGGCGGCGATCAGCGACAACGCGCTCTCGGTGTCGCCGGTGGCCGAGATCTGCGCGCCGTCCATGACGCGCTCCGCCGCGGCCGCCATCGGCTCGCCGGGGGCCTCGGCGGCGTACTCCCCACCAACGGGCTCGTCCAGCGACATCACCTGGGGCTTCGCCGTCTCCCGCCCGCAGCCCGCCAGCACGCCCACGGCCACCAGCGCCGCCAGCGCGATGCCGAGACGACCGCCTGTGATTGTCGGCAGACCGCTCATCGCTTTTCCTTTCCCCGACAGAGATCTCGTCGATCCCCCACGGTCGCTGGTATGACGCGCCGGCCACTGCGCGGGTTCCGGCGGGGCAGACGACCGTCAATGCGAAGGGATGTACATGTCTCGATGCGCCAGCGGCAGCGGGACCCTGACGCCGCCCTGCAGGTGCGAATGCGCGGCGCCGATCAGGATCTCCATGCCGTAGCGGCCCACGACCTCGTTGGCGAGGGTGCGTCCGTCGGTGTCGAGCGCCCGCAGAAGGTCCTGGACCAGCGCCCGGTGCGCACTGGTCGGCGGGATCGGGTCGATTGCCACCGGGTCGAAGCTGTAGGTCTGCCCGCGGCGTCGGAAGACCTGCAGCGAGTCGTTGTTGTTCTCGATGCGGATGAACCCATCGGTGCAGGTCACCTCCCAGCGCACGTCGGCAACCGCCGGGAGATGAACCAGCAGCACTCCGCTCGCCAACTCGGCGGTGTACGAGCGGCAGCCGGGGTCGCCGCTCCACCTCTGCGCAGCCGGATCGTATGCGGCGTCCCGGGTGATGCGGCGGGCCTCGACTTCGTCAAAGGTGCGCGCGTGCCCGAGCACCCCGAATACCGACACGGGCGCCGCGTCTCCGGCCAGGTACAGCGAATTGTCCGCCAGGTGACTGAGCGAGTGCAGCAGCGAACTCTCAAGCCGGCTTGCCACCGCCACCAGACTACCAAGTTCGCCGGACTCGACCAGCTCACGGGCCTTGCGGAAGTGCGGGTGATGCCGGCGCTGCGCACCCAGCATGAACTTCGCCCCGGTGCGCCGGGCGGCATCCACGATCGCGTCGGCCTCACTCAGCGAGCAGCACATGGCCTTCTCGCAGTAGATGCCGCGCACCCCATGCTCCATGGCGAACACGGCCATCTCGGCGTGGAGATGGGCGGGCGTCGTGATGGAGACGATGTCGGGCCGCTCGCGGTCGATCATCTCCCGATAGTCCAGGTAGTAGCGGGGCACCTGCCAGCGTTGGCAGAAGGTCTTGCACCTGGCCTCATCCAGGTCGCAGACCGCCACCATCTCCACTTCCGGGAAGGTTGCGTAGCAGGGGGCGTGACTGTACGGCAACTGCTGCTTGAGCGATGGCCAGGTGTCCTGCTCGCGGATCTCATCGTCGATCGTCGAAGCCATGCGCCCCGCGCCGATCAGGGCGACCCGGAAACGTGGCTCTGCCATACGGGAGGTCAGCTCCTCCGGCTCGGTCTCACCGGCCCGGCTCTCGGGCTCCGGGCGGCCGCCACCGTTGCGCCCCTCAGCCCAGGCGCTGCCAGGTCATGTTGACGATTTCGCCGCTGCGGAAGGTGAAGGTCTTGCGCCAGTCGCTGTTGCTTGCGCCCACGCGCACCGTGCACTCGGTCACCAGGCGGCCGTCGCCGTCGTCGTTGAGCTGGTCGTCGAGGAACTCGCAGCGCACCAGCGTCTCGCCGTAGTTGTTGCGCAGATACGCCGCGATCTTGTCGGTGATCTCCTGGTCGGTCATCGGCATTTCGCGTCACTCCCGTGGCCGCTCGCCCGGCGGCTCGTGGTCTTCGCGTCGGGGCCTGAGTTCCCCGGAGCGCCGCGCAGGACCTGCCCGGCGCAGGTTGTGGACAGTGCGCGGCGAAGTCCCTGCGTGCGGCAAAGTGGCTGCGCGGCGACACGCGCCGGGAGGTGCCGACGATAGTTCGAACCGCCATGATCATCGCAACGCTGACGACCATCGCGGGCGCCTGTCACGGGCAGGCGCTCGTGCCCGCGCAGCAGCCCTGCCGGGACTGGCTCGAGGCCGCCTGCATCATGCAGCCGTGGAGCGGCGAACGTGTGCGCGCCATGGTCGAGGACCGTGCCGAATGGATCCCGCGGCTCAAGCAGTGGGGGGTGACCGCGGTCATCTTCATCCCCGGGCCGGGCGATATCCACCCCAACTACCCGCCCGAGGTCATGCGCGCGGCCATCGACGACTACCACGCCGCGGGCATGAAGGTGCTCATGTACTGGTCGATCATGCACGTGGGCCACTACGAGACCTGGCACACCGTCGCCGACCGGCATCCCGAGTGGTGGCAGCGCGACGCCGAGGGCGGCGTGGTCACCGTCTACGGCGATGAATGGCTGTGCCCCAGCACCGGGGCGCTCGACTACACCATCGACCTGGGCATCGAGATCGCCCGCGAGCTTGATGTGGACGGCATCATGCTCGACAACAACGAGTTCTACTACACCGACGTGGGCGCCACCGGCTACTGCGACGGCTGTCAGGCGGCCTTCCGCGCGCATGTCCGCGAGAAGCTCGGCGATGAGGCGCTGCGCGCGTTGGGGCTCGATCCGGAGACCGTCGGCTGCCCGCTGCCCGACGAGCCGCTCTACCCGCACTGGATCGACTGGCGCTACCTCGCCTGGCGCGACGCGACGGCGGAGTTCCGGCGGCGGGTGCGCGCGGCGCTGCCGGAGACGGTGCTGTGCGCCAACACGCAGTACAAATACAACTGGGTGCTGGCGGTGCAGGAGCAGATCGACGGCGAGGACCTGCTGTTCAGCGAGAGCCGCAATCAGCTCGCGCGCGAGATGTCGTGCAAGCTCGCCTACGGGCACTGCCTCGCCGACGGCAAGCCGGTGTGGAACTATCTGGGCACCTGGCAGGATGACGACCTCAGCCGCCTGCAGACGCCGCCGCAGATCCTCGACCAACTGTGCACCTCGCTGGCATGGAACACCAGCCCGTGGATCGTCGGCTACGGACTGATCTTCCACGCTCCCGCGCAGTGGTGGGTGCCGAGCGCCTACGTGGCGCCCGAGGGCGCGCGCTGGATCCGCGACGAGGGCGGCGGCATCGATGGCTCAACGGCGGTCGTGCTGTCGTCGCCGGAGATTGCGCGTATAGGCATCTCGCACCAGCCTTTCCTCGAGATCGAGCCCGGCCAGCGCTTCAGCTTCTCGATCCGCTACCGCACGCAGGACGTGCAGGGAGGCCTGCCGGGGGCGCGTATCACCTTCGTTGATGCCGGCCATCGCGCGCCCGAGGGTGCCCCCTACGTGTTCTACGCCGACGGTGAGGGCGGGACGCATGACTGGCAGGAGATGCGCATCGACGACATCGTCGCCCCGGAGGGGGCGGCGGTGGTGAACGTCGAGCCCTTCCTGTGGAACGCCTCGGGCACCGTGTGGTTCGACGAGGTGCGTTTCGAGCGAGACGGGGAGAATCTCATCCGCAACCCCGGCTTCGAGATGCCCGCGGGGGAGATCGATGTCGAGGCGCGCGCGGCGCTGGTCGAGGGCCTGCAGTTCCTGCGCCGGCACGCCGACCTCTACCGCGGCGCCACGCGCTGGGCCGACGTGGGCGTGCTGCTCTCGCGCCACAGTGTGGATTTCGCGCAGGTCTACAACCGCTTCCCGCGGCCGACACTCAACGCGCTGATGGACGCCCACATCCCGTTCGCGGTCTTTGAAGAGCACCAGCTCGACGCCGGGCACCTCGCGCGCATCAGCGTGCTGATCGTCCCACAGGCCTCGTGCCTGACCGATGAGCATATCGAGACACTGGCCCGGTGGGTGCGCCATGGCGGGCGGCTGATCTTCACCGGCGCCACCGCCCTGATGACCGAGTACGCACTCGAGCGGGAGACGGATCTGCTGGCCGATCTGCTCGGCCGGCCGCGCGAGATGCTGGCCGAATCGACCGCGGTGGGAGAGGGCCGGGCGCAGTGGCTGCCGCAGGGCGACGCCAACGTCGAAGTCGCGCCGGGGCTGATCGAGGCGATCCGCGCGATGGGCGGGGGTGAGATTGTGCGCATCGACCGCGCGCCCGAGGGCATCGACCTGGTCGCCTGGGCGCAGCCCCAACGGCGCCGGCTGCTGCTGCACCTGGATCGCCACGAGTCGGGGGAAGCCGGAGAGGTGGCAATGCGCGTGGCGATCCCCGAGGGCTGGGACGGCACGCCGCGCGTGACGGTCCACGACCTGCACGCGGGCACGCGAGAGGTCACGGCCACTCGCGCGGCGGATGAGGTCGCCTTCACGATCCCGGCGCCGGAGTGGTACGCGGTGGTGGCGGTTGAGTTGTGACGCGCGCGCCGGAGCGACCTGCGTCAATACCGACGGGTGCTCCGCGCGGGCACAAGGGCGGCCTACGGGATCCGCGTTCCGGAGTGCTTGGTGATGGTGAACTGCACATGCCCGCGCTCGCCCGGTGCGACGCTGAGGTGCATGATCACCCGCCCGGGTTCGGTCACATGCAGCGCGCGCGTCTCGAACTCCCAGGCGGTATCCACGACGGCCTCGACGATCTCCAGGTTCGCGTCCTCGTGCCCGTGATTGCGCACCTCAATCAGATAGCTCTCGACGGTGTCGAAGCCACTGACCCGCCCGAGGCGGTCGAACTCCATGCGCAGCTTCTCGCGCGCGAGCAGCCTGCGCTCAACCACGATGTCACGCGCGACTCCCAGGTCGATCTCGAACTCCTCGCCCGGCTCGTACTTCAGCTCGGTCGCCAGCGATTGGTCGGGCCCGTCGGCGGAGGTGAGCGCCACGGTCAGCGGGCCGGTGGGCAGGGGCTCGCGCGCGAGCAGGCCCGCCGTGGGCGGCTGCACGCCCAGCCGCCGGCGCACCTGCTCGGGGGCGGCCTCGGAGTCAATGCGGTAGATGACGCGGGCCCCCAGCGCCATCGTGGGCACGAAGGTGGCGCGCACCGAAGCCCCCGCCGGCAGGTCGGTGAGACCGGCGATGGGGAAGCTGAGTTGGTCGGCGGCGTCCGCGCCCGGGCGGCCGAGGACGATCTGAGCGCGCACGCTCGCGAGATCGAGGCCGCTGCCGTTGGTCACGGTCACCCAGCCCTGCAGAGTCGCGTCGGCCGCGCCCGGCTCCCAGGTGAGGCGCCACGCCGGCTTCCACGAGATCCCGGCAAGTTGATAGACCACCGTGATCGGAGTGATGCCGGGCGCCTGGGGCGTGAGGGTCCACTGCAGCGTGGTGGCGGCGCCGGCGGGGCGCACCACCTCACCGACGCTGACGTCCGCGGGGGCGTGCAGGCGCACGCTGGCGGCGTCGATCTTGTCTCCGGTCCAGGCGAAGGCAACGGTATTGGCGCCCTCTGCGAGCCGGAGCATGGATGACTGACGCACCAGGGCGAAGGAGGCGCCGGTGTAGAGCACAAGCTCGGTGGCGGTGCGCATGCCCGACTGCTCCAGCACCGGCTCGGCCCACGCCATCGAGGCCACGAGGATGAAGGTCACTGCGAGCGCGACTGTCCTGATGATCATCTGCCCGCTCCCATCAACGAACCGCAAAGCTGCCGGTGGCGGTGAGACCGCGGCCCTGCTCGGCGCTCACCCGCACCGTGTACTCGCCCCTCTCGAGGTAATCGTCTCCCGTCCACTGCACGCTCACCGCGCCGCCGGGCGGCACCACCAGGCTCTTCTCCGCCGGGAAGCGTCTCGCCTGCAGAATCGCACAGCGCACCGTGACCGCGATCGGGTCGGCCCCGTGGCTGCGCACAACCGCAGTCACCTTCCACGGCCGTCCGCACTCGATGTCGGCGCCTTTCACGTCGGTGATGGTCAGCGGCAGCCCGCGCGAGGGCAGGACCTGCACGCTCATTGGCAGCGCCGCCGACACTCCCGCGCCGGACGCCATCGCCTCCGCCCGCAGCGGCGCCGGACCAGGCTCGCGGATCTCCGGTCGCCAGGTAAAACTCACCACCGCACGGGCGTTGGCGCCCAGGCGCAGCAGGTGGCGCTCGGGGAGGACGGTGCCCGACGGGGCGGTGAGGGTGACCTGAACGTCGCGCGCGACGGGGGCGTTGTTGTGCACCATCAGGCGTAGCTCCAGCGCATCACCCGGAGCGACGGTCGGGGCATCGGTGAGCAGCGCCAGCTCAAGCTGGCGCGGTGAGAACCGGCCGGGCGCGAGGGTGTGGGCGACGTCGGCACTCCAGTCGTAGGTGGCGCCGGTGGCCATCACGTTGACGATCTCGAAGCCCGCACGGTCGAGATCGGCGCGGGGGGGGGGCCGGAAAGACGGCGCGACCGTCCTCATCGGCGGAGGCCGAGGTGACGTGCTCGACCTCGCCCCACCAGCGGCCGGTCACGCGCGCCGTTGCGACCGGCTTGCCTGCCGAGTCGGTGATGCGTACGCGCGCCGCCGGGGGCGAGGCCTCGCGATCGAGTGTCAGCTCGGCCACGTGGGTCAGCCGGTGCGGTGTCGGCTTCTGCCGGCGTACGCGACGGAGCTGCAGGCCGCGGTCGATGCGCCAGTCATCGTCGAAGTATCCGGCCTCGACGTAGTATCCGGCCTCGTAGCAGGTGACCGGAGGCTTGTTGTTGACGTTGAGCACATGCGGCAGTTCGCTCTGATCGTTGTTGAAGACCACGTAGTCGGGGTAGGCCCAGGGCAGCTTCTCGAGATCGTAGCCGAGCAGTTGGGGTTGCTTGCCCTCGGGCTTCATGAACACGCGGCGGTTCACGACCACGAGGCAGGTGGTGAAGTCGGTCAGCGGGTTCGGGTAGCCGAGCATCGCGCCGAACTGCTCACCCGCGTAGCGCCGGTCGCCGCAGAGAGCGTCGCGCACCGTCACGCCATCATTGCGGATGCGCACCGGCAGCTCGTGCACGGCGTCGGCGCGGCGCAGCAGCTCGCTCGAGTCGAGCGCGCCGAAGAGGACCAGCGTATGCGAGGCCAGGTCGGCTGGATCTACGCAGTCCTCGGGCACGGCCTCGACCGCCTGCCCGTGCACCATGAAGGCGTTCCACTCGCGCGCGAACTGCTCGGCTTCGAGGCGGTGGCGGGCGCACTCGGCCGGGTCGCCCGCGGTCGCCCAGGCCACGACGAAGGGATGCAGGAAGGCCTCGCCGATGGGGCCGGACATGCCCGGGCGCTTGCGCGGCGGCGCGGGCTCGACGCGCGGTCGCCAGCCGATGACGTCGCCGGCCGCGTCGAGGTCGGCCTGCAGCGTCAGCGTCTTCGGCGGCCCCTCCCAGGCGGCGAAGCCATCGACGAAGACGCGCACACTCTGCTCGCGGGCAAGCGGGCTTGCGGACAGAGACAGCGTCAGGTCACTGACGTTGCGGGTGGTCGCGGACACCACGCCGGGATCGGCGTGGACCTCGAGGCCGCCGGAGAGGCCGTCGATGATGAAGCCGTCGATGCGCCCCCAGTAGAGCCGGCCGTGGGGGAGGATGGTGGTCTCGATGGTGAAGGCGGGCGGATCGGTGATGCGACGCCGGCCCTCGAAGAAGCCGTAGATGGCGCGGTAGTCGGTGCCGCGGCCGTGCCCCAGCAGCGGATTGAAGATGAGGCGGTAGTCGTAGGCGCCGGGCTCGCGCGTGCGCAGCTCGACCAGGCGGTTGCGCAGGCGCAGACCGTTCTCGGGCAGCACGACGGTGTCGCTGCCATCGACGATGTGTCCGATGGCGCCCCACCGGCCGCGCTCGGCCCAGTAGAGCGGCGAGGCGGCCTCCAGCAGCGGCCGGCGGAACTCCTCGATGTCGTGGCGCAGATCCGTGCGCGCGTACCAGTGCCAGTGCCACTCGCGGAAGTCGGTCCAGCCGTCCACGCCCATGACCGCCGCAAACACGTCGGGATGGCGCACGCCCTGGCGCAGGGCGCCGGTGCCACCCATCGAGCCGCCGGTCATGTACACGCGGTCGCGGTCGAGACCGAAGCGAGCGGCGGCGTCGTTGACGACGTTGAGGGTCTCGATGTCGCCGACGCCCTCGTAGAAGTTGGGCCCGCGCGCGTTGAGATTGATCAACACCCAGCGGTGCTCTTCGGCCCACCGGCGCTGGAAGCTCGAGAAGTTCGCACTCACGCTCCAGCCGTAGCCGTGCCCGTGCAGCACCGCGGGATAGCCATCGCCCGAGGGCGGGGGCCCGTCCGGGACGTAGACGCCGTAAACCTGCGTGGAGTCGTCGATGGGCGAGCGGTACTCCACCAGCCGTGTGAGGCCGTCGGAGTGCGCACAGGTGGCCGCGAGCGCGAGCAGGACTGTCGCGGCGATCAGCAGGCAGGCATCGCACCTACTCATGGCTCTCGGCGGTTTCGTCCGTGTCCTCATCAGGCTCCAGCACCGCATCGCGCAGGCGCAGCAGTGCCCCTTCGGCGGCTTCGGCGTCGCGCACGGGTGGCGGCTCGGGCGCGAAGCGGGCGCCCACGTACTTCTCGGTGAGCAGGGCAAACTCCTGTGCCAGCGACGGCGCCTTTCCCGCAGTGATGCGCTGGAACTCCCACGGCGCGGCGCTGGGCAGGCGCGTGAGCCCGGCTCGCGCCAGCAGATGCAGGGCCTGGCGATAGGCGTGGATGATGCGGTCACGAGCCGGCGCGCCCGGCCGCAGCAGGCGCAGTTGCCGCCGGTACCGGCGCACGGCGGCTGTGATCCCCACGATCGCCGCCGCGAGCAGGATGGCGAGCGCGGCCACCAGGAAGGCGTGGGAGGCCAGCCAGGCCGCCGTCACGCGCCACCGGGCCTGGAAGGCCGCGATGGCGCCGCGCGCGGCGCCGGTGGGCTGCGCCTCGGTCTGCACGTCGGGTGTCGGGTCGAAGTCCACCCATCCGGTGTCGGGCAGGAAGACCTCCACCCAGGCGTGCGCGTCCTGGTCGCGGATCTCGTAGACATCCCGATCGGGGCGGTACTGTCCGGCGGTAAAGCCGGTGGCGAGGCGTGCGGGGATGCCCAGGCAACGCACCATCACCGCCATCGCGGTGGCGAAGTGATTGCAGTACCCGCGTCGGCTGGTGAAGAGGAAGTAGTCTACGTAGTCGCGGCCCGCGGGGACCCAGGGGGCGTCGAGGTCGTAGGTGAAGTTGTCGGGGTCGCGCAGGTAGTTCTCGATGGCGATGACCTTCGTGGTCGTAACGCCGGCGTTGGCTTGGGTCACGATATGTCGAGCCAGGAGGCGAACGCGCTTCGGGAGAGTGTCGGGCAATTGCAGTGCGAACGTCATGTCGGTGGGCGCCGGGCGCTGCGACCCGGGCCGCGTGGTGACCGCAGCGGGCATGGCCACGCGCGCCAGGTAGGTGTCCCCGGGGAGCACGTGGCCGGTGAACGAGACCATCCCGGCGCGGTCCACGCGCAATGACGGTACGTTCAGGTCGATCTCCTGCGCACAGTACGGGACGGGCAGCAGGTCCAGGAAGCCGTAGGCGCTGGTGATCTCCACGTCAACGACGTCGGTGGCCGCCGGAGCCGTGCCCATCTCGGCCGGCGTCGGCAGCCGCCAGACATCTCCCAGCCTGGGCACACGCCGCCATTCGCGCTGGCTCTGCCTCCAGAGGGCGCCGTCGTAGATGTCGTAGACCGCCGTGCGCGGCTTGACCGGCGTCTCGCATCGGATGATCAGCATCAGCCGGTCCTGCGGGGTCGGAGCCGGCCCGCCGAGGGCCAGGGTGGACTGAGCCGTCCAGGAGGTGGCCTCTTCGACCATCATCAACCGGGCCAACCGCCACGCGAGCTGGCGGCGCAGCGAACGGGCCAGCTCGTTGGATGGCTGATAGCGCGCGGCCAGGGCGGCGATGATGGTTGCGGCCACCGCGGCCGCCAGCAGCAGGCTCAGCCACGAGTTGACCGTCGGACGCCAGGCGCCACCGCGCACGCGCTCGGCCGGAATGCGCCGGTCAATGCCCGCAGAACGTGCGGCCGCGTGCTCCGCGGCGAGCAGCGCCAGCGTGCCTCCCATGACCAGCGCGGTGCCGATGCAGGCGACCGTCGTCGGGGCGGCGATGAGAACCAGCAGCAGGCCCGAGACCGCCGGCAGTGCGGTCTGCGTCAGATCGCGCACGTTGCGGACTGCAAAGGCGCGGAAGGCCATGATCCAGTAGAAGACCCCCACGAGAGTGCGGTAGCTGGCGACCACCGTGCGCATGTCCTCGCCGCCGGTGAACACTCCCATGCGCCAGTGAATGATGCCCAGGACGAGCGCGGCCAGGAAGGTGAGTTGGTTCGGCCAGAATCGGGGCACGGCGCTGAAGTGCAGCCGCCAGGCCACCGGGAAGGCGGCGAGCACCACCACCGCCAGCTCCACCAGCAGCAGGGTGCTGCTGATCAGAGCACTCGCGGCGATCAGCGCCCCGGCCATCATCAGCCAGCAGGCGAGCATCGGTCCCAGCCACCGGCGTCGTTCGGCGGGGGTATTCGCAGGTGGCGTATGCGGGACGGGCGCGAAGCGATGGCGCCGCGCGAAATCGCGAAAACGTGTGAGCCCCGGCGCGGCCATCACAGCAACTCCACCCCGGCACCTCGCGCGGGCGTGGTGGCGATAGTGAGCGCCTGAACGATGTCCGCGCCCGAGCGCAGTGGGGCGACGGCGATGCCCGCAGCCATCGCGGCCTCGGACACCCGGCGTGGCAGCACTACGAAGCGTTCGGGCGCGCCCTCGAGATCGCCCGCGACCACCAGCAGCGTGAGCGACCCCACGTGCCCGGCGTTCGACGAGAGCACGCGCGCCAGCCCCTCCTCGGCGGCGGTAGTAATGACGAAGACGGTGGCACCCCGGGGCACGGCGCGAAGTCGGCGGGTGAGCGTGTGGGCGAAGCTGTCGGTACCCTGCGCTCGTGCCTCGGCGAGAGCGACCATGATGCGGTGCATATGCGGCTGACCCGCCCCGGGGCGTGCCACCTCAGGGGGCAGCCCGTCTCCGATCACGGCCACCGAACGCTGCTCGGCCAGGCCCGCCCGGGCGATCGAGGCGGCGGCCGAGATCGCGGTCTCCAGCGTGCTCAGCGGACCGGCGCCGTAGTGCCCCCGGGCGGCGAGATCGAGCTGGATGGAGATCAGGTCATGCCGCAGCGGCTCGTACTCCTTGACCGCCAGCTCTCCCACGTGCGCGGTGACCTTCCAGTGCACGTGGCGCAGGTCATCCCCGGGGGTGTGTTCGCGGATGCCGCGGAACTCGCCCTGATCACGACGTGTCGGAGGCCGACGTACGCCGCGCGCGCCGTGGCCGGTATCCCACGCGGCCACACGCGGCAGGTCCCAGGTACGGGGGAAGACCACCAGCTCGAAGCAGCGGCCGCGGTCACGCCGTCGCTCGAACATGCCGATGGGGTCCGAGTCGATCAGGACGGGCCCGGAGAGGCGGTAGCGTCCGCGCACGGCGGGCACCAGCTCGAAGTCGAAGTCAAGCTCCGCGGCCGGTGGGACAGGCGGCAGCAGTACGCGCCGGGCCACGCGTACGCCCTCGACGGTGAGGTTCTCGGCGCTCAGCGCGACCGCCACGGAGCCGATAGTGATCCCTCCGTGCGAGCGCACGTGTACGTGCGGGCGGATGGGCGCGCCGGCGGCAATGCCCGCGGGCGGCGTGGTCATGGTCAGTTCGAGGCGCGATAGCGAGAGCTGAGCGAGCAGGTAGGCGACCAGCATCACGGCGAGGCACACGCCCGCCAGCACGTACATCACTACCGCGTCATTCATGGCGCCCACGGCCCAGAAGACCACGGTGGCGACGATGAAGATCTTGAAGTTGCGGCTCATCGCTGCGGCCTCACGGATGTGGATGCAGATAGCGGAGGGAGGGCGAGGCGCCCGCCTTCCAGTCTCAGATGGCAGCCCGCCGGCCGCCGCAACAACCGGACCGCGGGCGCCCGCGTCGCACCCGGCCCGTCAGTCGCGGAGGGAGCTGCCCGCGGTCGCAGCGGCCCGGGCTCAGGTGGGGACGGGAACGGTGGCGAGCAGCTCGTCGATCACCTGTGCGCCGGTGACGCCACTCACGCGTGCCTCGGGGCGCGGGATGACACGGTGCGCCAGCGCCGCGCGCGCGATCGACTTGATGTCGTCGGGGCCGATGAAGTCGCGGGCGTCGATGGTGGCCAGCGCCTGGGCACAGCGCACCAGCGCCAGCGTCCCGCGCGGGCCCGCGCCCAGGTAGAGCTGGTCGGACGCGCGCGTGCCTTCGATGAGGTCGAGCACGTAGTCGTAGACGGCCTCGGCGACGTGGCAGCTCGCGACCGTGCGCTGGACCGCCGCGACCTCCTCCGCGCTCGCCACCGGCTCCAGCGAGAGGACCGGGTGCCCCTGGAGCTGGTCGCGTACGATCTGCTTCTCCTCGTCGCGCTCGGGATAGCCGATGGAGAAGCGCAGCAGGAAGCGGTCGAGCTGGGACTCGGGCAGCGGGTAGACGCCCTCGTACTCGATGGGGTTCTCGGTGGCGATGACCATGAAGGGCCGCGGAAGCCGGTGGGTGACTCCGTCGGCGGTCACCTGACGCTCCTCCATGGCCTCCAGCAGGCTCGACTGCGTGCGCGGCGAGGCGCGGTTGATCTCGTCGGCCAGCACGATGTTGGCGAAGATCGGGCCGCGTCGGAAGACGAACTCGCCCTGCTTCTGATCGTAGATGGAGACGCCGGTCACGTCGGTGGGGAGCAGGTCGGGGGTGAATTGAATGCGACGGAACTCACCGCCGATGGAGGCCGCCAGCGAGCGCGCCAGCATGGTCTTGCCCACGCCGGGGACATCTTCGAGCAGAACGTGGCCGCGGGCGATCATGGCCACGATCACGCGCTCCACCGCCTCGCGTTTGCCCACGATCACCCGCTCTACGTTGTCCGCGATGCGGCGGCATATCTCCGCGGCCTCGGATACCGTCATGGACGGTTCGGTCATTCCGCCCTCCGCTGCGCACGTCCTGCCGTTCATGGAGAGGCGGGCCCCCGCTCCGGCCTCTCCATGAACGACGCACGGGCCGACGCCCCTGCGATCCTACCCCTGCGCGGCCGCGATGTACTCGCGCAGCACCTGCGCGTCGTGCGGCAGCACGACCTCGGCCTCGAGAGCCTGGATCCACTCGCCCGACAGCGAGCCGTCGTAGTTGATGGTGGCCAGCAGCTTGATGGCCTCATCGTGCGGGATATCACCCTCACCCATGAGCGCGAGCGTCCAGCCGTTGGGGCCGCCGTCGTCGGGCCGCGTGCCATCATGGATGTGGCAGTGGCGCACGTAGTCCTTGACGTTGTTGAACGCAGTCTCCATGCTCTCGCCGAAGCGGTAGGGGTGCATGATGTCCCAGTTGATGGCCACGTTCGGGTGGTCGGCGGTGCGCACCACCTCGACCGCGTCCGCGGAGTTGCAGTATGCGTCATGCGTCTCCAGACACAGGTAGACGCCGCAGCCGGCCGCGTGCTCAGCGCACTCGCGCAGCGACTCGGCTACGAGCTTCTTGGCGTCGGCGAAGTCCATGCCCCCGGGTGTGGGTCCGCCGAAGACCCGGATGTTCTGCGCGCCCAGATCCGCGGCCAGGTCGCAGTAGCGCTTGGTCAGGTCGATCGACTCGCGCAGCTCGTGGTCGCTGTCGAGGGCGTAGCGCCGCGAGGTGGCGATGGTGGTGAGCAGCACTCCGCAGTCGGCGAACTGCTGCCTGATGGCCGCGCGCTGCTTCTTGGTGGTGTCGAGTTCGATGCCGTGCGCGTGGTCGGCCTCGCAGCGCGGCTCGATGGCGTCGTAGCCGTAGCGGATGGCCGCGGCGAGGTGCTCTTCGAGGGTCCACTCGGGCGCAACGAAGGTCATGAAGCTGGTCTTCATCATGGGTAGGCTCACCTTTTCTCACGACGTACTGGTGCGTCGGGCCCCGGCGGCCGGGATACCCAGGGATCATCGGCCACGAGATAGCGCAGCATCAATTCGTCGCCGCCGCCCGCCCTCAGCCCGATGCGCGTGGTCACCACGATCTCACCGGGAGGGTCGAGCGCGGGCGCGACGAACAGCGGGCCACGCGTGATGTCCCCGCGGCTGTGCGTCAGGTCAACGCCGAACGCCTCCACAAGTTTCGCCGGACCACTGCACAGGTCCTTCCGACGCTCGCGCCCGCGGCGCGCGCGCATCAGCTCGATTCCCGCCAGAGGCTGTGCGGCGCGCAGCAGCACGGCCTCGGGAACGCCCTCGGGCGCGGTCACCAGGTTCATGCACAGGTGCATGCCGTAGATGAGGTAAACGTAGAGCGTGCCGGGCGGCCCGAACATCGGGTCGTTGCGCCGGGTGCGTCCGCGTGCGGCGTGGCAGCCGGCGTCGCCCGCGGCCAGGTACGCCTCGGTCTCGACGATGCGACCGGCCAGCATGCCCTCAGGGGTGCGATGGACCAGCACGCAGCCCAGGAGCGCTCGCGCGACCTCGGGCGTGGGCCGGAGGTAGAAGTCGCGGGGCAGGGGCGAGAGCGTCTCGAGTTCCGTGTTTGCGTCGCGGCTCATGCGGGTATGTCCTCTAGTGCAAAGCGCCCGATCCAAGAGAGCGGAAGGAAGGCGGCATCGGGCCGCAGTTCGCCGACGGGACGGTGTTCCCTCCCAGTCTTCCCTGTCGGCGAGAAGCGGAGCAGCGCCCATCATCCAGCGAGGTGGGCGCTGCTCATTGTACCATGCCGGGCGGTGCGCAGGTGCGGCGCGCTGAGTGGTGAACTCTCCCGCCGACAGTGACCGCTCACGCCGGGGAGGCCGTTACCCATGTCCACCCGCCGCCCGACCGACATTAAGGTCATCGAGGCCGAGATCATCTATGAGCCGCAGCGCGCCCGCACGCCGCTCAAGTTCGGCGGCGTGGTGGTCGAGAGCGTGCCCTTCTGCCGCATCCGCGTGAAGGTGGAAAGCGGCATGCACGACGTCGCCGAGGGCTGGGGCGGTATCTTCGTCATGGATCAGTGGGGCTGGCCCGATCCGTCCATCAGCCACGAGGTCAAGCAGCGCGTCATGCAGCGCACCATCGGCGACTTCGTTGACCTCGCGAGCGCCCACCCCGGGCCCTACCATCCCATCGAGCTGTTCATGGACCTCGAGGACGACCTCGCGCGCATCGGCCGCGAGGCCTGCCGCGCCGAGGGGGTGGATGCCGAGCAGCCCTTCCTGAACGCGCTGGTATGCGCATCGCCGATGGACGCGGCCGTTCACGACGCCTACGGGAATGTCAACGGCATCGACAGCTACCGCGGCTACGGGCCCGATTACATGGACGACCTCAGCCGCTGGCTGGGCCCTGAGTTCGCGGGCGAGTACCCACAGCAGTATATTCGCGACGCCTACCTGCCCAGGGTGCCCATCTTCCACCTGGTCGGCGGGCTGGACAAGCTCACCCGCGATGAGCTGGACGACACCGACCCCGACGACGGCCTGCCCAACTGCCTGGCCGACTGGATCGCCTACGAAGGCATGTATTGCCTGAAGGTCAAGCTGCGCGGCAACGATCTGGAATGGGACATCGAACGCACGCTCGCGGTGCACGACATCGGCCGCGAGGAGCTGGACCGGCTGGGCATCCAGGAGATGCACCTGACCGCCGACACCAACGAGATGTGCGAGAGCCCCGAGTACATCGTGGAGATGCTGCAGCGCATCCGCGAGCGCTCGCCCGAGTGCTTCGAGCGCATCCTCTACATCGAGCAGCCGACGGGGCGCGATCTGGACGTGCATGACCACGACATGCGCGCGATCGCGGCGCTCAAGCCGGTGATCGCCGACGAGAGCCTGACCACCGTCGAGAGCTTCGACCGGGCCATCGAGCTGGGCTGGTCGGGCGTGGCGCTCAAGACCTGCAAAGGCCACTCCTCCGACATGCTGTTTGCCGCCAAGGCGGGCAAGCTGGGCATCCCCTACTCGGTGCAGGACCTGACCAACCCGTCGCTGGCGTTGATCCACTCGGTGGGGCTGGGCGCGCGACTGTACACCATCATGGGCGTGGAGGCCAACTCGCGCCAGTTCTTCCCCGATTCGACCACCGAGGCCGAGAAGCGCGTACACGCGGGCATCTTCAGCCTCGCTCGCGGCGAGGCCGACACCTCCAGCCTGCGCGGAACCGGGCTGGGCTATCAGATGGACCGGATCCTCGGGGGATAACGCCGGGCGCCGGCCGCACACTTGACCGGCGGCTCGGTCATCCGGGTGGTGAAGGTGGCATGGCCGGTGCGGAAGCTGTGCCCGCCGTGACGCGGGGCCTTCGTGGACCGCGGACCGCCCGCATGCGTACATCGCGGCGACCCCGCCGTGCGGGGCCGCCGGATCATTCATCGGCGCGAGCGCTCACCAGTACCAGTCAAGTTCTTCGGTGCGCAGCGCGAGCATGAGGGCGGTCTGCGCCCGGCGGGCCAGCTCCTCCTGCTCGGCGCCCTGCGCCTGGGCGTCTTCGGGGTAGACGGTGAGGATAACCTCTCCGTTCGCCTCGAGCGCCGGATTGCCGTCGTGGTCGCCTATGCCCAGTTCGTAGCGCTGCAGACCGTCTGCGAGCAGCGAAGTCAGGCGTGCGGCGATGGCCTCGGCCCGTGCCAACGGCGTCTCGGCCTCGGGCCCGGGGACCATCACGCGGAAGATCTCCTCGCCCCACAGGACGACGTGCGTGACGGTCTGACCATCGGCCTCGACCTCTTCGGCTTTAGGGGGCTCCCACTGCGTGGTCGCACGCGGGTTCATGTCTACGCCCGCCTCGTACAGCTCGTCGCGGAGCCAGTAGACGCGGTCATCGGGGTCGGGGTGAGTGCGGAATATGCCCGGATCGACCTGAGGGTCGCGACGCCACTGCGCCGCCAGTCGGCCCATGAAGGTCAACAGGCCCATCGGGTTGTACGAGGTCTTGAGCAGATACTCGACGGCATGCCGGTCGGCCTGGGCCTCAATGTCGATCGAGTAGCCGCCCAGGACACCGGTGCGGATGTACTCGCCCGCGATCAACACCGTGGAGATGGTGTCGCTGCTGCCGCCGAGCAGGATGGCGGCGATGGTGGCCGCCACCGAGCCGGTGAACAGCTCGCGGTTGCGCTCGGCCTGGATCAGGGCGTCATAGGTGCAGTTGTGTGCGATCTCGTGGGCGAGCACGCCGGCCAGCTCGTCATCGGACTGCACTTCGCTGAGCAGGCCCCTGGTGACGTAGATGATGCCGCCGGGAAGGCTGAAGGCGTTGACCTCATCGGTATCAATGAGGCGGACATCGTATTCCACGTCGGGGCGCCCGCTGGCCGCCGCGATCTCGGCAACCATGGCGGCGATCTTGGCGTGCGCTTCCTCGTCGTCATAACGGGCGTACTGGGCTTCGACCTCCGCCGCCGCCTGCGCGCCAACCCGCTGCTCGTACTCCGGCGGGAAACGCGTTGTGTCGTCTGCCGCCCCGTTGACCACGGGCAGCGCGAGCAACAACAGGCAGGTGGTGGCGGCGGCGACGATCCTCAAGGCGCTCATCTCACTTGTGTAGACGCGCGCCACTCGCCCTTTGTTTCGCCGAAACAGAGGCGGCAAAGCGCGTCGGGCGCAGCGGGCTATCTGGGCTGGAGCGTGACGTCGAGCCACAGGCTCTCGCCGGCCGCGATCTGATTCCCCTGGTAGGTGGCGGGAGCGTAACCGGGAGCGGTCGCCACGACCGTGTAGCCGGCGGGCTGATACCACTCCAGCTCATAGACCCCGGTCGGGGACTGCGCGCGCGCCACGCCCACCGGGTTGTGACCCTTGAGCAGCACCAGCGTGGCATTGGTGACCGGCTCGCCCGCCGCATTGCGCACAAAGCCGACGATCCGGCCCAGGCGGTTGAAGTCCTCGGTGCCGAACTTGACCAGCGCAAAGCTGGCCGAGACCCGCCCCGACAGCGTGACTTGTTTCGCTCGGGGGGCGTAGAGCTTCTTGGCCACCACCACGAACGCCCTGGCGGCGTCCGGCACCTGGGCGCTCCAGACGCCGCTGGCCGGTGTGATGCCGGCGGCGACCACGGAGTTCCCCACGACCACGGCGACCACGGCCTTGTTGATGGGGGCGCCGTCGGGGCCGTCGGTCACCGTGACGGTGATCTGTGCGGCCTGCGCATTGACCGCCACGAGCGCCAGCGCCAGCAGCGCCACCGCAATCGGGATGCTATGCGTGCTCTTCATGGTTCCATCACCTTGCTGTGCGTGTCAAAGACTTCACGGCTGTGGGCTCATTGGTCCCTACAGCTCGAAGACTCGTTCCGGATCCGGCCTGAGCCGGATGGTCTCACCCGCGGAGACCGTGCACTGCGTGTTGCGGCTCTCGACCGAGACCTCGCCGCTGGTGACGCTGAGTTGCGCGACATCCTCATCTGCGCGTGAGCTGACCGCGAAGACCGCGCCCTGCGCGCGAATCTCGCCCCACGGCGTGGCGATCGTGAAGGGGCCGGTCGCGTCCCTCAGGTCGGCAGACAGATCGCCCTTGAACAGATCGACCGAGTCGCGCCCGATGCGGACTACCGCCTCGTCACTGAGGGTGATCCGGGCGCCCCCCGCGAACTGCAGGGCGATGGCCGCGCCGCCCAGGCCCCATGCCACGCTCTGCTCCTGCAATACCTCGCCGGTGCGACCGGGCTGGGCGGTTTTCTGATCGGGTTGGAAGACGTGAATGGCATCACCGCCGCTGATTACCACGGCGGGGGCGGCTATCGGCGGCCCGATCGCCGGGCCGGTGCTCGTGCCCCGCCCGATGCGCGGCAGACCGAAGGCCACCAGCCCCGCGGCCAGCAGCAGCACGGCTGCGGCAGGCAGCCAGGCGGTCCATGCCTTGCGGGCGGGACGGGTCTCGCCCAGTCGCCGGCGCACGCGCGCCGCAAGCTGCAGCGGCGGCTCGGCGGCCGCCAGACCCTCGCGCAGGGCCGCGTCGATGCGCAGCAGCTCATCGCGTGCCTGTCGGCAGCGCGCGCAGCCGGTCAGGTGTCGCTCAAGCCGTGATGCGTCGTCGGCGGCGAGTTCGCCGTCGAGGCGCAGATGGATCAACATTCGTGCTCGTTCGCAGTCAAGGTCCGGCATGGTCGTCTCCGGCAGGTCCCAACAGCATTCTGCGCAACTTCTCACGCCCGCGGTGCAGTCGCACGCGCACCGCTCCCGGGCTGATGTCCAGTGCCTGTGCGACGTCGGCCACCGACGCCTCTTCAAGGTAGAAGAGGGTCAGCGGCAGACGATAGGTTTCGTCGAGCCGGCGCAGCGCCGCCACCGCCCGGTCTGCCAGGGGGGAGGGCTCAGGGTCCTCGGGCGCCGGCGGGTCCGTCGGGCTTGCGTCCAGCGAGAGCTGCCGCCCCGAGCGCAGAGAGCGTCGCCTGAGTAGTTGCAGGCACACGTTGGAGGCGATCCCGCGCAGCCACGGGCCGAAGCTGCGTTCGGCATCATAGCTCGGCAGACTCTGATATGCGCGCACAAAGGTCTCCTGAGCGGCGTCCTCCGCATCCGACCTGTCGCCCAGCATCGACCAGCACAGGCGGAAGACAGGCCTCTGGTGGCGCTCGATGAGCCGATCAAAGGCCGAGTCGTCACCCTTGCGCGCACGCACGGCCAGCTCGCTGTCGCCCACGTGCGCGTCATCCGGCGCGGCGACGAGCCGGCCGGCGTGAGTGTCGCCCATGCGCCACCCTCCAGGCAGTATTGGCTCCCTCCGGTCCTAGCGTTACAGGCGTCGGGCAGTATTATACATCGAACACGACCTCGACTTCGAGACCCTCGCCGGTCTCGCGCACGTCGATGCCGTGGTAGGTCACGGCCTTGATGGCCTGCTCGAGTTCACCGCGCGCCGCCGCCAGGCTCACCACGCCCACGCGGCAGCGTGCGCGGCCCTCTCCGGCCTCGAGCACCTCGACAGTCACCGGCGCCAGGCCGTCGAGGTCGATGAGCAGCACCACCTCACGCAGGCAGTCCACCAACAGGTCCTCGGCGCAGGCCCCCTCACCCACGACCTCCACCTCGTGCTCCGGCGCAGGGACCTCCGCGAACATCAGGTCAATCATCCCGCGCGCCGCCTGCTCGATGAGGCCCGGCAGATCCGGCGCGAATGCCCGCAGCGCCAGGTCCGCGGTGTGTTCGATGATTTCGTAGCCCGCCTGCGCCATGCGTCCGACCGCCCTCCACGGGCCTGTGTTCGCCTCCGGAAGGGGTATACCTGCCGGCCGGGGGGCAGCGTGCGAGAGACGGCGTTGCTGCAGGAATGCCCCCTCTTTCCCACCGCTGCACGGTTCCCCTCGCAGATCGCAGGGCGGTCCGACCACAAGGAATTCAGGTCTGCGCGGGGAGACGCCACGGGTAGGCAGATGCGTTTTCGCGCGCCGGATGACTCGCGCGCGCCCCCGGCGTCGGGCTCGCGGCGCTCGCGGCGGCCCGATTGACTTTCCCGGGAGGGTAGCCTATTGTGTGTGCAACAGCTCACGCGGGGTCCGTGTCGATCACAGCCGTAAGGCAGGTTGTCAGCTTGCTGCTGAGACGCTTGGTCTTGGGTTGTATTGTGGTCGGCTCGTTGCTGCTCGCCGGCTGTCGCTCGCCCGATGAGGCGACGCTCGCCACCGCGCTGGTGGACGCCCCGGCGGAGGACGCGCCGGCGCCGCCTCGCAGCTTTACGCTGGTCGCGGTGGGCGATATCATGCTCGATCGCGGCGTGTGGCGGGCGATGGAGCGCTCCGGTCACGACAGCATCCTCGCGCGGGTAGGCGCGGACCTGCGCGCAGCCGACATCACCTTCGCGAACCTGGAGTGCCCGCTCTCCACGGTGGGGCCGCACAACCCGAGCGAGTACTGCATCTTCCGCGCCAATCCGCGTGCCGTGGACGTGCTGCTCGATGGCGGCATTGACGTCGTGGCGCTGGCGAACAACCATACGCTCAACTCCGGGCCCGAGGCGATGCTGCAGACGATGGCACATCTCGACGAGGCCGGGGTGGCGTACTGCGGGGCGGCGGTCGAGCGCGCGCGCTCGTGGGAGCCGTGCCTGTTCGACGTGGACGGACTGACGCTGGGCTTCCTGGCCTGCACCGACCTGAGCTTCGAGCACGGGAGCTGGTGCAAGGTCGATGCCGAGATGACCGAGTTCCGCGGGCATGTTCGCGCCGCGAAGGAACAATGTGAGCTGCTGGCGGTTTCGATACACTGGGGGAACGAGTACCAGAAGGTGCCGACGCAGCGCCAGCGCGATGTGGCGCGCGCGGCCATCGACGCGGGCGCCGACCTGATCATCGGCCATCATCCGCACACGCTGCAGGGCGTGGGCGCCTACCGCGGCGCCCCGATCCTGTACAGTTGTGGCAACTTCGTCTTCGACCAGCGTGAGGGAGAGCGCATGGAGAGCGCGATCTTCCACCTGCGCTGGACCGA
Source organism: uncultured Armatimonadia bacterium (assembly GCA_964617715.1). GTDB lineage: Bacteria > Armatimonadota > Zipacnadia > Zipacnadales > UBA5352 > JALGVA01. Next base: position 884 of record CAZTZN010000043.1, on the reverse strand, counting down.
AGACCACGGGTGGGACATCCGCATGGTGCCGGTGTGGATCCCGCGCTCGCGTTGCGGGCCGATCTACCCCGAGAGCGCGCGTGCGGCGAAGATTATCAACCGGCTGGCGACCCTCTCCGCGAACCTGGGTGTGCCGGTGACGGTCAGAGACAACCAGGGCTTCGCGACCGTGTCCTCGGATGACGGCGGCGAGGCCGAGCTGGAGCCCGCGGCAGAGCGGGCCGGCGATGATGCGCAGCCGGCCGTCGCGGAACAGGCGGGCTGAGAACCGGCCGGCGCACTGTGCCGGCTGAGGGAGACGATACCATGCAGCATCACCGACGCACCCGAGCCGCGATGGTCGTGCTCTTCCTGGCGGTGACGGCCGCGCTGGCCGGCGCCCAGGATGACGCCAACCCCGTGCTGGCCACGGTCAACGGCCAGCCGATCCTCGCCGACCATTTCCGTGAGGAGCTGCTGCACCGCTGGGGCGACATTGCGCTGGCGACGCTCATCCAGCAACTGGCCATCGAGCAGGCGGCGGCTGAAGCCGGAGTCACGGTCACCGACGCCGAGGTGGAACAGCGCGTCGAGGACTTCCAGCGCAAGTGCGACGCCAATGCGCCCACTACCGGTGAGAGCTTCTCGCTGTGGCTGGCGCGTCAGAAGCTGACGCCGTACGGCTTCCGCAGATGGCTGCGCGGTGAGATGCTGCTGGAGAAGATGGTCGAGGACGAGGCCGTGGTTACCGATGAGGAGGTGCGCCAGGCCTTCGATGCGTCGCAGGAGCAACTGCGGCAGCCCGAGCGCATGCGCATCAGCCACATCTGCGTGACCACGCGGGACGAGGCCGAGACCATCCGGGCCGAGATCATCGGGGGCAAGCCGTTTGAGGAGGCCGCGCG
>CAZTZN010000042.1:0-28674 GCA_964617715.1 uncultured Armatimonadia bacterium | reverse complement strand
GCCAGCGTATTGTAGCCGAATCAGGGCGCAATTGCAAGGCGGCGCGAAGTGGTGTACGCACCGACCGGCCGGGCGTCATCCCGGCCGGTCGGAGTGGCCTGACCTGTGCTGAGCCCGGCGCTAGCCGCGCAGGCCCAGTTCCTTGACCAGCGCGCGGTAGCGATCGACGTCCTCGTTGCGCAGGTAGCGCAGCAGGCGGCGCCGCTGGCCGACCATCTTGAGCAGGCCGCGCTGGCTGTGGAAGTCCTTGCGGTGCTCGCGCATGTGGCCGCTGAGGCGTTGGATGCGGGAGGTGAGCAGGGCGATCTGCACTTCAGGCGAGCCGGTGTCGCCCTCGTGGCGCTGGAACTGGAGGATGATCTCGTCCTTGTCGAAGCCAGAGAGATCGGTAGGCATCGTAGCTTATCTCCTTTCACGCGGCCGCCCACGGCAGGCGTGCCGTCCCTCGTCGATGTTCCCGGAGCCGAGCGCGCCGCTGGAGGGGCGAGTGGCCCAGCCTCGGGTGGAGGGAGCGTGAGTATACCACACCGCCACGGGCGAGTAAAGCTGCCCTCGCCCGTGCTGGCGCGGGTCCCGGACACCGCCGGGATCGGGCTGCTTGACCGACCCGCCGGAGCCCGAGGGGCAGATGAGCACCATCAGACGAAGGTAGATGCGTCCGTACGGGTGAATGCAGATACCCGGGAGGTTAACCATGACGACTCTGAGTGCCGTGCCCGTGCTGCTTGCGCTCGGCCCGCTCATGCTGGGGGCCGATGAGATGACCCCACTGGAGCAGGTTAAGCCCCTGTACCTGCCAACCGAGCTGGTGACCGATGGGATCCCGCACGCGCTGCTGGTCGCTCCGGCCGGGCCGGGCTACGCGCCGGCGGTCGAGGGCCTGCAGGCCCGTTTCCGGGAACTCACCGGCGTGGAGCTGCCGGCGCGCGCGCCCGAGGCGGTGAGCGCCGAGGACCTCGCGCAGTTCAACGTCGTCGCCATCGGCAACGTGCCCGACAACGCCTTCGTTGAGCGCCTGTACCTCGAATACTTCCTGCGCGACACCTGGCGGCCCGGCGACACACGCGTGGTGGTCCGCTCAATCCACAATCCCTACAACACCGGCCGCAACGTCATCTTCGTCGGCGCCGAGGGGCCCGCGACCATCGCCACCGCCGTCGAGGTGCTCCTGGACCAGCTCGAGCACGAGGGGCGATCACTGCGCCTGCCCGGCTTCGTGCTCGCCTTCGAGCCCGGCCGGCAGATCCCGGTGCTGTCGGATGAGACCAGGGCCGGGCACGCCGAGCGCACCGCCGAGCAGGTGAGCTTTGACAACGGCCGCGGGCTGATCTCGGGCGCGGCGGCGATGGCCGAGAACTACGCTGCGACCGGCTCTCCCGACTACGCGGAGCTGTTCAAGCTCTACATGAGTCGCCACGCTGAACTGCAGGGTCCGGGGTCGGGCACCCACATGAATCTGTGGAACGCCATCGTGGCCTGGGACCGCATCGAGGAGAGCCCGCTGTTCAGCGACGAGGAGCGCCTGCGCATCACCAACCACCTGCTCTACCTGCTGCGCTCGAACGAGGGGACGCGCCACGGATTCTTCCAGACCGGGATCACGCAGGGCGGCGTGCGGCACAACCATCAGACGCTTCCCGGCCTCGACGCCTGGTTCGGCGGGCGCTACATCCAGACCTGGGGCCTGCAGGACGAAGGCGCGCAGTACATGGACTGGGCGCGGCGGCTGTTCACCACACAGTCGCAGTTCCACAAGCCCATGTGCGACTGCAATCAGTACGAGTGGACCACCCTGTATCAGACCGCGTGGTGGGCGCTGGCCAGCGGCGACACCACCATCTTCGATAACGGGCAATTCCGCGTCGCCGCCGACCGGGCCATCATCGCGATCGACAACCTCGGCTGGGGCACGCTCAGCGGCGACTGCTGGACGGCATGGTACTTCCCGCTGGAGATCATGCGCCTCGCGGCCTGGCGCTACCGTGACGGCCGCTACCAGTGGATGATCGACAAGCACTACGGGGCGGGCGCAAGAGGGGTGGAGGATGTGGTGCGCGGGGTCGAGCCGGTGGAGCCCGTGGACCTGCTGGGCATCGCGGTCGCGCCCATGGACGCCGGCTTCTACCGATTGCACGACACCATGCCGAGTGAGCCGGAGCCGAACCTGCCGCTGGAGCGCTGCTTCGACAAGCTCTCCTTCCGCGCCGGCTTCGATCCTGAGGGCGAGTATCTGCTCATCGATGGCATCGGCATGGGCAGCCACGGGCACCGCGACACCAACGGCATCACCCAGATGACCGCGCACGGGCGCACCTGGCTGGTTGACATGTCCTATGCCGAGGGCCCGAACATGCGTGATCACAACACCATCACGGTGCTGCGCGACGGGATGGGCGCGGCGGCGCCACCGCTCGCGTCCCTGGATGCAGTGGCGGACCTCGACAGCTTCGGCCTCACGCAGACCTCGGTGCCCGACTACAACGGCCTTGATTGGCGCCGACATGTATTGTGGCGCAAGGGAGAGTACTTCGTGGTGGTCGATGAGCTGCAGGCGCTCGCGGACGGCCGGTACAACACACGCTGCTACTGGCGCACGCTCGGGGAGCCGCAACTCGACGGCCCGGACCTGCGCGTGACCCAGCGGCCGCGCGGCGGCGAAGATGCGGTGCGCGTCGTCGAGGCCGACGGCGCCGGCGGCGGGCAGGCGGTCGAGTACCTGACCAGGGCCGGAGCGATCCGCTGGCCGGTCACGCTGGCCGCCGGCGAGTGGACCCTGACCGTGGTCGCACACGGTTCGCACCCGGGAAATGACTCGCTGCACGCCGACCTCGATGACGCGCGTGTGGGTGAGCTGCACCTCTCGCAGACCGATCTCGCTCCCGCCACGCTGGCCTTCGCCGTCGCTGAAGCGGGCGAGCATGAGCTGACGCTGACACTGCGGGAAGGCCCCGGGACCGTCGTGGACCGGCTGGAACTCGCGGGTCCGAACGGTGAGGCGCTGACGACCGAGGCCGAGGACGCCGTGCTCGGTCCGCCCGAGGGCGACCGCGCAGATGAACTCACCATCGCGGCCTCGGGCGTGCAGTCTCTGAGCATGGTCCGCGACCGCGACAACTTCGGCAAGTGGTGGGCCGACTACAAGTACGCCGAGCCGGTGGTCAACATCCTGCAGCAGCAGACCTCCGGGCCCATGCAGGCCGGGGAGGTGCGCAGCATCGCCAACCTGCTCTTCGTGTCCGGAACGCGGCGGCAACGCGACTACCGGCTGGAGCGCTACGACCGGGCCTGGGCGATCCGCGGGCCTTCGGCAGAGGACACAACGGTATTCGCGCTGCGCCCCGGCGCCACGCTGGCCGGGCTGGAGACAGATGCGGCGGCGGTGGCGCTCAGCCCGGATCGGGTGGTGGCCCGCGACGTCACCCGCCTCGACTACGGGCCACTGAGCCTGCGCGCCGCGGCGCCGGTGAGCCTCGAACTCGATCCGGCCACCGGCCGGGGCGTGGCGGTGGCCGAAGAGAGGCCGGTGCGCATCACTCTGGCCGGCGCCGAGCAGGAGCTGGCGGCGGGCCGCAGCGAGTTCGTCGGCCCCAGCCCCGGCCTGCTGACCGCGCAGGTGCAGGCGACGCTCGCGGCACTGCGCCCGGCGGAGCGGCTGACGCCCCGCGAGTCGGCGTTCGCGGGAGGGCAGGGCATGAGCGTGCGTCGGGAGGCGGAGCTGGGCGCGCCGGCCCTGAGCGTGGCGGTCGCCGACCTCGAGGGCGACGGCCGCCGTCGGGTGATCGTGGGCTGCGAGGACAACCGCGTCCGCCTGCTCGATGATGACGGTGGGCTGCTGTGGGAGTTCGCGGCGGGCGGCAGGATCAACTCGGTGTGCACCGCGGACGTGGATGGTGACGGCAGGCTGGAGATCATCGCCGGCTCCGACGACCGCAGGTGCTACTGCCTGAGCCGCGACGGCGTCGAGCTGTGGAGCTACGAGGGTGCGGCGACCGACAATCCGTACTGGCGGCGCTACTGGAAGGCGGGCGAGGTCGAGAAGGTCATCGCCGCCGATCTCGACGGCGACGGCCGGGACGAGGTAGTCTTCGGCGCCGCCAACATGCACCTGCACGCCCTCGACGACGACGGGTCGCTGCTGTGGCGCTTCACGCGCTACGGGGTGATCACCTCGCTGCTGGCATTCGACCTGACCGGCGACGGCCGCCCAGAGGTCATCGGCGGACCCTCGAAGATCACCTGCACCAGCGAGGTCAGCGTGCTTGATGCCGAGGGCACCCGGCTGGGCTCACACGGCAATGACGGCTGGGCCTCCGCGCTCACGGCTGTGGCCGTCGCCCAACTCGACGGCGAGGGCCCGCCCGCGGTCATCTGCGGCACCAACTTCAACAACGTCTTCGCGCATGACAGCGACGCGGGCAAGCTCACCCAGCGGTGGAAGATCGCGCTGGGCGACGTGGTGACGGCGCTGTGCGGCGTGGACTTTGCGGGCGACGGGGCCGAGGTGGTGATGGCCGGTTCGGCCAGTGAGTACGCCTACTGCCTGAACGCGGACGGGAGCGTCCGGTGGGCGACGCCGCTGGGCGGCCCGGTGGTGCGGCTGCTGACGGTCCCCGGCCGAGACGGCCCGGGCGAGGAGGTCATCGCGGTCACCGACAGTGCCGTCGTGCGCCTCGATGCCGATGGCCGGGCCGTGGCCTGGCTGTCGGGGCTCGATACGGTAACCGACGCGGCATGGGCCGAGGGCCTCTACCTGGTCACCGCCTCGGGGAAGATGTTGGCGCTGGAGGGCTGAAGCCAGCGTGGCCGTGGGCAGGTGAGCCGGGCAGGTCCATCTCGTCCGGCGGCCAGATCGGCCGGCGCAGATGCCGGAACGCCGGTTGGGTGACATCGGGGGTGTGCACTCCCGGTGTGTGCACCTCGAAGCTGGCCTGCGCGAGCGGGCCGAAATCGACGCGGAAGTGGACCGCGGACTTCAGGCCGGTCAGCAGGCGGTCGCGCGGCTGGAAGCCGCTCGGCCACAGGCGCGAGCAGATCGAGAGAGAGCGCGGCGGCGATGACGACGACCGACCTCATACGGCTGGGCCTCTCGCTCCTGGCGGGCGCGGCCATCGGCGCGGGGTATTTTCGCGCGCTGTGGTGGACCATCGAGCGGCTGTCGCACGCCCGGAGGCCGGCGCTGCTGTTGCTGGGCAGCAGCTTCGCGCGCATCGTGATGGCGGTGGGGTTGTTCTGGGTGATCTCCGGCGGCCGGTGGCAGCGACTGCTGGCATGCGTGCTGGGCTTCATGATCGCGCGGCTGGTCATGATCCGCGCATGCGGGCCGCACGCCACGGCGCCCGACGCCGATGACCGGGAGGCGGTGGCGCATGGACCTGGCGGCTGACGCCATCGAACCGCTGCAGACCTGGAGGAGCGTCATCACCGCCGTGTTGCTCAACATCGTCCCCGGCTGCGAGGCTCAGCGCACCGGTGGGAGGCCCTGACATGAAGCGCCGGTCGTCCGGCAATCATCGGAGGGATCGCCATGTCCGTGAAATGCCGAGCCCACATCCTGCGTGACTACCGCATGGACCAGGAGCCGATGGAGAGCGATGAGACCGGCCGCGCGGCGATGAGCGCCGCCCGGCGGCGCAACTACGTGGCCTTCACCTGCCTGCTCTTCCACCCGGTTGAGCGCCGGCTTTACTGCGGCATCACCGCCTACGATGCTGATATCTTCTACGTGTTCGACACGCAGACCCATGAGTGGCAGAGCCTCGGCTGGGCTCAGGTCGGGGAGGAGTTCGACGTCAAGATCCATCGTTCGCTCATCTACGACGAGACCGATGACGCCATCTACGGCGCCACCGCCTGCCTGCACGACGTGAGCCGGCGGCTGGAGGCGCCCGGCGGCAAGATCTTCCGCTATCATCCCGGGAGCGGCGAGTACGAGGTGCTCTCGACGCCCGTGCGCTACGACTACATTCAGACCATCACCATGGACCACGAGCGCCGGATCATCTACGGTCTGACCTACCCGGTCTTCAAGTTCTTCCGCTACGACATCGACGCCGACCACGTGACCGACTTCGAGTTTGTCGGCTCGATCACGCACATCTCCGCGCTGGATGACCGCGGGCGCTTCTGGGGCACCTGGCACTGGACGAAGCACAACCTGTTCTGCTACGACCCCGACGCCGACGAGATCACCTGGTTCGACCACTCCATCCCCAACGGCCCGGCCGGGCGCGACATCATGTATCCCGGCGCGGGCCCGATAGACTGCATGATCAACGGCGGCGACGGCTACCTGTACATCGGCTCAACCCTGGGCGAACTCATCCGCCTCGATCCCGAGACGGCCTCGTGCGAGTTCCTGGGCAAACCCTATGCCTCGCGGCGCATGCCCGGCCTGCTGGTAGGGGAGGACGGACTGATCTACGGCTGCGGCGGCGACGAGGGCAACGGCCGGCTTTTCAGCTACGACCGCGAGAGCGGCGCCTTTCGCAACCTGGGGGAGATGTACGACCCCGACCTCGACACGGCCTGCTACCGCACGCACGACATCGTGCGCGGCGAGGGCAACGTGTTCTACGTGGCCGAGACCGACAACCCGCGCCGCTCGGGCTACCTGTGGGAGTGCGAAGTCGGCTCGTAGTCGGCTCAGTCAGATGCGCCATGATCGGCGCAGCAGCCGCGGCGCGGCGGGCAATCCGCCGCTCGGGGACTCCGGACGATATCGCGCCCGCGCAGGTGCGGGCGCGTGTGTGGCGAAGGTGCGCCCGCACCTGCCATCGCACCGCCATCCATCCCGATCAACGCCGGAGTTCGCGAATGCACCTCAAGAGCGTGACTCTCCATCCCGAGCGCTACCCGACCGACGAGCACTACCCCTTCAACCTGCCACTGCTGCGCCACCCGGCCACCTACGAGTTCACCACGCCGGTGACCTTCTTCGTGGGCGAGAACGGTTCGGGCAAGTCCACGCTGGTGTCGGCGCTGGCGCGCAAGTGCGGCATCTACATGTGGCGCGATGCCGACCGCCGGCGCTTCGAGGCCAACCCCTGGGAGGAGCGCCTGCACCAGTACATCTCGGTGACGTGGCAGGCCGGCCCGGTGCCGGGCTCATACTTCGGCTCCGACAGCTTCCGTCACTTCGCCATGGTGCTCGACGAGTGGGCGGCGTCGGACCCCGGCCAGCTCAAGTACTTCGGCGGCGTGTCGCTGCTGACCCAGTCACACGGCGAGTCGCTCATGTCCTACTTCCGCGCGCGCTACCAGATCCGCGGCCTCTACCTGCTCGACGAGCCCGAGACCGCGCTGTCGCCGCGCTCGCAGCTTGACCTGCTCAAGCTGCTGGTGGAGATGGGCCGGCGCGGGCACGCGCAGTTCATCATCGCGACGCACTCACCGATCCTGATGGCCTGCCCGGGCGCCACCATCTACAGCTTCGACACCGTGCCCGCGAGCGAGATCGCCTACGAGGATACCGAGCACTACCGCATCTATCGTGACTTCATGATGGACCCGGGCAAGTATGTGGACGCGCTCTGACGCCCACGCCATCCGCACTGGAGGTTGGACATGAGAACACTCGCAATCATCGCCTGCACGCTGATGCTCGCCGCAGCGGCCGGCGCCCAGGATGAGTCGCCCCGCCAGCCGACGCCCGGCGACAACCTCGCCACCGGGGTGCGCTGCTCCTTCGATCCGGAGCCGGCCTACCCGTACTGCACCGATGATGGTGACGCGCTGCAGCTCACCGACGGCGTGTACAACGGCTGCAACTGGACGGAGGAGGGCACTGTCGGCTGGCAGGTGCGGCGTGACCGCGTCTTCCTCGTGGACCTCGACCTCGGCGAGCCGGCGCCCATCGGCGCGGTGACCTTCGACACGGTCACCGGCGGCGCGCAGGTCACCTTCCCGGCGGCCGCCCTGGTGTTCGTGAGTGATGACGGCGAGAGCTACCGCTACCTCGGCGACGCCCTCACCGAGTCGCTGCCGCAGACCGAGTTCCTCAACCACCGTTTCGTCGCCGCCGACCTGCGCGGCTTCGGGCGCTACGTGCGCATCGCGATCATCGCCGGCGGCTTCTACGTGTTCTGCGACGAGATCGAGATCATGCGCGGCGATCACTCGGCGGATGAAGTGGCGTACCTCGACGAGGGGCCGATCGCCGCCGACGAGGTGCGCGCGTATGCCGAGGCGCTGATCCCGTGGGTGACGCAGAAGAACGCGACGCTCACGCTCCTGCGCGAGGCGGAGGCGGCGGTGGACGCGCGTGAGCCGCTGGTCAGGGATGCCGCGCTCACCGCCGCCGCGCGCGAGGCCATCGCCGAAGGGCGCCGCGCCGCGCTGACCGACCGCGCGGTCACCGAGCCCGACTACCGCCTCGGCCCGCCCTACCGCGAGCCCGACCGCGCGGCTTTCGCGGCCCTCGCGCGCATGAACGCCGCTATCTGGCCGCAGGCGCCGGTGGTCGCCTGGACGTACCCGGACGCGCAGTGGCTGCATGTGCTCGACGGGCCGGTCGAGGCCCGGCCCGGCGCCGAAGTGGCACTCGACATGATGCAGAACGAGTTCGCCACCGCGAGCTTCGTCCTGACGAGCTGTGCGGACCGGGCGCTGCAGCTCGATCTGTCCGCCGCCGACCTCACCGGTCCGGTGACGCTCCCCGCGGGCGAGGTGCTCGAGATCGCGCAGGTGGTGCATGTCGAGGCCTTCGGCTACAACTATCGCGATGACGCCATCGTGCCCGCGCGCGAGGGCCCGTTCATCCTGCAGCCGGGCGTGGCCAGGCGCATCTGGCTGACCTTCCGCACACGCGGGCGCGACGTGCCACCCGGCGACTACGCCTCGACCATCACGGTCTCGGTCGCAGGTGAGACCGTGGCCGCGGTGCCGGTGCGGCTGCGCGTGTGGCCGCTGCGCTTCCCCGACGAGACGACGCTGCACAGCAACACCTGGGGCTACTTCGACGAAGGCCCCATCGTCGGCCATGAGGCAGACGCGGCGCGGGATCTCGCCGACCATTACAACACCGCGCTCACCGTCAATCATCGCTATCTGCCCGGGCCCGAGCCGGACGGCGAGGGCAATCTGGCGGCGATGGACTTCACGAGGTTCTCGGACCTGATCGACCTGAACCCGGAGGTCAGGCTGTGGCTGGTCTGGCCGGGCTTCGAGTTCGGCTTCCAGCGGCTGGGCCTGGCGCAGTTCGGCGGCCCGGTGTGGGAGAGGGCCTTCGAGCAGTACGTCACGCAGACCCGCGACTTCCTGGCGAGCAAGGGCATCGACACCGACCACTTCGCGTGGTACTGGATCGACGAGCCGGGGCCGGACGCGTGGCATGAGGTTTACATCCCGTGCAGCCGGCTGGTCAAGCAGATCGACCCCACCATGCTGGTGTGGGCCGACCCGACCGGGCACATGTCGCGCGCGGACATCGAGGCCGCGCTGCCCTGGGTGGACTTCATGTGCCCGTCGCTGGGGCTGCTGACCCGGCTGGGCGGCGCGGAGCTGTTCCACCGGACGCGGCTGCCTTCGTGGATGTACGTCTGCGCCAGCGAGAAGAACATGCCGCCCTTCGGCTACTACCGCTGGTTGTCGTGGAAGGCCTTCAGCTACGGCCTGCAGGGCATCGGCATGTGGGTGTACACCGACCGGAACGCCATGACCTTCAGCGACTACGTCGGCGGCGTCAGCTACGCCATGGCCTACGCCGGTGAGCAGGGGATGGTCGGCTCCAAGCGCTGGGACGCCTGGCGGCAGGGGATCGCCGACTACGAGTACCTGACGATGCTGCGGCAGGCCGCCGATGAGGCGCGCGCCGCGGGGCGTGCTGCCGAAGCGGTCGCGCGCGCCGAGCGCATCCTGACCGAGGGCGTCGCCGAGGTGGTGGGCGACGACCCGCACAACGGCCCTGTCGGCGGCGCCGTGATGGCGGACCGCCTGCGCCTGGAGGTCCTCCGGTGCCTGGTAGATCTGCGGGGATGACCGGGCATCACAGCCCGCGGATCATGTAGGCCTGCAGGATGCCCGACTCGTCTGAGTTGAAGAACGCCATCGAGCCGTCGGGCGACAGGAAGGGGTGGATGTGCGCGCCCTTCTCGCAGGTCGAGCGCGGGCTCAGCAGGTAGCGGAAGTCGTGCAGCGCCTCCGTGCCCGGGTCGCCGAACTCCGCGAGTTGGACCGAGGCGTCCGGGCCCAGCGGCCCGGCGTCGGAGACCAGGCGCGTGCCCGCGATGTCGGTGGCGAAGTGATAGAAGTGCGGGTCGGGGAAGTCGCGGCTCAAGTCATTGCGCACCCCGCCGGGCGTAGCGATGCCCACGTGCCCCGCGTGGGGCGCGGCCCGGCCTTCGATGAGCTGCGCCTCCGCCGGCTCGCGTGTGCCCGTGCTGGTGATCGCCCATGTGCTGCGCCCGCGCCAGCACTGATGGCCCTGGCAGAACTCGTTGCCGTCGCGCCCCCACGGCATGTTGCGGAAGTTGCCGCCGTCATCCCGGATAACGTGGATGTCGGCCCCGAGGCCGCCGGTCAGCCGCGACACCACTCCGTGCGCGTCGGCGATGTTGTCGTGGTTCTCCTGGATGAGGATGTCATGACTTGCGTCCGGGTCGGTTGAGCGGCAGTACTGCGGGTGCATATTGCACCACGTCGGCCCGTGAATGATCAGCTCGACCGTGGCGGCCTCGATGTCGAAGACCATCAGCCCGTAAGGCGCGCCCTCGGTCTCGCCGTCGCCCAGGAAGCCGGAGATGGCCACGCGCCTGCCGTCGCTTGAGATGGTCGAGAGCGGGTAGATGCGGCTGGGCCGGAAGTCGGTGCCGGGCAGCGGCCCATCGAGCACGCAGATGGTATCGCGCCGGGTGCCATCGAGCCGCACGCGCCGCAGCGTCAGCGTCCCGCCGCCGATCTCCGTCCGGTTGACGAAGTAGTAGAGCCAGCGGCCGTCGGGGCTGACCGACGGCCCGGTGGCGCCCACCTCGTCGGTCAGCGGCGAGAGCGAGCAGCCGTCCTCAATGTCGCACAGCAGATACCGGTGCAGCGGATCGTCCCTGTCGCTGCCGTGCGCGTGTGCGGAGCGATGCAGCACGAAGCGCTGTGAGTCGGGCGTGAAGATCTGTGCCTCCATGTAGATGTGCGAGGCGGGCACTTCGGGGTCATCGGTGAGCTGGATGACCTCAAGGCCCTCGGGCGAGCGCTCATCAAGCAGGTCGGGGCGAAGCTTCATGGTCGTCTCCTCGGTGCCGTCTCCCGGCGTGTGTGCCATCCGGCGGCTCTGTTCGCACGCGGTGTGCGCCGCACCTCCCGCACAACGCAGGGAGGAGTGCCGCCGTGGAGGCGGAAGCGACGGGCATGGGTGGCCGCGTGGCCGATCGCTGTCCGAGGAGGCGTCGCGATGAAGATGCACCGGCCGACGTTGGTGATGATCGCCTTGGTCGCCGCCGCGCCTATCATGGCCCGGCAGTGGCACCATCCGCTCTACGTGGGCAACGGTGGTGTGTGGCGCACGCGCGTGCCGGTGGAGATCCGCAACCCACTGGCGCGCGATGCCGCAGGCGATCCGGTCGCGGTCACAGTCGGCGCCGGGCCGGGGCAGGCGGACCTCGCGGGCCAGCGCGCTGAGGCGGTGCGCGTGTGCAACGCCGACGGGGCGGAGCTGCTCTACCGAATCGCGACGCCGGACGGCCGGGACATCACGTCAGGTCCGATCCCCGAGGGTGCGCTGCTGACCATCCCCGCCGAATGTCCTGGCGGCGGCAGCGCGACCTGCTGGGTCTACGCCGACAACCCGCTGGCGTGGCCCGTGCCCGACTTCCTGACGGCCGCGACCGGCGTGCGCAACGGCGATCTCGAGGCGGGGACCGACGGCACTCCCCACGGATGGCGCCACGATCCCGGCGATGCGCAGCACCGCGCCCTGTGGGTGACCGAGCGGCCGCACTCGGGCGGGCATTGCCTGAAGACGGTCGTCGCGCCGGGCGCCGAGCCGACCTGGATCGCCACGCGTCAGGGCGGCATCTACGTGGCCGGCGGCCGGCGCTATCGGCTGACGGCGTGGGTGCGCGCGCAGGACGTGGTGGGCTACGCCGGCTGGTACGTGCATGTGGGCGACGCCGCGCAGCCGATGATGATCGGGCCGGTGGAGCGCGCGGGTGACGGGACCTTCGACTGGCGCCAGATCAGCCTCGAGTTCGAGGCGCCCGCGCAGGCGAACCGGCTCAGCGTGGGCACGGTGCTGCGCGGCACCGGCACCGCGTGGTTCGATGATGTGACCCTCGAGGCGCTCGATGGCGGGATGGCGCTCACCGCCGAGGCGGGGCCGGCCGAGCGTCTCGAGCTGGCCGAGGTCGGCGCGGACGCACCGTGGCTGGACGATGCCTGGCCCTGGCGTGTGGCCGTGACCGTGCCGAATCTGACCGACCAGGAGCGCGCGGGCGTGCTGGTGCATGTGCCGACCGCACCCATCCTGGGCCGGATGGCGGGCACGATCAATCGGGCGTCATTGCGCGTCGGAGCGGGTCGGCAGGAGCTGGCGAGCTACCTCGCCGGCGGCGCGCTGGTGTTCGAGGCCGACCTGCCCGCCCGCACTATCACGACCTTCCACGTCTACTTCTCTGACGACCCCGCGTTCGAAGCGGTCGCCGATGACAGCTACGCCGCGCTGGCCGAGAGTGCCGTCAACCTCGCGCGCAACCCGAGCTTCGAGTCAGGTGAGGCGCTGCCCGACGACTGGCCCGGTGGCGCCGAGGGCGAGCGGCCGGCGGGCGCGGAGCTGGCGCGGGTCGAGGAAGGCCGCTTCGGACGATGGGCGGCACGTATGCACATCCCGGATGGCGCCACCCCGGCGTGGACCGGGTGGCGGCAGGATGTCCCGGTCACGCCGGGGCGCAGCTACCTGTTCGCAGCCTGGCTGCGCACCGAGGACATCCGCGACCGCGTGCAGCTTCACGCGCACTACCGCAACGCCGACGGCGGACTGTGCGCGACGAAGCAGTACACCGGCGCGGGCCCGGCCTTGAGCGGCACCAACGACTGGACGCTGCTGTCGGGGATCTTTGAGATGCCCCCGGACATCGCGACCTTCCAGCTCCACCTGACCATGAACACCACCGGCACCGTCTGGTACGATGGCGTGCTGCTGGCCGAAGTCGTGCCCGGCCATGTCGGCGCCATCGAGGCGCACCCGGAGCGTCGCGTCGGCGCGCCGACCCTGTGGCCGGTCAACCCGGTGGTGAAGGTCTTCCGCGACGACCCCGCGCCGGCCGACATCCCGCGCGCGCGCATCACCGTCGCCGCCAATGAGGCGGAGCCGCTGCAGATCGCGCTGCGCGCCCCCGAGGCGCTGACGGGCCTGCGCGTCGAGGTCGATGCGCCGGTGAGCGATGGAGGCGAGCGGCTGTCCGCGCCCGAGGTGGCGCTGGTCGGCTACGTGCCGATCGATCACGAGACCAGCTACTACTCATCCGACGCGCCGGACTGGCATCGGCGCATACCGACGGCTGCGGGGAGCTGTGACGGCTGGCCGGGATGGTGGCCCGACCCGCTGCCGCCGGCGCGCGAGTTCGACCTGGCCGCGCGCACCACCCAGCCGATCTGGGTGACCGTGCGCGTGCCCGAGGGTGCGACGCCCGGTGACTATCGCGGCACCGTGCGGCTGATCGCGGACGGCGGCACGGTGGCCGAACTGCCCTTCACGGTACACGTCTGGGGCTTCGCGCTGCCCGACGAGAATCACGTGCGGGCGATCTACGACGCGCGCGGCACCGGTAATCAGTGGGCGTTGCCCGGCGACACCGGCGAACAGCGTCTGCGCCGACTCTGGCGGCTGATGGCAGAGCACCGCGTCTGTCCCGATCGCGTCCGTCCGGAGCCGATCTTCCGCCTCGAGGACGGCCGGGTGACGGCCGACTTCACCGCCTTCGACGACCAGGCCCGCTACTACTTCGAGACGCTGGGCTTCGCGCACAGTTACACGCCGTGGCACCTCTACTGCTTCGGCTGGGGGCATCCGCCGCGAACGCTGTGGGGCGTGCAGCCCTACGAGGGTGAGTTCCCCTTCGAGGGCGCCGACCGATCGCGGCTGCGTGAGCAGTACCGCGAGGTCTACCAGCAGGCGCTGGCGCTGTTCTGGGATCACGTGACCGCGATGGGCTGGGCCGACCGCTTCGTGCTCTACATCTCCGACGAGCCGTGGTTCTCGCGCCGCGACTACATCATCCCGCAGATGCAGGCGCTGTGCGACATGATCCACGAAGTCTCACCCGACATCCCGATCTACTGCAGCACCTGGAGCTACCTGCCGGACTGGCAGGGCTACCTCGACATCTGGGGCGTGGGCCACTACGGGCGGGTGATGCCCGAGGAGCTGGCGACCATCCGCGCCGACGGCAGCCGCGTGTGGTGGACCACCGACGGGCAGATGTGCATCGACACTCCCTACTGTGCCATCGAGCGCCTGCTGCCGCACTACTGCTTCGCCTACGGCGCCGAGGCCTACGAGTTTTGGGGGATCGACTGGCTGACCTACGACCCGTGGCAGTTCGGCTGGCACGCGTTCATCAGCCAGAGCGGAGAGCCGGGGGAGCGACGCTGGGTGCGCTACCCCAACGGCGACGGCTTCCTGGTCTATCCGGGCGCGCCGGTCGGCGTCGAAGGGCCGGTCAGCTCGATTCGGCTGGAGATGGCGCGTGAGGGCGTGGAGGACTACGAGTACCTCTATCTGCTGCAGAACCTGGTTGCGCGCGGGCGCGAGGCGGGCGTGGACGTGACCGCGGGCGAGGCGGCGCTGGCACAGGCGCGCGCGCTCGTGGACATGCCCAGCGCCGGCGGACGCCACTCGATGGCGATCCTGCCCGACCCCGACGCTCTGCTGCGCGCGCAGGAGGCGATCGCGCGCGCCATCGAAATGCTGCGCGCGAGTCTGGGGGACTGACGCCCTACTGCGGCGGGGCGGCCTCGACGATGCGGCCGAAGGGTACCCGCAGCAGCGCGACGCCGGTGCCCGGTTGGCCGACACTGACGGTCTTGCGGTTGACCTTCACCACCTCGCCGCGCCACCACTGATTGCGGTAGCGGAAGGTGACCAGGGAGCCCGGCTCGATACCCCGCTCGCGCAGGGCGTCGCGATCGCGGTTGAGCACGCCTTTGCGCAGCCACTCGCGCCGACCGGGCCGCCCATCCCAGCCGCGGAAGATCGAGGCCGGCCCGTGCAGCGCCGTGTCCACGCCCTGCTCGACCTCCTCGTCGCTGAGCAGCCCGAGGCTGCCGGCGCGCCGGAGCAGGTCCGCGCAGGCTTCGCGCCAGCTCGGGTCGTGCCTGCGCCGGACGCCCGCGATGTGGTGCGCCAGCTCATGGCACAGCACCAGCACGAACTCCGAAGCGCTCGCATTGAGCGCGACGTTGAGCCGCACCACGCGCGTGCCGTCGCGCCGCACGAAAGCGTTGCCGCCGTAGGACTTGACCGCCACCAGCTCGATCACGTCGGCGTGGCCGGCGATCAGCTCCTGCACCGGCGCCGAGCGCATCAGCGCCGCCAGCGTTTCGCCGCCGACCAACTCGACAACCGGCACGCGCGCGTCACGCTTCATGCGCACCCTCCCACCCGTGCCTGGTGCGTGCGCGCCAGATGATCGACCTCGAGCATCGCGTCGGCGATGTCGCGCGGGGTGAAGCTGCGGTTGAGGCCGAAGGAGGAGGTGCCGTCGGGGCCGACCATGCCTCGCGCGTGCTCGATCAGCTCGTCGTGGGTGATCTCGTCGATGCCGAAGTCGGCGAAGCACGTGGGCAGCTCGACGCTGCGGTTGAAGGCGATGACCTCGTCGATCTCGCTCAGCGGCGATCCGAACAGGATCAGGTTCACCAGCGTGCCGAAGGCCACCCACTCGCCGTGGATCAGCTCGCGCGTGCAGCGCGGGTGACTTGCCAGGTGCAGGGTGTGATCGCCCCCGACGAGGCCGCAGGCCGCGCCGCCGACCGCCGAGCAGTAGAAGATCGCCTCGCAGACCCTGCCCACCTCGTCGCTGGGGATGCCCAACTTCGCCGCGTCCCAGGCGCGCTTGCCGTGGTCGATGACCAGGCGGTAGGTGAGTCGGCCGATTGCCTCCGCCGCGACCGTCGGAAAGGCGTCGTGCAGGCCCAGTGCGCCCGTCTCGGCGTTGCCCGGCCGGCGCATCTCACGCGCGATGGGCAGCCCCGCTCCGAAGGGCAGCACGTCACCCATGCCGCCGGCGAGGTAGCGCGCGCCGGCGCCCACGATCACTCGCGTGTCGCACATGACCACGTCCGGGCCGCGGTACCAGTGCCGCCGCCCCACGTCATCCTCCTCGATGCCCGAGGAGATGGTGCCGCCCGCGTTGGTGCCCGCGGTGGTGGGCACCACGATCAGCGGCACATCCAGCTCGCGTGCGACCGCCTTGCCGGTGTCCATCACCCGGCCACCGCCGCAGGCGATGGCGAAGTCCACGCCCTGCTCGCGGCCGATGCGCACCAGGTCGTCCACGCGGCCCTTGACCTTGTCCACGTGCGGCCCATGCTCGACGTGGCAGTCAATGTCGCTCTCGCGCAGGCTCTCCAGGATCGGCGCCTTCACCACGTCGAGCGCGCGCCGCCCGCCCATCAGCAGGGCCTTCTCGCCCAGCCACCGCGCGTGCAGGCCGATCTCGGGCAGGATGTCGGGGCCCACCACGAAGCGCCACGGGGACACGATCGTCCGCTTCATCATCGCCACCTCTCGTCGTCGGCGGATCGCTGCGCGACGGGAGTCTTCTCCCGGCATGTCCCATGGCCTTCCCGAGCGCAGGTGCACGCCGCGCCCGGCCCGTCACTCCTCGGCCTCCAGCGCGGCGGCCTGCGCGAGATACTCGGCCCGCGCGTGGGCGTCGCCCATGCGTTCCGCGATCTCCGCCATCGTGCGCCAGATGCGCGCGTCGTCCGTCGGACGCTCGCGCCGGCCCACGCCGATGTTGCGCGGGTACTCCAGCGCCTCGCGGCAGGACGCAAGCGCGCCCTGGTGCTCACCGGCCTGAGCCAGCGCCTTCGCCCTGCCCAGCAGCGCCTCCACCCACAGATGGCGCATCCCCCGCGCTCCCTCCCACGGAATGAAGCGATGGCCCCGCAACTGCACCAGCGCCTCGTCCCAGCGTCCGAGCGCCACCAGCGCCGCCGCCAGTCGCGCCGCGATCTGCCAGCGCTCGCGCACCGACTCGGGCGCGGACGCGAGCAGCGTCAGCCGCTCCTCCGCCGGGCGCTCAGCCTCCTCCAGCGTCCGGTCGAGTTCGAGATAGAGCCGGTACTCATCCGGGCGCAGCTCGATGGCGCGGCGGTAGCAGGCCTCGGCCTCGTCCGGGTTCCGGTGCCGGTGCCACCAGCCCCAGCCGAGATTGCGCAGCAGCGGCGGGAAGCCATCGTCGATCGCGGCCGCCGCGAGCCACGCGTCCATCGCTTCATCCGTTCTCCCCAGCGCCGCCAGCAGCGTGCCCAGCAGATAGCGCGCCCGCCAGTCGTCAGGGCCGCGCTCGACAGCGTCCCCCAGGACGTCGAGGTCCTCCAAGCGCCACGCGAAGCAGCCCGCCGGATCGCATGAGCGCGCCTGTTCGCGCTCCGCCAGGGCCGCGTGCTCGTCGCCGGTGCACACGAGGTAGTACGCGATCGCATAGTGCACGAGCGCATGGGCGCGTATGCGCTCGATCTGCTCGCAGCCACGCCGCAGCAGGGCGAGCGCCTGGTCGAGCCGCCCCACGGCCGCGTACTCCGACGCGACTTCCAACCACTGCTCAGGTTCGTCGCGCAGGATCTCCGGGCGGTCGAGCATCGCCGCCGAACTCATCGCCGCAGAGGACACACCGCGCGCCCGGAGGAGCAGCTCCGCCGCCTCGTCGGCGCACATGCCCAGCGATACCAGGCGCTCCAGCACGGGGATCGCGCGCTCACACTCGCCCAGTGCGACATCCGCCAGCGCGAGGTAGTAGCGCGCCTCATGGTCGTGACGGTCGATCGCCACCGCCTGCGCGAACTGCGCCCGCGCCGATTCGTAGAGGCCCTGGCGGTAGTCGAGCAGGCCGAGGCCTACATGCGCCGTCGCCAGCGCCGGGTCACGCTGCAGCGCCGGCTCCCAGCGCCGCCGCGCGTCGGTGAAGCGGCCCGCAAGCTCATCCTCAAGCGCGCGTAGATGCAGCTCGCCGGCGGTCGCCTGCTCCTCCGGGGTCGACTCGGGGCGGTCGCGCTCGCCGGTTTCGATGACCGAGGGCAGGCGTGTGTACGCCGGGGGGTGGACGTAACGCAGCAGCTCGCGGCCTCCGGCCTCGACGGTCACGATCAGCTCATCGGCCGATGTCGCGGTCGGGCCCAGGTCGGCGTTCGTGACGAAGGGCGTCGTCGGGCCGAGATCGGTGACCTGCGACCACAGGACACTCTCCCCGACGCGGGTGCCGACGCGCGCGCCCCTGAACTCCTGCCAGGTCAGGACGCCGATCTGCGCACGCGTGTCCTCGAGGCGGAAGTTGAGCACCGCGTCCTCACTCGCCCACACCCATCCGCCGATGCCGTGCAGCGGCCACCACACTTCGTTCCAGCGCATCTCCTGGAAGGGGCGCATGAACTCGTAGACGTTCTGATCGACGAAACGCCCGCTCTGTAGCTCCACGTACTGCCCGTCGTCGTCGGTGAGCAGATCGACCCAGATCATCCCCGCATCCTCGGTACCCCAGGTGAAGTACTTCTTACCGATGCTGTCGGCGTGACGCGCGAGGTGCGCGAGGCCGGCGTCCTGTGCGGGGTAGTAGCAACCGAAGAAGTCCTCGTCCACGTCCAGCGTGAAGATGTCGTTGGCGGTGACGTGGTTGCGGTGCAGGCTCAGGTCGCGGCCCTGCCAGAGCGGGTAGTCCACGATGCCCTCACGTGAGAGCCGCGCCTTGCGGGCCGGATAGACCAGTTGCAGGTCGTCGGTGGCGGGAAGGGCCGAGTTGGCCCAGAAGTAGTAGCGCTGGCGCCAGGGCATGCGGTTGCGCAGATACACCGACTGATGCAGGCGCGGGTCGCCGGATTCGAGTGACAGGCCGATCTCCCAGCGGGCGCGGCTCACCAGGTCGATGTTGGAGACGGTGATCGTCGCCCTTTCCCCGGCCTCGTCGCGCGAGTGCACCTCGAAGCTCACCGGCGCCATGGTGGTGTGCGAGTGTCCGCGAGTGAAGCAGTTGAACTCGATGCCGCCGCTGATCCACGCCCCGCGCAAGGCCACCATCGCCGGCTTGACCACGTTGTTGCGGTAGAACACCTCACGGCCGGCGATCCTGTCGAAGGCGGAGAACACACGCCCGCCCAGCTCCGGCAGCACGATCACGCGCAGGAACTCGTTCTCGAGGTGCAGCGCCAGGTACTCGCGCTCCTCGACGCGATGCTGCAGGTCGTCCTGCATGGTGTAGGGGTAGATCGGGCGCTCGAAGTTCGGGTGCGGGTCGGGCGGGCCCTGAACGTACGTCGGCAGAACGATACGATCTCGCCGGCAGGTCACGCTCACGGCGGCACCTCGAGGCTGAAGGAATCGGCGCGTCGCGCAAGATTCAGCCACCGCCCCCCGGTGACCTCTGTGCGGCATCGAAGACGGTGCGCGACGAAGGTGCGGGCGTCCGCGGGAGGAAGCATCCGCTGATCCGCTGTGCGTGCGCGGCGGTTGCGGGTTCGCACGCGCGTCCGCCCGGCCGAGCGCCGGGCCGGGCCATCGCACTCACGCCTGGCGCCACTATCGGGGGCAGAGGTCGTGCCGACGCAGACCGATCGCGAGCATGGGAACGCAGAGCCTGCCTCCCCGTCACCGCTCACTCTGTGGTGGCGCGTGCTGCGTATCGCCTACCTGCGGTTCGGCTTCAGTGTGAGTATGCTGATGGCCGCGGCCATCGCGTTCTTCTCTCTGATGTGCCTCGCCCCGCTGGGGATCCTGCTCGCCGCCGCCCTGCAGGTGGTGCTGGGGCCGGGCAGTGACGCCTACCAGGAGATCGTGGTAGCGGTAGGTTCCCTCGGCCCTGAGGCCGCGGCCCGGATCATGCCCCAGGTTGATGAGCTGCTGCAGTACCCGGGCACGCACATGGCCGGCGCCATCAGCGTCATCGCGCTGGTGTGGGCGAGCATGCGGCTGTTCGAGATCGTCGAGCGCGCGCTCACCGACATCTGGCCCGGGAAGATGCTGCGCAGCTACCTGCACCGCAAGGCCGTCGCGCTGGCCATGATGGTCGTCGCCGGCCTGCTGCTGGGCAGCTTCGTGCTGTTCGCGGCCTTCCTGGCTCAGGCACACGCCTGGCTGGCGCGGTTCCCCGGGGGCAGCGGAGAGCTGCTCGAGCACGCTCGGCCGCGTTTTCTGCTGGTCGCGCAGTTCGTGCTGGCCTACGTCGCCTTCGCGCTTCTCTACAAGTTCATGCCGGTGCAGCGGGTACCGGCGACGGCAACGCTGGTTGGCGCGGGCTTCGCCGCCGCCCTGTGGCAGGCGGCCTCCGCGGTTTTCACCTGGACGATACGGCAATCTCTCCACCACGGCAGCTTCTATGGCGGCCTGACCGGCATCGTGGTGTTCTCCATGTGGTGCTTCCTGGGCGCGCAGATGCTCCTCTTCGGGGGGCATGTCGCGGTCGCCTGGGAGCACGTGTTCCATCAGCGGCGTGGGCCTGAGGAGGATGACGAGCTGATCGCCTGGCCGGAGCGGGCGACGCAGCAGCAGAGCTGAAGCGCAGCCGTGGGGACACGACCGCGGCCCGGCCCTCGGGCAATGAGGGGGAGCGGAAGGTCATGTCTCCGTCGGTGAAGCTGCTGCAGTATGGGAGGGTGGTTGGTGCGGCATCGGCGGCGCATCCGGGAGGATGCGCCGCCGATGTGCATCTCAGACTGCCTTGCCTCAGCGTGCGGCAGAGGCCCTGCGGCCCCCGCCCCGACTGCGCCGCCGGCCGCGGGAAGAGCCGCCCGTGCGCGCGCCGGAAGACGTTGCCGACTCCGATCGCGCGGTGGCCGATGCCTGCACCCGCGCGCCGGTGTCGAAGCCCTCGACGGTACGGATGGGAATGCGCCCGCCTAGGGCACGCTCGATGTCGCGCACCGCGGCCCGATCGTCGGGCGTGACCAGGGTGATGGCGTCGCCGGCGCGCTCCGCTCGCCCGGTCCGCCCGATGCGGTGGATGTAGTCGTCCGCGCTGCCGGGGATGTCGTAGTTGATTACGTGCGAGATGGTGTCCACGTCCAGCCCCCGCGACGCGATGTCGGTCGCGACCAGCAGTTGCACCCGGCCCGAGCGGAACGCGTCCAGCGCCTTCTGGCGCTGGTTCTGCGAGCGGTTCGAGTGCAGTACCGCCGCCTGGCGGCCCGCCCGCCCGATCTGCCTGGCCAGCCGGTTGGCGCGGTGTTTGGTGCGCGTGAACACCAGCACCGAGGCGGTGTCCGTGCAGTCGAGCAATGCCAGCAGCAACGCGGTCTTCTGGTCGTGCGCCACGGGGCACAGGGCGTGCTCGACGGTCTCCGCAGGGGCGGTCATGCCGATCTCGATGCGCTCGGGGTCGCGCAGGATCTCGCGGGCGAAGCGGTCGAGTTCGGGGGCGAAGGTGGCCGAGAACAGCATGGTCTGCCGCTCCCGCGGCGTCTGCGCCACGATGCGCCGCACGTCGGGCAGGAAGCCCATGTCGAGCATCCGGTCGGCCTCATCCAGCACCAGCGTCCGGACGCCGCTCAGGTCGGCGTTGCCCCGCCGCACGTGATCGAGCAGGCGGCCCGGGCAGGCTACGATGATGTCCGCGCGTCCGCGCAGCGCGTCCACCTGCGGGGCCATGCCCACTCCCCCGTAGACCGTGGCCGAGCGCAGGTCGGTGAAGCCCGCCAGCTCCCTGATCTCGTCATGGATCTGCTCGGCCAGCTCCCGGGTGGGGGTGACGATGAGCGCCCGCGTGCGCCCGCGCTTGCCCGGCGCGGTCAGCAACGCCTGCAGCATGGGCAGCACGAAGGCGGCCGTCTTGCCGGTGCCCGTCTGGGCGGTGCCGATGAGATCACGCCCCTCGAGGGCCGGCGGGATTGCCGCCCGCTGGACGGGGGTGGGCTCGGTGTAGCCGGCCGCCTCAATTGCGCGTCGCAGGCGGTCGTCGAGACTGATACGCTTGTGTGTCATTGCACTACCTTCTTGTCGCCAGCTATCGAAAGAGTTGTCTCCGCCGGCCCGGCGTAGCTGGGTCGGATGCGGTGAATCGTCCGTACGAGTACGTGCGAAAGCGCATGCCGGGAGCGGAGTAGCACTCATCGAGGGGATGCGTCAACTGCCAGTCAGGCCTGGAGAAGACGGCGCACGCGAACTGCGTGCGGGGAAGTGTACGTCCGAGCCAAGACCAGAGCGTCCTGAACAGCGTGCCCAACGGGTGCTGCGGGGAACTCGTCTGTATGTTCCCTCACCGCCACTATACCCTATCGCGCCGAAAGTAGCAAGCGGGACGTGCGCACAGGGGGCGTCCAGGGATTGTCGGTGGCGGGCAAGGGCGCCCGCCATGGTCACAGGTCGGATGGAACAGGTCGGTCCATCCGTCGCCCGGCGGGCATTCGCAAACCGTGAAGCAGTCTGACCGCCGGTGATAACCCGGGGACACATCGGTGCGCCTTTCGCCCGCGCAGGTGCGTTGGGGCGCGCCCGCCCGGTGCTGTGCCCGACCTGCGATGTCTCCTGGCCGGATGTGCCCCGGGCCAACATCGCCGCCGTCCTCGAAGCGGCGCAGGTCTGCGGGAGCCGACGCACGATCATACCCGCGAGGGCACGCGAGCACTTCCCCGGCGCTCCGCGCGATTGCCGGTCAGCGGACGCATGTCGTATCGGCCACACCTGCGGGCGCCTGAGGCCCGACCGACTCACTGGGCCGCGATCGCGCGCACATTGTCCACCTGCAGCGTCCCCGATGTCGCGTTGCGGTCGCCGATCATGGCGACGCCCACGTGATTGATGGCACGCCAGTCGATGGCGGTGCCGGCCACGCGGGGCACGAAGTCGGCGAAGGGCAACTCGAAGCGCTGCCAGCGACCGGTGACGCCGGTGACCACGAGGTCGGCGATGCCGATATCGTTGGCGCCCTCGGGGTCGGAGCTGCTGTCCTTGACCACAAGGGTAAACGAGGGGACGTCGCCCTTGGCCCAGATCACGAAGCGGTCGTATGCGGACAGGTCAACGGGGTTGTCGGGTGCGAACCACATGGAGAAGCTGCGCGGGTCGGCGCCGATGTCATAGGCGATGCGCATCGAGCCGCCCGCGCCACCCTCGGCGTCCTCGGCGACCCACGTCTCCTGGCCCTGGCAGCCCTCGACCTGCGGCCACAGCCCCCAGTCGCCGCCCCAGTCGGGGTCGGCGTCCTCAGCCGCGAAGGTGACGATCGCAAGAGCGCCCGGGGGCGCCGCCGTGGCGGGCGTGGGCGCGGCGGGCACGGCAGGCGCGGGGCCCGGCGTGTTGATGGCCACGTTCTCGACGGTGTCGTAGGGCCCGTCGGGCAGCGGGTTGGCCGCGCCCGCAGGAGCGACGTAGATGTCGGCCCAGCGGTCGGTGCCCGTGTTGAAGGTCAGTCGCACCGGCTCGTCCGGCGTGGACCAGTTCTTCAGGGGCACCAGGAAGATCTCGTAGTCGCTGGTGTCATGGTCGTGCTGGTCGGGCGGGCAGGCGCCGTAGATGAGCCAGTCGCAGTTGGCCGATACGCGGGGGAAGTAGGTGTGACTCCATTCGCCGGTGCGCTCCTCGAAGAACACCAGGTGCTCGCCATCGGAGAGGTTGAAGCGCACAAATCGGCCCGAGTCGTGCACCCCGTAGGCGTAGCGCTGATCCGGCGCGACCTGCCCCTCGCAGCCGGGGTGCACGTGCTTTTGCAGCCGGCCGTCGGGCGAGCACACCCAGGTCCCGCGCGGCCGTGGCGACCAGACCACGAAGCGCGTGCCGTCGTCGTTGCCGATGGCGACGCGGATCTGCGGCTCGAACTCGATGCCCGGGATGGGGAAGAGCAGCACCTGCCTGCGGGTGGCGAAGTCGTACTCCCACGTCCCCCAGGCGTCCACGCCCGGCCGGATGCGGCGCACGAACTGCACCGCGTGGTCGCCCTTACGCCACCGGGCCCCCGACGCGTTCTCAATGAGCGGGCGCGCGTCCGAGCCGTCACTGTTCATGATCCACACGGCCTCCGGCTGGCCGGGCACGCTGCGCGTGAACAGGATGCGGGTGCCGTCGCTCGAGAAGCGCGCCTGGGTGTCGTTGCCCGGGCCAGAGGTGAGCCGACACGCACCGGTGCCGTCGGCGTTCATGGTGTAGAGCTGCCAGTGCCCGTCGCGGTTGCTCTCCCACACGATCTGTCCGACGATACGGCCCTTGAGGCTGCTCAGGGCGGCGCGTTCGCCATCATTGGGTGAGACGCCCGCCGCGTCCGCACCCGGTCCACTCAGCCACACGAGTGCGCACACTCCCAGGACAACCTGCCGGTGCCATCCATGCATGTTCCCCAGTCCTCTCCGGTGGATTCCGCCGCCGTGTCGATCAGCGGGGCAGCGCGCGCAGATTGTCCACCTGCAGCGTGCCCGACACCGCGTTGCGGTCGCCGATCAAGGCGACGCCCACGTGATTGATGGCGCTCCAGTCGATGGCGGCGCCCGCCACACGCGGCACGAAGTCGGCAAAGGGCAGCTCGAAGCGCCGCCACTGCCCGGTGACGCCGGTGACCGGCAGATCGGCGATGCCCGCGTCGGTCTTGCCCTCCGGGTCGGCGCTGCGGTCCTTGACCACCAGCGTGAACGAGGGCACGTTGCCGCGCGCATAGATCACGAAGCGGTCATACGCCGACAGATCGACGTTGCGCCCGGGTGCAAACCACATCGAGAAGCTGCGCGGGTCGGCGCCGATGTCATAGGTGATGCGCATCGATCCACCCGCGCCGCCTTCGGCATCCTCCTCCGCCCATGTGGCCTCGCCGCCGCAGCCCTCGACCTGCGGCCACAGCCCCCAGTCGCCGCCCCAGTCGGGATCGGCGTCTTCGGCCTTGAAGCTGAAGATAGTGATCGGCGGCGGTGGAGGGTTGGTCTGACGGTTGCCGGCGACATCGTAGGGACCATCACCGACCCGCCGCGCGCCCAGCCACAGGTTCGGCCAGCGGTCGGTGCCGGTGTTGAAGGTCAGCCGCACCGGCTTGCCCACCGCCCGCCAGTTGTCGAGCTGCTGCATGTAGACCTCGTAGTCGCTGGTGCTATGGTCATGCTGCCCCGGCGAAGCGCCGTACATCAGCCAGCGCAGGTCGGCCGAGACCGTCGGGAAGTAGGTGTAATTGTAGGGCTCGACCGGCGGTGTGCCCAACATCTGCCACTCCTCGTCGGTCTGCGTGTCCCACACGCGGAAGTCCTTGGGGCCCTGCACCCAGTACATGTAGCGCCCATCGGCGGTCAGGTGCGGCTCACATCCGCCGGTGGTCTTGGCGATGGTGCCGTCATTGAGGCGAATGTACTCGTTCCGCCGGAAACGGAACACCCCGGCGCTCAGGTCGGGCGCCACGTAGCCGACCATGCCGCCGCCGTAGTCAGTCGCATCTTCGATCACGAGCGGCACCGCCAGGGAGTCCTCGCCGGTGCGCAGGTCGTGACGCCAGATCTGCTTGTCGCGCATGAGGAGGAAACCCGAGCCGTCGGGCAACCAGTTGAGAGGAATGCCGCCGGTCACCTGGTGCGCCTGGCCGGTCGTGGCGTCGGCGAGCCAGCACTCAACCGGGGCGTTGGCCTTGCCGTAGGCGAAGAGGATCTTGCGGCCGTCGGGCGAGAAGCGCGGGCGCAGGTACGAGGTGTACGCCAGGGGGTCGCCGGGCGTGCCCAGCGAGGTCAGGCGACGCGCGCCGGTCCCGTCGGCGTTCATCACGTACAGCTCCCAGGCGCCCGTGCGGTTGCTCTCCCATACGATCATCCCGCTGAGGTGTCCCTTCAACGCGGCCAGGGCCGCGGCCTCCTCAGGCGTCGGCCGGCCGCCCCGGGCCGCCAGGGCCGGTACATTCAGCAACAGGAGCGTCGCTGCGATCAACAACATGCAACATCGCGTCAGCTTCAACGTCGGTCATCCCTTTCCGGTTAGCCTACAGCGCGCTGTACTGCACCACCCATTGTGGCGCCAGCGCGAACTCGTTGGTGTCGTCGGCCTGCATGGCGCGCAGCAGGTCGGGGTGGTCGGCGAGGGGTTCGATGACCAGTCGATGCCGCTGGCCGACCCGGAACTTCGCGGCGGGCTGGAGCCTGGCGTCGCGCATCCCCCAGAACGCCGCCAGCAGCTCGGGGTCGTCGTAGGAGCCGCTCTCCACGCTTTCGACCGTGTACTTGATCATGGTCAGGCATTCGGTGTACGGGACCTCTGAGGGGTCGGGCACGTGGGAGACCACGGTGATGCGGCCGATAACCACTGTGCCCTCCTCAGCAGGGGGTGCGGATACGGGCTCTGGCGACGGTGCGGAGGCAGGCTGCGCGGGCGCCGATGCCGCAGGTGTGGGCGGCGATGTCGCGGGCGCAGGCGTCGAGGCGGCGGGCGCAGACGGTGCGGCTTGTGCGGAGGCGTCCGCGGGCGGCGTCGTCGCCGCCGGCTGCGCAGCCGCGGGCGTAGTCGCCCCCGGAACCGGCTGCGCGGGGGCCACGGAGATCTCGGCCGGCTGACCCGGCGTTGGCGTCGCGGGAGCGACCTCGATCGGGGGCGCCGCTCCCGGCTCGGGCATCGCGGCTGGTGTCGGCGGCGGCTCGACCTGCGCCACCTCCTCATGGCGCGGGCAGCCCAGCAGCGCCACGGTCGCCAGCGCGGCCATGATCACGATCGCCAGAGCGTCAATGCGTCTCATCATCGTTGGCCTCCCTGCCTGGTTCGATCTCAATCAATCGCCACTCGCCGTTGCTGACCACCAGGTCGCGCGCGGCGAATTGCCACACTACCACGCGTTTGCCCGCGAGGGCGTCGGGACGGCGCGCCAGGTTCATGCGCGCGCTGTTTACGCCACCGTCATTGAGCGCGATGATGTCCACGGGGCGACCGAGACGCAGCGCGAGCTGCTCGCCGAGCCCGGCGTGATCACCCCAGCCCATCGCGGTGACCGAGTAGATGTTGGTGAAGCTGTCGCCCAGCAGCACCACGGGCGATTCCGGGTCGGGCTCCACCGGCCGCCCGGAGGCGTCCACCACCTGCCGCACGGTCACGGTCTCAGGCGGCATGGGCTCGGGCAGGTAGTCGGGCAGCCCGAGCATGTCGTAGAGGTCGCCGTGGCGCGTGACCGTGACCGGCTGCGCCGTCAGCCCACCCGGTCCGGCGAACGCATCCCCGAGCGCGCGCGCCAGCTCATCGGCGGCGATGGCCATGCCCTCGGGCGTCCAGTGCGTGTCCTGGCGCAGGTACATCGGGCCCGTGACCTTGCCCCGCCACAGTGCCTCGTCCGGGTAGATGGCCGTGATGCCGGCCCGCCGCATCGCCTGGAGGAAGGCGTCCATGTCCCGGTTCGAGGGCGGGCCCTGCTCCGACGGATAGCGGCGGCTGAGCCACTCGGGGTAGATGCTCTCCTTACCCGGCGCGATCAGCAGCACCAGCTCGACGCCCTGCCGGCGCAGGCAATCGCGGAAGGCCACGATGGCCCGCACCGGATGGCCCTCGGCCTGCGGATCGGCCATGAAGCCACGGGCGAGCGCGAAGTCGAGGCTGGGGCGGTAAAACAGGCTGCGCTCGCGCGCGACCACGGCCTTCTGGTTGCCGGCGTTCAGAGCGACGAGGCTGAGCCAGTGCCAACGCTCGCGCACGGCGCGGCCGATCACCGAGTGGTCCTCGAGGGTGCGCTCATACCGGGCCAGACCCTCGGCGGTGAGTGGCGTCGCAAACACCTCCAGCGCCTGCACGGGCTCGCCGCGGCTGAGTTCCCACGCGGTCTGCACTATCGGTACCGCGAAGATCAGCAGCAGGAAGCCGCCGATGAAGGCGATGCGACTCACGCGCGGCTCCGATCGCGCTCGCGGGGTCTCGATGGCAGTTGCTGTGGCGAGTTCTTGCTCGGGCATGGTCCTCAGAACCTGAAGTACAGGAACGGGTTGTAGCTCTGCGTGAACAGAATCAGGGCGGATGCGACCATGGCCACCGACGCCCACGCCATGCGCACCGGCCGCACCTCCTGCGCCGCCTCCCAGGTGTCGAGGCGCAGCAGGTGGATCAGCACACACGCGGCCATCACGATCAGATACTGCGGCTGATACAGGAGGGGCGCGATGAGCGGCGCGGCGGTCGCGGGCTGGGCCAGGCCGAACATCGCGCCCAGGTAGTCCACCGATGCGCCGAAGGTCTCGGCGCGGAAGAACACCCAGGTGATGAGCACCAGCACGAAGGTGCACAGCGTCGGCAGCGGCCCGGGCAGGCGGGCGTAGATGGGCGCTTTGCCGCGCCGGCGTTCGAGCGCAAGCAGGGCGCCGTGGATCGCGCCCCAGATGACGAAGGTCCACTGTGCGCCGTGCCACAGGCCGCCGAGCAGCATGACGATGGCGAGGTTGGCGTAGGTGCGGCGCGGAGAGATGCGATTGCCACCCAGCGGGATGTACAGGTAGTCGCGCAGCCAGGTGGACAGGGAGATGTGCCAGCGGCGCCAGAACTCGGTGATGCTGCGCGAGATGTAGGGCAGGTCGAAGTTGCGCTTGAACTCGAAGCCGAGCATCAGCCCCAGGCCG